>CAZSTT010000086.1:0-2644 GCA_964609705.1 uncultured Thermodesulfobacteriota bacterium
TTAGGTCGGCAAAGCCGACCGACCCAAAAATAAATTCCCCTCGGTCCTATTTAGTCAATATTATTATGAGACCCTTAATAACAGTAAAGGTTTTTGTTGATGGCTAATAGCTCCATTTGGAAATTCGAATTTCCGGATGGAAACTAAACCGTCATGCCACGCCTTTGGTGGCGTGACACCACCAATCACGAAAATAGACTCGTTGGACTTTAAACGCTATTCTCGTGTTAAATACTCCTTTTATTTTCCATTAACCTGGAGGGGAAGGGAGATTGTCTGGCCTCAAGGGGGCTGACCGGGGTGAAATTTAAAAACAGGAAAGGAATGGTTATGAAAAAGGGGATAGTGGCCGGGTTTTTCATCATCTTTGGGTTATCGATCATCATGAGTTCCAAGGCCCAGGAGGGGATTTTGTGGGTGGATAAATTTTCTTTGGGAAAGGTGACCGACAACGTCCCTCAAGGGTGGCAATTGGAAAAAAAAACAGGGGACCCGCAAATAAAAGTGGAACAATCGGATGACAATGTCTATGTGCGCTTTATTTCCAACAATTCATCGTTTGGTTTAAGGAAAGAAATGACTTTTTCCATCAAAGACTACCCCTATCTGAACTGGAAATGGAAAGTGACCCGTTTGCCGGAAAAAGGGGATTTCCTCAAAAAGGAAACGGATGATCAAGCCGCCCAAATGTATGTCCTTTTCCCGCGTTTTCCGTCCAAAGTGAATACCGAAATTGTCGGTTATCTCTGGGAAAGCAATCTGAAGAACAAAGGAGCGGAAGGAGAAAGCCCGGCCTGGTCGAAGTCTAAAGTCATCGTTCTTCAGGCCGGTCCTGAGAAGCTGAATCAGTGGGTGCAGGAAAAACGGAATGTTTATGAGGATTATAAAAAGTTATTCAAGAAAGAGCCCCCTAAGGCAGGAGGGGTCTCTGTCTACATTAATACCCAGCATACTCAGGGAAAGGCGGAATCCTTTTTTGACCATATATATTTTTCAAAAAATTGAAAGAGATGAGAAATGCGAAACGTGAGGCGTGAAAGGGAGAAGCAGGAGGCAGGAGGCAAACCCTTTCATTCTTGCCTGTTGCCTCTCCCCTCAGGCCTCTTGCTTGTTTTCAGGACTTCATCAACAATCCGGTTAAAGGCTTGGGCTACAGCTGAATTTTCATGACCATGGAAATAGGGCCGGCCGGCATCGGCTTCTAAAACCAGATTCGGATCTAAAGGAATCCGGCCCAGGAAAGGGACCCCCCATTCCCGGGCCAGGGCTTCTCCCCCGCCCTGTTTGAAAAGATTTATTTCCTCCCGGCAGTGGGGGCAGATCAAACCGCTCATATTCTCGATGACCCCAACAATTTCCAGGGAGACTTTGTTTAAAAATTGCAAGGAACGTCGGACATCCTCGATGGCAACTTGTTGAGGAGTGGTGACTACGATGGCCCGGACATCCGGAACTAATTGGGCGATGGACAGGGATTCGTCTCCGGTCCCCGGGGGGGCGTCAATGATCAAAAAATCCAAAGGACCCCAAAGGACGTCTCCCAGAAGCTGACGTATGGCACTTCCTTTGCGAGGACCCCGCCAAATAACCGCGGTTTCCCGATCATCCAGGATGGAGGCCATGGAAATGATCTTCAGTTTTTCATCGAAGGCCAGGGGTTTTAGAAAACCTTTTTCAACCGTCACTTTTTGGCCGGAAAGCCCCATCATCTTGGGGATGCTCGGTCCATGAAGGTCGATATCCAAAAGGCCGGTCGGAAATCCCCGGTTTGACAGGGCCACCGCCAGATGAACGGCCACGGTGCTTTTCCCCACCCCTCCTTTTCCGCTCAATACCAAGAACTTGTTTTTAATAAGGCCCATGGTTTCCCGTATCCTGGCCTTCTTAGCGATTTGATCTGGAAATTCCACTGTTCCTCCTGAAAAAAACTGTTTGAGGAGCGCTACGCTCAAGGAGCGCGGCGCTTGATGAGCATCCCCCTGCGGGGGATTTGAGGAGCCTTCCGCTGACGCGGAATTTGAGGCAATTCCTTACCCTTAAGCGAAGCGGCCCTCAAACGAAGTGCTCCTCAAGCCCGGTTTTTCTTCCGGGCGTCCCTCAATCCCTGCTTTTTGCAGAACGCTCCTTAAGCGAAGCGCTCCTCCTGCGATTTATTAACCCCTCATCCATGCTGCCCGAACGAAATCCTTTAAGATCAAGGGTAATGTAAGTAAAACCAAGGGTTGAAAGACGGATTAATAAGTCATGTTTCTTTCCGGGGTCCATCAACAAATTTAATTTATTTTCCGGAATTTCTATTCTAACCAAAGAATGATGAAATCGCAGGCGGCATTCATTAAAACCCATTTGGTGCAGGATCTCCTCTCCCCGGGCCAGGCGTTTAAGCAGGGGGAGGGTAATCGCCTGTCCATAAGCCACCCGGGTAGCCATACAGGGGGAGGAGGGCTGATTCCAGGTTGGCAGACCAAGACCCCGGCTGACTTGCCGAATTTCTTTCTTTGTCCAACCCAATAGGGCTAAGGGACTGATGATCTTGCCCTCTTTCGATGCCCGGATTCCCGGACGATAAGTCTTGAGGTCGTCGGCGTTGGTCCCGTCAAGGAGAAATTTAATGCCCATTTGATTCAGAAAGGGGCGGGCCTGC
>CAZSTT010000086.1:2744-14104 GCA_964609705.1 uncultured Thermodesulfobacteriota bacterium
CCGGGTTGAAATTGTTTGAGATAGGTAATGAGTTTTTGGGTTTTGGAGGAAGGCATGAGTTCTTTTTTGATCTGAAAAACGTTAACGGGTTGCTCGTTGCTGGTTTCTCGTTCCAGAAGGGAAGGAGGTTTAAGAAGCACAATTTAAGGGCGCCGGTTCGGAGTCCTCCGCACAAAATCTCTTTTAAAGCCTATAATGAATAACCAGAAACAAGTACCCAGGAACGAGTAACTTTTTTTTCATTCCTCTGAAGAGATGACCTGATGCCCTTTCTTCCCCAGGGACAGGATGATCGGTTCCAACGGGCACCGTTTTAATCGGAAAAGATAGGTTTTTTTGGGTCCTTTGCCCATCATCCCCACACTGATGATTTGCCCTCCTTTTTGTTGGATGATTCCGGAAGCCTCCTCAAAGGCCTTTGGCCGTGCCGCCAGTTTGATATCCAGGCGGGAGCTGGTTTCAAAGACCCCCATCAATTGAATAAAGGCTGCCAGAATATCGGGTGTGGTTAATATGCCTACCAATTTCTCTTTGTCGACCACAGGGAGTCCCCCAATTTTGTAGCGGTAGATTAATCGGGCCGCTTCTTCAAGGGATTCGTTCGGGCCGATGGTAACCGGGTTTTTGAGCATGACCTGGTCTAGACGCATTTCATTCATAAGAGAAGGAATCATAACATGCCGTAGATCGCTCTCGGTAATCAGGCCTATCAAAATTTTATCTTCGACCACGGGAAGATGCCTGATGGAATATTTTTTCATCAAGGTCAGGGCATCCGTGATAAGGGCATTTTTAGAAATGGTCACCACTTTCTTGATCATCCAATTTTTAACCTGCATCAGCCCTCCTTGGTATTAAACCGCCATGCCCCGCCTTTTGGGGCGTGGCACCACGAATCATGAAAATAGGCCAAGGCCGTGAGTAACCTTGAAACCTATTTTCGTACTAAAGGGTTCAGTGATTAAATACTTTCGAAATACAAGTTCGGAGTTGGGAGTTCGGAGTGAAGGAATTTTGCTCCGAACTCCCAACTCAGGACTAAGCCGTCATGCCACGCCTTTTAGTGGCGTGACGCCACCATACGGTCAGCTTGGCTGACCTTTAAAAAGGCTTCCGGACGGAAGCCGGATGAAAATAGGCTCGTTGGGTGGTGAATCCTATTTTCGTATTAAAACGATTAATGTTTAGGGCATGATACTAGTTTTTATTATTTTTTTCAAGTAAAAGGGGCCTATCTGTTAAGTTGACTTTTTTTTTGTTTTGGGTTAAGTTTCGATAACGTGAAGGGCAGGAAAGGTTGCATCGGCCAATGAAAACCAAATTTATTTTTGTAACCGGCGGCGTACTTTCTTCTTTGGGAAAAGGACTGGCTTCGGCCTCCATCGGAGCACTTCTCGAGGCCCGAGGGCTCAAGATCACTTTCCAAAAACTGGACCCCTATATCAATGTGGATCCGGGGACGATGAACCCCTTCCAGCATGGAGAAGTCTATGTGACCGATGATGGGGCCGAGACCGATCTGGATTTGGGGCATTATGAACGATATACCTCGGTTAAATTGGGTCAGATTAATAATTTTACCACAGGGAGGATTTACCATTCCGTCATTACCAAGGAACGACGGGGAGATTATTTGGGAGGCACGGTCCAGGTTATCCCTCATATTACCGATGAGATCAAAAACAGTATCTTACTCATGGCCGATGAAACCGACGTGGCCATTATAGAGATCGGCGGTACGGTGGGGGATATTGAAAGCCTTCCCTTTCTTGAGGCTATTCGTCAATTTCAATCCGATGTGGGGAAGGAAAACGTCCTATATATCCATCTGACCCTGGTCCCTCATATTAAGACTGCGGGTGAAGTAAAAACCAAACCTACCCAGCACAGCGTGAAAGAACTTCGAAGTATCGGTATTCAGCCCGATATCCTGCTTTGCCGGACCGAACAGGCCCTGTCTCCGGAAATCAAGGCCAAAATAGCCCTTTTCTGTAATGTAGAAAAGGATGCGGTTATCACAGCCAAGGATGTTGAGAGTATCTATGAAGTCCCCTTGTTTTTTCATCAAGAGGGTTTGGATGATAAAATCGTCGAACGGTTGAATATTTGGACCCGGGCTCCGCGGCTGGAAAACTGGGAGGCCTTGAATAAGACCATAAAAAACCTGACTATTCCGGTTCAAATTGCCATTGTGGGGAAGTATATCCATCTGAAGGAATCTTACAAGAGCCTGAATGAAGCTTTGTGTCATGGGGGCTTTGCCAATAATTGCAAGGTGAACCTTCATTACGTCGACTCGGAAGAGGTTGAAAAGGAAGGGGCTGAACACTTTCTATCCAAAGTGGATGGGGTCCTGGTTCCCGGCGGATTTGGTTCTCGAGGGGTCGAAGGAAAGATCGCTTCGGTTCGCTATGCCCGGGAAAATCTCGTACCTTATTTTGGAATCTGCTATGGCATGCATATGGCCGTAATCGAGTTTGCCCGATCAAAGGCCGGTCTGGAGGAGGCCAATACCACGGAAGTCAATCCGAAAACCCCGTATCCGGTAATATATCTGATGAGCGAATGGTTTGATTATCGAACGCAAAAAATCGAGCACCGGGATAAGGATACAAATTTGGGCGGAACCATGCGTCTGGGAGCTTATCCCTGTGAACTCAAGCCCAATACCCTGGCCTCTGAGAGCTATCAGAAAGAAGAGGTGTTCGAGCGACATAGACACCGCTATGAATTCAATATGGAATATAAAGAATCCTTAACGGAAAAGGGTCTTATTTTGAGTGGGCTTTCTCCGGATGGGTCCTTAGTTGAGATTGTCGAACTCCATAACCACCCCTGGTTTCTGGGCTGCCAGTTTCACCCGGAATTCAAATCCCGTCCCATGGACCCGCATCCCTTGTTCCGAGAGTTTATTCGGGCATCTTTGAAATATTCTCAAAGTCATTAAGCGGGTAAAATTCTCTTGAACGAAATACGCCTAGGTAATTGGATTGTTGGAGAGACCGCCCCCCTTTTGGTCATCGCCGGTCCTTGCGTCATCGAAGATGAATCAACTACCGTAGCCATCGCCCGTGAACTTCAGGAAATTCGGGACCGCCTGAACATCCCTTTTGTCTTTAAGGCTTCCTACGATAAAGCCAATCGGACATCGATCCGTAGTTTTCGAGGTCCCGGTCTGGAAGCCGGCTTGGATTTATTAGACTTTATCCGGACCCGGTTTGAACTTCCTGTTCTCTCCGATGTCCATCAAGTCAATGAAATTGAAAAAGCGGCTCAAGTCCTGGATGTCATCCAGATACCGGCCTTTTTATGCCGGCAGACCGATCTTTTGTCGGCGGCAGGCCAAACCGGTTTGCCGGTTAATGTTAAAAAAGGCCAGTTTCTTTCACCCTGGGACATGCGGTTTGTGGCCGAAAAAATCGCCGCCACCGGGAATGATCAGATCCTTTTGACTGAAAGGGGAGCCAGTTTCGGATATAATAATTTAGTGGTGGATATGAGGTCCCTGCCGATTATGGCCGGCTTGGGTTATCCCGTTATCTTTGATGCTACCCACAGCGTCCAGCTACCGGGGGGCGGACAAGGGGTCTCCAGCGGACAGCGAGAGTTTGTTCCCTATTTGGCCCGGGCGGCGGTGGCGGCCGGTGTTCAGGGGGTTTTCCTGGAAGTCCACCTCGAGCCGGAAAAGGCCCTTTCCGATAGCGCCAATTCCTGGCCGCTGAATCAGTTGGAGCCTTTGTTACGGACCCTGATGGCCATCCATGAACTGGTGAAAAAAAAGGTATAAGGTGTGAGGTTCAGGGTGTAAGGACGATGGGATTCAGACCGGAACCCCAAATGACCTGAGGGAAATGATTTTCATCTTACAACCTTAAACCTTAAACCTTGAACCTTATATTGAAAATTATTAAATGAATAATATAATAATCAGCAAAGCCCGAAAGATCAGATTACTGTTATTGGATGTGGATGGTGTGATGACCGATGGGAGGATCTTTTATGATGAAAAAGGCCGGGAGATAAAATGCTTTCACGTGCAGGACGGCCAGGGAATCCGCTGGCTGTTAAAGGAAGGAATCAAGGTGGGGATTCTTTCCGGACGTTCCTCCGGGGCTGTTGAAAAGAGGGCCAAAGAATTGGGTATTTCCTTTCTTTTTCAGGGGATCGAGGATAAGATGATTCTCTATGAAAATCTTCTTCAAGAAATAAAACTTGATTCGGATCAGGTTTCCTTCATGGGGGATGATTTTATGGATCTTCGACTGCTTAAAAAAGTCGGTTTTTCCATCAGTGTGAGTAATGGCCATCCCCTGGTCCGGAAAGAAGTGGATTATATTACGGGAACCGCCGGAGGCTTGGGGGCTGTTCGGGAAGTGTCCGAATTGATTCTCAAAGCTCAAGGGAAATGGGAAGCCATACTGCGAAAGTATGGATTTAAAAGTGAATTGGTGATAAATGGATCGGGGTGATGGAATTAATTTTAGTTAATTCAACTACTTAAAATTAGATATGGCTGCACCCAGGGGCGAGTTGATTAATATAAAAAAATTAAAGAATCTCCTGATTCTTGGCATTCTTTGTGTTGTCGCTTTCTGGATAGGGTTGTATGCTTTCAGGACTCAGAAGCCGGCAACTCCCGTACCCAAGGTTTCAACGGCCGGCAGCGGACCTGGGCAAGTGGGATTGCAGGAAATTAATTTTGTTCAGATTAAAGAAGGGATTAAGCTCTGGGAACTGAAGGCCGAGGCAGTCGAATACCTGGAACCTAAGAACCTGGTTTCCTTTAAAAAGATTACCCTGACCTATTTTACCAACGGGGATAAACCAATCCGCCTGGTGGGAAATATGGGGAAATTGGATACCCAGACCAAAAATATTGTCATTGAAGGAGAGGTGGTTATTTCGACGCCGGAGAGCTACGAAGTTAAAGTCCCTTTCCTTTATTACCGAGATGATATTAGGGAAGTATCTTCGGAAGGGAAGGTCACCCTCAAAGGACCATCTATTTCCTTGGAGGGTCAGGGGATGACCATGAATCTCGATTCTCAGAAGGTTCGGGTGAAAAATAAGGTGAGAATGACGCTTTATCATTCTTTTCTTAAGTCGTGAGAGGGAGGATGCACATGGCCGTATTCAAGAGAGCACTTTTTTTTTTCGTGGGTCTGACCCTGCTGGGGACCTGGTTATTAGGACCTATGGGGGTCCATGGAAAAAATGAAGACTCTTCATCTGACAACCGCCCTATCATCACCGACGCGGATACTCTGGAATTGGACAATAAAAATAAGACAGCCACTTTTACGGGGAATGTTGTGGCCAAGCAGGAACAAAAAGGGAAAGAGACCCTGAACATTTATTGCAATAAAATGGTGATTTATTCGTCCGGAGAAACCGGAAAGAAACCTTCTTCATCCCAGTCAAAAGGGAATGAGAAAAAAAACCCGACCCAGCAGAGCCAGGTGGACAAGATCATAGCCTCCGGTCAGGTCAAGGTAGTACAAGGCAAGAATGTCGCCACCGGGGAAACCGCTGTTTTTACCAATGCCGACCAGCGGATCGTCCTTTCAGGTAAGGCTGAATTTTGGCAGGGAAAAAACTTGGTCAAGGGTGAGGAGATCACTGTTTGGTTAAAAGAAGACAGGGCCTTGGTTACCAGCAAGGGGTCGACCCGGGTGCGGGCTGTTATTTATCAAGAAGAAAAATAGGTTCAACCAAGGTTTTGCCTCTAAACGTATTTTGATCACCCGGAGAAAAACAACCTATTGATTTAACGCGAAAATATGTTTCTGGGTGACTCGTTGATCCGGGTCTATTTTCATGTCCCGGCCTCCTTTGGAGGCCTCTTAAGAAGGTCGGCAAAGCCGACCGGATCGTGGTATCATGCCAACAAAAGCGTGGCATGACGGTTTAGGGCATAATGAAACAGTTAGCCGTTCAGGACCTGGTAAAAATCTATCACAGAAAGCCGGTGGTCAACAAAGTCAGCCTGCAGTTGACCGAGGGGGAGATTGTCGGATTATTGGGGCCAAACGGTGCCGGGAAAACGACGACTTTTTATATGATTGTCGGTCTGACCCGTCCGGATCAAGGAACTATTTTGTTAAGCGGGGAGGATATTAGTGAACTCCCCATGTACCTCAGGGCTCGAAAAGGCATTAATTATCTTCCTCAGGAACCTTCGATTTTTACCAGGCTGACGGTAGCCGAAAACATCATGGGGATTTTGGAAACCCTGGATATCTCACCGGTCGAGCGGGAAACCCGGTTAGAGGGCCTACTACAGGAACTTAAATTGACCCATCTGGCCCATCATAAGGCTTTTTCTCTTTCCGGGGGAGAACGGAGACGGGTGGAGATTACCAGGGCCCTAGTGACCTCCCCTTCTTTTATTTTGCTTGATGAACCCTTTGCCGGGATCGACCCATTGGCCATCAATGATATCCAGAATATCATTGAAACCTTGAAAGGTAAGAATATCGGGATCCTTATTTCGGATCACAATGTTCGGGAAACCCTTTCGGTCTGTGACCGGGCCTATATTATTAATGAGGGGGTGGTCCTGGAGGAAGGGACTCCCCAAGAGCTGGCTGAAAGTGAGACCGCGCGAAGAATATATCTTGGAGATAAGTTTCAGTTACCTTAATGGCTTTAGAAATTAAACAACAACTTAAGCTGGCCCAACAGTTGATTATGACCCCTCAACTGCAACAGGCCATCAAATTGCTGCAATTGTCCCGTTTGGAGCTCCTGGAAAATCTCCATCAGGAATTGGAGGCCAATCCGATTTTAGAGGAGGCTTTGACTGAGGAACTGGAGCCTACCCAGATTGAAAAGGCTCCGGGGGAGCCGGAAACCGAGCCGGAGGATCGACAACCCGAGGTGACTATCGGAGAACAGGCCTTTGAAGGGACGGATTGGGACCTTTATATTAATGACTACTATACCCCGCGCAGTGAAGACACTTTTGAAGACCATGACCAGTCTTCCTATGAAAATATAGTCTCC
Source organism: uncultured Thermodesulfobacteriota bacterium (assembly GCA_964609705.1). Lineage (GTDB taxonomy): Bacteria > Desulfobacterota > RBG-13-43-22 > RBG-13-43-22 > RBG-13-43-22 > RBG-13-43-22. The sequence goes on from CAZSTT010000086.1 coordinate 9,750, forward strand.
AAAAAAACTTCGTTGACCGATCATTTGATGTGGCAGCTCTCCCTTTCCAATTTGACTTCTGAAGAAGAAACCGTGGGCTCCGAGATTATCGGGAATTTAGATGTCAATGGCTATCTAACGGCTTCGCTGGAAGAAATTTCTCAAAGCACCCATCAAGAAGTAACCTTGGCGGAAAAGGTATTGTCGCGTATCCAAGAGTTTGACCCTCTGGGAGTGGGTTCCCGGGACCTCAAGGAATGTCTGCTGATCCAGGCCCATCACCTGCCAAATCAAAATCCCTGGGTGGATAAAATTATCAGAGATCATCTGAATTCACTGGAAACAAAAAATTACCAGGTCATTGCCCGAACGTTACAGGCCCCCATTGAAGAAGTTTTTCAAGCGATTGATATCATTTTACATCTTGACCCCAAACCGGGTCGGGCTTACAGTGACGAAGAATCCCAATATATCAGTCCGGATATTTATGTTTATAAAATGGGGGATGAAGTTCATATCGTCCTGAATGAAGACGGCCTTCCCCGTTTGAAGATCAATTCCTTTTATAAGCAGGCGCTGGATCACCGGGGATCCGTTTCGGAGGCTACCCGTGATTATATTCAGGAAAAACTGCGATCAGCCATATGGTTGATCAAGAGCATCCATCAACGGCAAAGAACCATCTACCGTGTGGCGGAATGTATTTTTAAGTTTCAACGGGAATTTCTTGACCACGGGGTCGGGGCTTTAAAACCCCTGATTTTAAGAGATGTGGCCGAAGAGGTCCAGATGCATGAATCGACCATCAGCCGGGTGACCACCAATAAGTATGTCCATACTCCCCAGGGAATTTTTGAATTGAAATTTTTCTTCAACAGTTCGGTTCCCGGAGCCAATGGAGAATCCGTTGCCTCGGAAAGCGTCAAGGAAAAGATACGACTTCTGATCGGCCAAGAGGATCAGGCCCATCCCTTGAGTGATCAGGAACTCACCGAATGCCTGTTAAAAGATAATATATTCATCGCCCGTCGTACGGTGGCCAAGTACCGGGAAGCCTTGAGGGTCCTTCCCTCTAATAAGAGAAAAAATATTCCTATCCAGGATTGGATTCGCTCCCAAAAAACAGGGGTTGGGAGAGAAGATAAGAAAGAGAAAGAAGATTAGCTAACCAAGGAGGTTATTATGCAAATTTCTGTATCCTTCCGGAATGTAGATCCATCAGATCATTTAAAGAGCTATGCGGAAACTCGGATGGCGCGGTTTAAAAAATATATGGAGGAACCGGTGGAAATTCACCTGGTCCTGTCCATTCAAAAATTTAGGCATACCGCCGATGTGACTATTTCGGCTAACGGTTTTAAGATCAAGGCTCAGGAAGAAACGGGGGACTTATATTCGGCCATCGATATGGTTTTGGATAAAATTGAAAAACAGATCAAACGGCATCGAGAAAAAGTTAAGGAACATAAAGCGGATGGGAAAACCAAGGGGCAGACTGAGGTGACAAAAACTCGGGAAGAAGGGGAAACCGAAGAAGAGGATTCTCCCCAAATTGTGAAGACCGAAAGTATCCTGGCCAAACCCATGGATGCAGAAGAGGCTTCTTTACAGCTCAAATTGTCCAACGATGAATTCCTGGTATTTACCAATTCCAAAACGAGACTGATTAATGTTCTGTATCGCCGGAAGGATGGAAATTTTGGATTGATCGAGCCGACCAGTTGAAATTCGCTGCCAGTCTCGATGATGGAATATTATGTCCAATAACACTCAAAGAAAAATTTTTAGGGGCAAGAGGCCATAGGTTGAAAAGTTTATTGAATTTATTGGCCTATAGCCTATAGCCCCTTGCCGATAGCCCTCTGTGTGTTTACTATGAAAATCTGCCAGTATTTAACCTCTGATTTAATTGTGCCGGATCTGAAAGCCCTAAATAAGGAAGGGGTTCTTTCGGAACTGGCCGATTGGATTGCCGGTCATGTCAGCAGCCTGAATGCCGAAGAAGTCCTGCTGGTTTTGCTGGACCGGGAACGGTTGGGCAGTACCGGGATCGGAGAGGGGTTTGCCATTCCTCATGGAAAATTGAAAACCATTGACCAAATGATTATCGCCTTCGGACGTTCAGGTCATGGGGTCCCCTTTGATTCTTTGGATGGGAAAGCGGCCTATTATTTTTTTGTTTTAATAGCCCCGGAAGACTCTGCCGGCCTTCATCTGAAGGCCCTGGCCAAGATCTCCCGTTTTCTAAAAAACAGCGCCTTTAGAGAGAGTCTCTCCCGGGCACCAGACCGGGAAGCATTGCATAAGGTCATTCAGGAACAAGATGACCTTTCCTGACCTGTAACAAACGGCAGGTCAGGAGTGGCAAGATGAACGACCAATCGGGAATCCCGGGATATTTCTCTTTTTCAGATTTTATTTAATATCCATGACGAACCTTTTTCTTCCTCATCACCTGTCACCCATCAGGGTCACTATGTATTGGGAATTGAATGCCGCATAAAAGTATCCGTTTGGTGGTTATTACCGGGTTATCCGGATCGGGCAAAAGCACGGCTTTGAAGGCTTTTGAGGATATCGGCTTTTTTTGTATCGATAATCTGCCGGCTACCCTGCTCCCCCGCTTCCTGGAACTTAGGGATCAGATATCCAGGGAAGTTTTTAAAATTGCACTGGTTATGGACCTTCGGGGGAAAGATTTTTTAACCAGCTTCCCGAAGATCTATCAGGAAGTCAAACGCAAGGGGAATATTGTAGAAATCCTATTTTTAGAAGCCGATGAAGAAATTTTGATCCGCCGATACAGTCAGACCCGGCGCCACCATCCCCTTGGAGAAAACAGGACTCTTTCCATGACCATTCGATTGGAAAGAAAGAAAATGGAACCTATTAAACGGTTGGCCACTTATCGTCTGGATACCAGCCATCTTAACGTTCATCAACTCCGGGAGGAGATCCTTCGGCTTTTCTCCAAAGTGGCCCAACCGGTCAAAATGAACATGAATCTCATTTCTTTCGGCTATAAATACGGCTTGCCTAATGAAGCCGATATCGTTATGGATGTACGCTTCCTGCCCAATCCCTTTTTTGTCACAGAACTGAAGGAAATGGACGGGAATCAAAAGCCGGTTATCGACTATGTTATGAAATGGAAAGAGACCAAGGTTTTCTTAAAGGATTTTTACCATTTGATCTCTTTTCTGATTCCTCAATATCAGAAGGAAGGAAAATCTCAACTGACCATCGCTGTTGGCTGCACAGGAGGAAAACACCGTTCGGTTACCATCATTAATGCCTTGGCCGAATTTTTAAAAAAGCAAAAACTCCTGATCAATGTCCGCCACCGGGATATCCGGTTGGGGTAGTTTGGAGGCATTACGCCTATGATAGGAATTGTAATTGTAACCCATTGTAATCTGGGTTTGGAACTCATTCGCTCGGCGGAATTTATTGTTGGGAAAATTGGAAAGGCCAAGGCGGTGTCCCTTAATCCTGAAGACCAGGTTGAGGCCCTGCGGGGAAAGATTTCCGAAGCCATTGAAAAGATGGATTCCGGGAATGGCGTGATACTGCTTACGGATATGTTTGGCGGGACTCCAGCCAATATAAGTCTTTCCTTTCTGGCCGAAGGAAAGGTCGAGGTGGTGACCGGGGTCAATCTGCCCATGATAATCGGTCTGGCTTCCAGGAGAGAAGGAAAACCCTTGAATCAGGTTGCCAGGGAGATCAAGGATTACGGTCTCAGAAGTATTGCTTTGGCCGGAGAGATTTTAAAAAAGGAGATCAAGCACCCGTAAGGAGTTTTGATTGATTTTTGTTCCTGCCCAGTTGGATGATCTGCCTGAGTTATTGGCTATTGAAACGGCATCATTTATTCAACCCTGGTCGCCAGGCTCCTTCCTTTCCGAAATAAAAAAAGCGCCCCCCAGTCTTTATCTGATCCGCAAAGAACCTTCCGCCTGTATCTTAGGGTATATTTGTTTTTGGCCGGTGTTTGACGAAATCCAGATGCTTAATCTCGCCATTCATCCCGACTATCGCCGGCAAGGCCTTGGCCGCCGGTTAATGACTTTTCTGTTGGGCCGGGCTGGAGAAAAAGGAATATCAAAAGTGCTGTTAGAGGTTCGTGCTTCCAACCTGGCCGCTATTGGATTATATCGTTCCCTGGGGTTTGAAATCCTTTATCGCCGTCCGGGTTATTATGAACCGGACGGCGAGGATGCCCTGGTCATGGAATGGAACGGTTAATCGGTCCCTTCCTGGGGTCGTTATTATGCCCTTTCCCTCCATTCCAACACTTTAAAACTGTTGACCGGATGAACTGAAAAAAGTTAAAAAGGATTTTGTTTTAACTATTGATTCAGTTTTTTGTCTAA
>CAZSTT010000087.1:0-13973 GCA_964609705.1 uncultured Thermodesulfobacteriota bacterium
GTCCGATAAGGCCGCGCGAACCCGGGCATAATAGGCCTCCTGCTCCGCCATGATCAACTCCTGGTAGCGGTCTTCCGAAATGACCACATACTGGGGCTGATTGTTCCTGATCACATGAAGATCTCCCTTGGCAATGAGATCATCGACCGCCGCCAAACCACGCCTCTTAATTTCCTGGGCGGGAATGATATTCATCTTCCGTCTCCTCCTCGAATTTGATTTGATACCGAAAATACTACCATAAAAAGTACCGAAAATCAATCAAAAACTTATCCCAAGCTATTTGAAATATTTCTGCACTCAACCTTTATCCCAACGTTCAACAGGCATTTTTTCTTTCCATTTTCCCGGGAAAATACCTCCGGGGTTTCCTAAGATCACTCCCCCGTTTGAAAAAAAGGAAGGACAGGATGGCAAAGGGTGTAAAGAAAAGTCTTTTCCAAACCCATCATAACTAATAGAATTTTCTTCTTTTCTTGACAGAGCGGCCAAGGTCTGCTATATTCCCCTCATGTTGGATATCCCCCTTGACCGTTTCCTTCATTTCTTAGTGGTTGAAAAAGGTCTTTCTCCAAATACCCTGGAGGCTTACAGCCGTGATTTGATCCAATACTTTCGTTTTCTGGAGTCCCAAGGCCTTACCGATATTATGCAAACTCAATCCGACACTCTCTATGAATATCTGGGAACCTTGCGGACCCGAAAACTTTCTGGCCGGACTCAGGCCAGAATCCTCTCCGCCTTAAGGTCCTTTTATCGATTTCTCCAGGAAGAGTCCCTGCGCCAGGACAATCCGACTCTGCCTTTGCAAGGCCCCAAACCCAAAAGGACCTTGCCCAAAACCCTCTCGGAATTGGAAGTGGAAAGGCTGATCCATCAGCCCAAAACCGATTCGCCCCGAGGCTTAAGGGATGCGGCCATGCTGGAAGTCCTTTATGCCACCGGGTTGCGGGTCTCCGAATTGATTTCCCTGACCCTGAACCAACTGGAACTGGAGGCCCATCTTATCCGGACCATGGGTAAAGGTTCCAAGGAACGATTAGTCCCGATCGGAAAAGCGGCTTCCGGCTGCCTGAAGGAATATCTTGAAAAAGGACGCCCTCCCCTGCTTAAGAAAACAATGGTCCCCTGGGTTTTCCTCAACAACCGGGGAGGCCGGCTGTCCCGGCAGGGATTTTGGAAAATACTGCGCCAATACGGCCGGGAGGCCGGAATAATGAAAACGATCTCTCCCCACACCCTGAGACATACCTTTGCCACCCATCTGCTGGAGGGCGGGGCCGATCTTCGTTCTATTCAAACCATGCTCGGTCATGCCGATATTTCCACCACTCAAATCTACACCCTGGTAACCCATGAACACCTCCGGGAGGTTTACCGGAGATTTCACCCTCGGGCCTGATTTTTAATGGAATCTATTCCGGCAGCCAACCATTCCGACAACCAGGGAACCACCGGTATCGAGGTCATCACCACCCACCTCAATACCGATTTTGACGCTCTGGCCTCGATGATGGCCGCTAAAAAACTCTATCCCGAGGCCTGGCTGGTTTTTCCCGGCTCACAAGAACAGAATTTGCGCAATTTTTTTCTCCAATCCACGGTCTACCTCTACAACTTTACCAAAATAAAACAAGTACCGCTGGAACGGATCCGTCGTTTGATCCTGGTGGATACCCGACAGCCGGAACGCATCGGGCGATTTGCGGAAATATTAAACCGTTCCGGATTGGATATTCATATTTATGATCATCATCCCGCAGCCGCTAACGACATCAAGGGAAGCCTGGAAATTATCCAACCGGTTGGGGCGACCATGACCCTGATGACCCGTTTATTAAAGGAAAAAAATATTCCCTTGACCCCGGACGAAGCCACGCTGATGGCCCTGGGAGTATATGAGGATACCGGGTCTTTTACCTTTGGATCGACTACCCCGGAGGATTATCAGGCGGCCGCCTATCTTCTGGAACAGGGGGCCAACCTGAATCTGATCTCGGACATGCTGACCCGGGAGCTGACCGCCGAACAAATTTCCCTTTTGAATCAGATGCTGGAATCGGCCACCCGGCACCACATCAATAACGTGGAGATCGTGGTGACCAAGGCCTCCACCGATTCCTATGTGGGAGATTTCGCCGTGCTGGTGCACAAGATGATGGACATGGAAAACCTCAATTGCCTGTTTGCCCTGGCCCGAATGGAAGACCGGATCTACCTGGTAGCCCGAAGCCGGATACGGGAAATCAATGTCGGAGAAATCCTTTTAACCTTCGGCGGAGGGGGACATCCTTTTGCCGCCTCGGCCACAATCAAGGATCAAACCCTGGTTCAGGTGGAAGAAAAGCTGATGGCCCAGCTGAAGAGCCGGATCAATCCCCAGCGCAAGGCCCGGGACATGATGACCTTTCCGGTAAAGTCGATTCAACCCGGAGAGACCATCGAACATGCCAACGAATTGCTGACCCGTTATAATATCAATGTCCTTTTGGTGATGGAAAACGAAAAGCTGCTGGGCCTGATAACCCGGCAGGTCATCGAAAAAGCCATTTTTCATGGTCTCAAAGATCTGCCGGTCCGGGAATACATGACCACGGAATTTTCGACCATAGACCCCGAGGCCAGTTTGTTTCAAATCCAGGAATTCATTATCGAGAACAAACAAAGAATACTGCCGGTGGTCAAACAGGGCAAGATCCAGGGGGTCATCACCCGAACCGATTTGCTTAATATCCTCATCAGCGGCCCGTCGATGTCCGAATTTCTTTATGATTCCCGAAAAGCCCCTCATTTTGTACGAAAAAAGAATGTGGGCTATCTGATGGAAGAAAGGCTGTCCCGGCGTATTATCCAACTGCTTAAATCCCTGGGGGAGGTGGCCGACCAGCTCGGGTACAACGTTTATGCCGTCGGCGGATTTATCCGGGATCTCTTCCTGAAATTCGAAAATCTGGATATCGATATCGTCATCGAAGGAGACGGGATTACTTTCGCCCAGGAATACGCCAAAAAGTTCCCGGCCCGCATCCGTTATCATACTAAATTTAAAACAGCGGTCCTTATTTTCTCCGATGGCTTTAAGGTGGATGTGGCCACCGCCCGTTCCGAGTATTATGAATCTCCGGCGGCCCTGCCGGTGGTGGAACTCAGCTCTATTAAAATGGATCTCTACCGTCGTGATTTTACCATCAACACCCTGGCCGTAAAACTGAATCCCCGCCATTTCGGGATCCTGATCGATTTTTTCGGGGCTCAAAAAGACCTGAAAGAACGGTCCATCCGGGTCCTTCATAACTTAAGCTTTGTCGAGGATCCGACCCGGGCCTTTCGGGCCATTCGTTTTGAACAACGGTTCGGATTTAAGATCGGGAAATTAACCGCCAATCTGATCGAAAACGCTATCCGCATCGGCGGTATTGAAAAACTGGCCCCCAAAAGGATTTTCACCGAACTCCAATTGATCCTGAACGAAGAAAACCCCCTGCCGGTCATCAAAAGGCTGATTGATTTAAAGCTGCTCCAGGCTATCCACCCGGAATGGGCTCTGCCCCCCAAAGGAGAGGCTCTCTTTAATGAAATTCGAACGGTCCTGGCCTGGTTTGATCTCCTCTATCTCAATGAACCCTACGAAAAATGGATGATTTATTTTCTGGCTTTGGTCCAGCAGGTCATTCAGTTGACGGAACTGCGCCAGCGTCTGGGGTTGCCTAAAAAGGTTTTTGAAATCATAACCTTATGCCGGAATGAAGGGGAAAAGGTCTTGATGACCCTTCAAAAGAATCCCAAACTTTCCCGGAGTGAAATTTATGCCCTGCTTTCACCCCTGCCTAACGAAGCCCTGCTTTTCCTGATGGCCAAAACCACCCAGGAAACCGGCCGAAAAGCGATTTCGCTTTATTTTACCCAATTGAAATCCATCCGGATATCCATCGGGGGGGAAGAACTGAAAGACCTGGGGTTGGTCCCCGGCCCGCTTTATAAAACCATCCTGGGTGACCTCCTGGAGGCCCGGATCAACGGAAAAGTATTGACCCGGGAGGATGAAATAGCCTATGTTAAAAAACATTTTTCGGTCGGGGAAGAAAACCAAGCCCTGATTATATGATAGTACATCCCGGAACCCGGGATTCAGGAGTCAGAAGTCAAAAATGGAAATAAATTTTAAAACATAAGAGCTTCATGTAAAATCCAGATATTATGAATTCCTCATAATAGGTCAGCCGTCTCGGCTGACATCTATTGATTTGGACCTATTTTCAGGCAAGATGCCTGACCCATTTTAAATAAATGGTCTTTTGCAAGAGACTCATTAAAGAGGGTTTAACTCTGACTTCTGTATTCTAATGGGAAAATATTGAAGGTAAATTCACAAACTCAGTTATGGAAATAAAATAAAACCATGAGTGCATTTATTCAACAAATCAGTATCATGGCCATTCCCCTGCTTTTGGGGGTTATTCTGCATGAAGTAGCCCACGGGTGGGTGGCCAATAAACTGGGAGATCCCACCGCCCGGCTAATGGGTCGTTTGACCCTTAATCCCATCTCCCACATCGATCCCTTCGGCTCTATCCTGATCCCCGGGATTCTTATCATAACTCAGGCCCCATTTCTATTCGGTTATGCCAAGCCGGTGCCGGTGAATTTCAGGAACCTCAGGAATCCCAAAAAAGACATGGTTTGGGTGGCCCTGGCCGGGGCGGTGGTCAATCTGCTCCTGGCCTTGGGATTTTCCCTCCTTCACCGCCTGTTATTGGCCGCCGAACCGCTCTGGGAATGGCCCCTGCTCAGTCTTTTCCTCCAGCCGCTCATCCTTATGCTGCGTTACGGCGTGGTAATCAATGTAGCCCTGGCCATCTTCAATCTCATTCCCATCCCCCCCCTGGACGGCGGGAGGGTCATGGTCGGCCTCCTGCCCTTTAAGGCCGCTTATCAATACAGCAAAATCGAACCTTATGGCTTTTTTATTTTAATCGGCCTTTTGGTAACCCATATTCTGGATTGGTTGATTTCCCCTTTGATCTATTTTTTTGTCAGCTTATTTTTGGGGGGGTCGATGTTTCTATAAAATGGTCCAAGGTTTGAGGTTTAAGGTTTGAGGTTTCAGAAAAAACCTTACACCTTACACCTTAGACCTTAGACCCATATTGTTTGCGTAGAGGAGCTTTTCAATGGAACGGAAACGGATTTTAAGCGGGATGCGCCCCACCGGGAAATTACACCTGGGCAATCTGCACGGGGCCTTGCTGAACTGGAAAGAACTTCAAAAAACGTATCAATGCTTTTTTTTTATTGCCGACTGGCATGCCTTGACCACTGAATATAAAGAGCCCAAGGCCATTCACGAAAATATCCTGGATATGGTCATTGACTGGATCAGTGTCGGTTTGGACCCGGAAGTCAGCACCTTTTTTCTGCAATCGGAAATCAAAGAACATGCCGAACTTCATTTGATCCTGTCCATGATCACTCCCTTAAGCTGGCTGGAACGTAATCCGACCTATAAGGAGCAGCAACAGGAACTGGAAAACAAAGAAATCGGGACCTATGGCTTTATCGGCTACCCGGTCCTGCAGGCCGCCGACATTATGATGTACAAGGCCCATGCCGTACCGGTGGGGATCGATCAGGCCCCTCATGTGGAATTGACCCGGGAGATCGCCCGCCGCTTCAACTTCCTGTATGAGGAAGTCTTTCCCGTCCCCGAGGTCCTGCTGACCGAGACCCCCAAATTACCGGGACTGGATGGCCGGAAGATGAGCAAGAGTTACAGCAATGCCGTATTTCTCTCCGACTCCCTGGTGGAAATCCGTAACAAGCTGTCTCAGATGGTGACCGATCCCCAGAGGGCCCGTCGCAAAGACCCGGGTAATCCTGAAGTCTGTGTCCTCTTTCCCCTCCACAAAGTTTATTCTCCTGCGGAGCGGATCGAAGAGATCGAGCGGGAATGTCCCCGGGCCGGGATTGGTTGTGTGGACTGTAAAAACTGGTTGATTGATCAGGTCCTGGAGGCCCTCCAGCCGATTAAAGAAAAACGGGACTATTGGATTCAAAACAGCGGGAAAGTCCAATCGATTCTTAAGGCCGGCAATGATAAGGCCCGGACCTTTGCCCAACAAACCATGGAGGAAGTCAGACAGGCCATTGGATTTTAATAAAACAGGGTTCTGGGATTCAAGGGTTCAAGGGGGTTCACTTCCACGCCTTTCCCTGGAAACCTTGGCCCCTTGAACCCTTGTACCCTTAGACCCTATTATTTATGAACGAACCCGACTATAACGTTAAACTCGATATCTTTGAAGGGCCTATGGACCTCCTGGTCCATTTAATCCGGAAAAACGAGATGGATATCTACGATATCCCCATCGCCGTTATCACCGCCCAGTATCTGGAATATCTCGACCTGATGAAAGACCTCAATATCAATGTTGCCGGAAATTTTCTGGTTATGGCCGCCACCTTGATCCATATCAAATCCCGGATGCTGTTGCCCAGACCGCCGGAAGATGAAGAAGAGGACGATCCCCGTTTGGAATTGACCCGGCCCTTGCTTGAATACCTTCAATTGAAAGAAGCCGCAGAGCAATTGGGACAGCGTCCGCTGTTGTACCGGGATGTCTTCACCCGGGATTTCCTGGCCAAAGAAATGGAAGGAAAAGAAGAAGGGCTTCTCCGGGTGGGACTTTTCGAATTGATGGACGCAGTGCGGAGGATACTCCTGGAAAAGAAAGAGGAGGTCTTCTCCCATTTCCCCAGCCCTCTGATTCCCATTGAAAACAAGATGGAAGAAATCCTGGCCAAACTGAAACAGGCGGGGCGCCTCCTGCTGGATGAATTATTTCCCGGCCATTTTACCCGGGCGGAACTTATTGTCGTCTTTCTGGCCCTGCTGGAGCTGGCCCGGGTTCATAAGATTGTCATCTATCAGGAAATCCAGGGGGGAAATATCCTGATTTATGATTTTCTCCCCCCGGCAACGATCTCTTAATAAACCGTCATGCCACGCTGTTGGTGGCCTGACACCTCGAACTATGAAAATAGGGCTAGGCGTGAGTGGCCTCGAATCCTATTTTAGAACTAAATAAAATTGGTGAATTCCTTCTATAAAGGCTGATCAAAAATGCCCAGATGCAAGGCGACTTCATTCCGAGGAATGAGGCGTACCCAGATGTACGGCGGAATGACGAGGGATGAAGTCAACACCGCAGATGGGCGTTTTTCATCAGCCTTTTAATGGTGATTATGAACGAAATTAAATCCTTACTCGAAGCCTTGATTTTCGTTTCCCCTACTCCCCTGAATCTCAGGAAGATCCAGGAAGTCGTGGGAGACAGTTTTCCGCCCAAGGAAATTGAAACGGCCCTGGCCCAATTGTTAAAGGAGTATGAAACCCCGGAACGGGGCCTCTATATTCAGGAAGTGGCTGATGGTTTCCAGTTTCGCACCAAACCCCGATTCAGCGAATGGATCAAAAGACTGAAGAAGATAAGCCCCGCCCGCCTCAGCAAAGCCTCTCTGGAAACCCTGGCCATTATTGCCTATAAACAACCAGTCACCCGGGGAGATATGGAACGGCTGCGCGGGGTGGAAGTCGACGGGATCGTCCGCACCCTCTTGGAAAAAAACTTAATCCGTATTGTGGGGCGCAAGGAAATTCCGGGCCGCCCCATTCTCTACGGGACCACCCAGCGATTTTTGGAATTGTTCGAGTTAAAAAATCTTTCCTTTCTGCCTTCTCTGGAAGAGATCAAAGCCCTGCATACCGATTTAAGTGAAAACGAAACGGAATAAACAAAACAAATTAACTGAAAGTCGTCACCCCGGCGCAAGCCGGAGTTCAGGAAACTCAAATCGTTTGAACAAACTGGATTCCGGTTTTCGCTCGACTTCCCGCCGCCCGATCCGCCCGGCTTTGCCGGGCTCCCCAAGAGGCTTCCATTCGGAAGCCGAATCATCGAACTTTCGGGGGGAGACTCCCAGAGGGAAACCGCCTTTTCAGCCGAAGCAGGAAGATAAAGACCTCCCCTGGCGGTTGCAGCGAATTCTGGCCCATTCCGGATTGGCCTCCCGGCGCAAGGCTGAAGACTTGATCCGGGCCGGGCGGGTATCTGTCGACGGCCGGGTGGTTACCGAACTCGGCCTCAAGCTGGTCCCCTCCAATCACCGAATCGAAGTGGATGGAAAGCCTATCGCCTCCCCTGAATCCAAGGCCTATTATCTTTTTTATAAACCCAAAGGGGTCGTTTCCACCTTAAGAGACCCTCAGGGCCGGCCGACCATTTTTGATTATTTGTCCCAGGCCCAGATCCAGGAACGGGTCTTTCCGGTCGGCCGGTTGGACTGGGATGCCGAAGGCCTGATGCTTTTAACCAACGACGGGGAACTGGCCCAAACCCTGCAACATCCCAAATTCCAGGTTCCCAAGACCTATCGGGTTAAAGTACAGGGAATCCCCACTCTCGACTCCTTGCGGCGGCTGCAGGCCGGAACCTGGCTGCCCAGCGGGAAAAAACACCGGGGCGAATGGGAAATGGTCAAGACCGGGATTGACCGGTCCTGGCTGTTGATTACTATTCGGGAGGGGGAAAAACACCAGGTCAAAAACATGTGCGCAGCCATTGGCCATCCGGTGATGGCCATCAAACGGATTACCCTGGGACCGCTATCCCTTGGCCGGCTGGCCCCGGGCGAAATCCGTCCCCTAACCTCAAAAGAAATCCAGGCCCTGAACGGCGGTCTTTCCGGTTAAACCTCGGCTAACCTAATTCATCTCCGAAGACCCGCTCCATGTCCTCATCCGTATGGCACCATTCCGTGTCGTCCGGGTGCATGGCGTCATTTTCCATCTTTCTGCGGTCATAGGACGGATCCAGAACCTGGCCATAATATTCGTGCTGAATCAAAAGATTCATGATTTCACTGGTCCCGGTCCAGATCATCCCCAGACGGGTATCACGAACCGCCCGTTCCACAGGATAAACATCCGTATAACCGATCCCCCCCATGATCTGCATGGCGTTATTGACCACTTCCCAGGCGGCCTCCGTGGCAAAGCGCTTGGCCTCGCTGACCAACCGCCGCACCTGAGGATAATTTTCGTCAACCGCCCGGGCCGCCAAAAAGGTTATAGCCCGGGCGGCGTCAAGCTGGGTTATGGAATCAGCCACCTTGAAACTCACGGCCTGATATTTTCGAATTTGACTTCCGAAGGCGCGGCGTTTGTCGGAATAGCGGACCGCTAGATCAAGAGCCCCCCAGGTGCCCAGGCATCCGGCGGCCGAGGTCAGACGTTCGGGGATCATCATCTGATTGAAGCACAAGGCCCCTCCGTGCAGTTCTCCGACGAGATTCTCTTTAGGCACTTTAACGTCCCGGAAAACAAGCCGCCCCGTCCCTCCTCCCCGGCAGCCCATCAAACCGTAAAGGTATTCCGTTTCCACCCCCGGACCACGATCCACAATCAGCAGGCTCAGACGATTGTACTTGTGGGCCTCCGGGTCGGAATTGGTCTTGGCATAGACCAGGAAAAAATCCGCACCCTCCGCACCAACCACAAACCGTTTCATCCCGTTGAGGATGAAATGATCCCCTTTCAGTTCCGCCCGGGTCATGGCCCCGAAAAAATCGGACCCGCCCCGAGGTTCGGTCAAAGCTTCGGCAGCGACCAGCTTGCCTTCGATGAGGGGCTGTAAATATTTTATTTTCTGGGCTTCGGTGCCGAAGATATTAAGGGCCTCCCCCACAATGGAGGGCATGACGAAGGCACAACCCAAGGCCATTCCCAGACAGCCGATTTCCTCCGTGGCGGCCACCTCCGCCACCCAGTTCATTCCCCGTCCGCCGTACTTTTGGGGGAATCGAATGCCCCTCAAGCCGCGTTGGGCCAGTTTTTCTACAAACTCGCGCGGGTATTTGACTTCGTTCCGGTCCATTTGTCTTAAAAAATCTCCGGTTACCTCCTCCAGGACGAATTGTCTGGCCTCCTTCTTCAGTTCCCTTTGTTCCGGGGTCAGCATAAAATCATACATGGGGGGATCCTCCTTTGGGGTTGGTTTATTGATTCTTTTGTGCTCATCCGGAAATACCGAATGTGAAACTATTGGTTTCCAACAGCCAGACGCCGGATAAACCGGGAATATTCTAAGCCCGTTTTATTCAAAATGAAATATAATATTCTCCTATTCCTACCATAAAGGTGCCCTATCCCCCCCATTTTCTCCTTGACCCTGTCAATTTTTCATTTATACTTTTTTTAGGTATCCATTGAATATCCTGTAGTTCAATCCTCAGGCCCCGTTGAACTTATCCTCAAAAATCAAGAAGGCCAAGAAAGGAAAAACAATCATGATCTATGATTTTAACGCCGATGACATTTTTGAAATGGCCCAGCAACTGGAACGGAACGGCGCCCAATTCTATCGAAAGGCCGCTGCTTCGCTGAAGGATAATGCCGCCCGGGATTTATTGTCCCGCCTGGCCGGCATGGAAGACGAGCATGAAAAAATCTTTGCTCAAATGCGTTCTCAATTAAAGGATTCGGAAAAAACCTCCACCGTGTTTGATCCACAGGGGGAAGCGGCGGGATATTTGAAAGCCCTGGCGGACACCCGGGTCTTTTTCGAAAAAAAAATCGACACCTCTTCCTTGGAGGAGATCCTGAAAGAGGCCATCACTGCCGAGAAAGATTCCATCGTTTTTTATCTGGGAATGCGCGAGACGGTTCCTGAAAAAATGGGGCAAAACCTTCTGGATGCGGTGATCAAGGAGGAAATGGGGCATATCCGTCAGTTGAGCAAAGAGCTGGTGGCCCGGAAGAAATAGCCAGTCTGGGTGTTCTCCTTCCCCGGCGGGGACATCGGAGATTAATGAAGAAGGATTCAAGGGGTCCAGGGGTCTAGGGGTCTAGTGAAAGGCGTGGAAGTAAAGCCCCTTGAACCCTCGAATCCTTGAATCCTCGAACCCTATTTTCTATTAAATTAGGAGAGACCAATGACTGACGCTTATCAAGGCCTGCCCAGCGGCCGTTTTACCGTCCAGGCCCAGGAATCCATCCTCTTCGGTCAACCGGCGGAAAAAGCCGTCGTGGCCGAGGCTGACCGTTACGGTGCCGGGCGCGTCTTTGTCCTGTCCACCCGGTCTCTGGATCAATTGGAAAACGGACCGCTCCAGAGAGTCCTGGCCGGACTGGGACCCCGTCATGTCGGGACCTTTGCCGCGATCCAGGCTCACAGTCCTCGCGAGGATGTCATCGCCGCAGCCACCGCCGCCCGTGAGGCTCAGGCGGACCTGTTGGTGGCTGTCGGCGGGGGTTCGGTCATTGACGCCTCCAAAGCCGTACTGATGTGCCTGTGGTTGGGGCTGGAAAGCACCCATTCCCTGGAACCTTTTCACTCCGGCGCGGAAGCCGGCATCCGGCTTGGGATCGACCCTCCGGACCATCCGATCCGCCTGATCACTGTTTCGACCACCCTTTCCGCATCGGAATTCACTTCCATTGCCGGTGTAACCGACACCAAAACCCAGGCCAAACAATCCTTCAGTCATCGTTTGTTGGTCCCCCGCTCCGTCATCCTCGATCCTGCGGCAACCCTGAATACCCCCAACGGGCTCTTGTTCTCCACCGCCATCCGCTCGGTGGATCATGCTGTGGAATCGTACTGCTCCCCACGGGCCAACCCGGCTACGGAAGCCCTCTCGCTGCAGGGGCTGCGCCTGCTGGCCCGGGCCCTGCCTGAGATCAAGGCCGACCCGGACGATCTCAGGCCGCGACTCGAGGCCCAGTTCGGCATGTGGCAAGCGATTGCCGCCTCGGCGGCCGGTGCCGGTTCCGGGGCCAGTCACGGGATCGGGTATGTGCTCGGGGCTACCTATGGCGTGGCCCACGGTCATACTTCCTGTGTCATGCTGCCGGCCGTTCTACGCTGGAATGCAACGGTTAATGCCGATCGTCAGGCGGACCTTTCCGAAGCCATGGGCGCACCCCGGCAACCCGCTGCGGATCTGGTGGCCAGCCTGATCAGCAGCCTTGGTCAACCCGGATCTTTGTCTTCGGTAGGTATTAAACTTGAAGATTTTGAAGAGATCGCCGAGCGGGCTATGGCTTACCAGCCGGTGCGAATGAACCCCAGACCGATCAAGGGCCCGGCGGAAGTGAGGGAAATATTGGAATTGGCCTGGTAGAGAAACCTTTTCACCGCAAAGCCGCAAAGCACGCGAAGAAATCTTTTTTAAACAATCCCGCTCTCACGGGATTGTTCAAGCCAGCTCTGGCCTCCGGCCAAAAAATTGGAGGGTAGCGAAGCTTCTCCATTGACGCCCGGCAATGCAGAACTTTTCTCCTTTGCGTCCTCTGCGGCTTTGCGGTGAACAGAGTTAAGTCTCAGCGAACGTTTCCTGGATTCATGAGGGATGCCCATTGCCGCCGGAGTGTTTCCCGGTTGGCGGCGTCATAAAATTCCACCGGGTTGAAATCATCGGTCAGCACCCGCCCGTGATTCAAGTCTGCCTGAACCACACCCGAAAAGGTGTCCGCCACCCGTCCGCCGACTGCGGGATGAACCCCCGTCAGGTCCGGTTCCCGAAAAAAAGTCAGCTCCTTTCGGTCGGAAGCGACAAAAAATATGTTTCCGTCCTGTTCCTCGGCGTGGACTTTCACGCTTTTGAAAACCGCCCGCAGTGTTTTCTCCATCGAGGCCGTGGAAAAATCAAGCCCAGGATTCAAGTTGCCGAAGGTATTGATCACCAGTGAACCGCCCGGTTTAAGTAAAGCCCGCATCGTCGTAAAGGCCTCTTTGGTCATTAAATGGGACGGGGAGGAGTCTCCCAGAAAGGCATCGAGAATAACCGTGTCGTAACGCTGTTTGCATTCGTTCAGATAATGACGGCCGTCATCAATAAACAGATTGACCCTTCCCGGATCGAATTCAAAATAGCGCTTGGCCAGCGGCACCACCGCCGGGTTGATTTCCACAACGTCCACTTTGACCTTCTCCCGCGCCAGCTGCATGGGCACGATTCCCACCCCCAGACCGATGCACAGGGCTTTTTCGATCTTTTCCGTATACGTTCGCGCCAGGCCATGAAGCATGTAGGAAAAGAGATGGATGCTTTGCTTGGTCGCCGGATCGAAACCATTCTGGCAGAGATAGTCATTGAAATAATACCGGTAGGGCGGATCGGACCCGGCTAAGATCTGCATCAAACCGAAATGAGAATTTTGCCGTTCCAGTTCGACCAGGCCCGGGACCCGGAGGCGGGCATCCGCACTGACCCCCCACCACCCTATCCCCAATCCGGCCAGTCCGACCATCAGTGCCGTCCCCACCAATCCCGGCGCCTTGCCCCACAAAACAAAATAAAGAACCACCAGCGCCGACAGGATCGCGGCCGTACAGAGCATGGTCACCGAATTCGGCAGAAAAGGAATCAGGGCATAGCCGATCAATATGGTCCCGCCCACACTGCCGGTCGTGCTGATGGCGGTCAACCGGCCCACCTGACCGCCGACCACGCTCATGGAGGCGGTCATGACCCGGACCAGGAAAGGACCCACCGTGGCCAGCAGGGCCAGAGGAATAAAGAATAAAAACATGGAAGCCAGCAGAGACCCCAGGGCCAGCTTGAGTTCGAGGCAACGTTCGGCCACCGGCCGGCAGAAGGGCACGGTCAGAAACAGATAAAGAGCGGCAATCAAAATGCAGACATAGAGCCGGTTCAGCCGGGCAGACCGGTCCACCAGCCAGCCGCCGAACCAATAGCCGATGGCCAGGGATACCATGGTCACCGCGATCTGAGCCGTCCAGACAAAGTGGGAGGTGCCGAAAAAGGGGGAGAGCATCTTAGCCCCCAGGATTTCAACGATGAGTATCGCAGCCCCGCAAACGGCCGCAGTGATGTATAAATAGCGGCGCAATCCGGGCGACAAAGATTTTTCAGCTTTGGGATGCTTTTGAGGCGTTTTCTTCATAGTGAAA
>CAZSTT010000088.1:0-10358 GCA_964609705.1 uncultured Thermodesulfobacteriota bacterium
CAGAAGCCGGGACATGAAAATAGACCGAATCAACGAGATCCCTCGAAATCTATTTTCGAACTAAACCCTCGTGTCCCACCAGGGCGCCACGAACCATGAAAATAACCCGCGGGGGCGGGTTTGAAACCCGCCCCCGCCAGGCCCCAATTAAGATCAACGGCGTTGAAATCCCAGTCTTATAAAGTCAAGGTCTTGGTCCATTCGATCGAAGGTCGGGATTGAAGGCCTGAAGCGGATTAAATTCTTGCTGGGTCCATTTGGAATCATGTTTCAATTCCAAGGCCATCCGGGCCAGGACAGGCGGGGTATGCCATTGGGGTACCACTGTGGTTCTAAACCCTCCCTCAACCTGGCCCGAGAGAATGAAATCCATGGATTTTTTTATCTCCGGGATTGAAATTCGAACCCCCGCACACTTTTCATAAGATTCCTGATCCAAAGGGCCCTTAATATCCATGGCCAGATAATCTATCAATTTCCTGGAAATCAGGAACTCCAGCATTCCAGGACGGGTCCCATTAGTATCCAGTTTAACCTTTAATCCCAACCCATGAATCCGATCCAAAAGTTCCGGCAAATCGGGATGGAGGGTCGGTTCGCCTCCGGTAACACAAATCCCATCCAACCAGGTTCGTAGGGCTTTTAACCTTTGCTGTATAGATTCCCAGGGGTAGGCGGGTATCCGTTCGGGGTGCCAGGCGAGTTCATGGTTATGGCAAAAAGGACAGCGAAGATTACAGGACGGCAAGAAAAGGACGGCGCAAATCTTCCCCGGCCAGTCTAGAAAAGAGGTCTCGATAAAGCCTTTAATTTCCATTCAGATGGCTTAACAGGTTTCTGAAAAAGGCCCTTGTATCTAGACCTTTTTGAGCAACCTGTAGTAAAAAATTTTTCAACATCTTGTTAAATATTTTTTAATGGGAATGGCCCCGATAACGGCCGTGCTGTCATCCAGGATTAAGATGGGTAATTCTTTTTGGGCCGTTTCGATCATCTCGTGCCAGGCCAAATGGGCCAAAGCCTCAGGATTATCTTCCCCCAGGACCTCCTCCTGAATTCCAAGGGAAGGGAGATTAAAATGATCTTTGATATAATGGCATTTCTGGCAATCCGCTTTGGTAAATAAAGTCATGTTCGGCCTCCTGGAAAGAGCAATGGATTAATGGAGTGTTGGATAATGGGATACTGGAGTATTGGAGTACTGGAATACTGGAAAAGACCAAAAATTCATTAGTCCATCACTCCATTTGGGTTATCTTCTTTTTACCCCGGAGATATCTTTAAGAAGATACCTTTCCAGGAAAATACGGGCTGTTCCGATATCGGTCCTTAAGTTCTCCGATCTTTCCTTTATTCCAACTGGAGATTTTAGTGAAATACCCGGTAATACGCGTAATCCCGTCCACCTCAGAAGATCCGCAAAAAGAACAGCTTTCCGACAAGCCCCGCGAAGTCTGGCCACAGGCCCGGCAGGTGGTAAATTCAGGAGAAAAGGCGATTTGATCGTTCTTGGTCAGCCTGAAAGTTTTTATAATAAAATTGGACAAGGATTCTTTATCCGGCTTTGATTCCCCGACCCAGATATGGGTCAGTGCTCCGGCCTCAATCAAAGGATGGAACAGCCCTTCATAACGGACCCGATCGACCGGATTCATAGGGACTGAAACATTAAAGAGGGTGGAATTGGTGTAATAGATTTCCCCCTGGGCCTTATTTCCTTTGATTACTTTTCCGGCCTGTTCGGGATATTTTTGAAGATCCAGCTTGGCAAAACGATAAGACGTACTTTCAGCGGGGGTCTGTTCCAAAACAAAACGCATCCCGTTTTTTTGACCGAACCGGTCGGTTAACAGTTTCATATAAGCGATAACCTTAAGGCCGAACTTTATGGCTTTTTGAGACTGATGAAGCTCCTCGCCCGTATGGTACTGAACCAGCTCATTTAATCCCACCATGCCGATCAGATTGGTGGTCCTCTCCAGGCGCAGATAAGGCGAACCATCCCGGTCCATAGTCAATAAAGACAAGGGGCCCCTTTCTCCAAGGGAGAGGAGTTTAACGATAAAAGCCCTTTTTTGTAAATGCGCTTCCACCGCCATTTCCACCCCTTCGGCCAACTTGGAAAAAAGGGCGGTGTCATTTCCCTCAGCCTGATAAGCCAGACGGGGCAGATTGACCGTTACATTTTGCAGGGCACAATAACGCATTTTCCAGGGTTCATGGGCATCGAGTAAATCCTGGGCCTCAAGTTTAAAGCTTAAGCGACAGCATTCGGAAATCTTGGCCGTTTGTCCACGGTCAAAGACAAAATAAGTATTTCCTTTCAGCCCGGCCACTTCGCAGATATGATTCAAAAAATCCTGGTGTCCGGGGGTCTGGAAAAATTTTTCGGTGATATGAACCAGGGGTTTTGGGAAAAAAAACGGACGCCCGGACCCATCCCCTTCTTTATAAACCTCGAAAAGGAGCCAAACAAATTTTTGAGCCAGGGGCAGATAGTCCGAATAGGTTTTGCCTGTGTATTCTCCCCCCGGGCCGATGGCCGGTACTCCTTCAAAATGACGGGGGATTTCCCAATAAAGATTGATGTCGGTAAAGATGGCCTGCCCCCCCCGGGCCACGGCTTGTTGGGAAAACTCAAAGATCATCATCTGGGCCAGTTGTTTTATCTCCCGGTCTGATAATCCCTCCAGATAGGGGGCAAAAAAGAGATTAACCGCATCCCAGCCGATAGCCCCGGCAAAATTGCTTTGAAGGGCGGCTGCAAATTTGACCATATGAGCCAGTAAGACCTCGGGATGTTTGGCCGGTTTAGCCATGGAGAGGGCGTTGGGAAGGTTTAATCCAAATTTTTTAATGTATTCCAGGGATTGGCCGGAGCAGTAGGGCCGGTCAATAAAACCAAGGTCATGGAGATGGATATCTCCCCGCATGTGGGCATCGCCTACCTTGGGAGAAAAAACACTGAGCAGGGCATATTCTTTTTTAATCCCTTCGGCCAGGGTCAGGTTTGTGGCCTCCGGCCCATGGGGTACATTGGCATTCTCTTTGTTGGGATGGACGATCATCTGGTCCACATCAAAGAGGGGCACACCCAGCCGGGTATGCATGATCCGGGCTTTTTCCAGTCCCCGTTCAATCAGTTTGGAATCAACCAATTCCCTTATCAGGGGAGCCGTCACCATTGAGATTTTAGAAGAAAAGATAAACTCTTCCACTTCCAGGCTGATGGCCTCGGCGGTATCAAGATCAACCATGGTTTCCCGAATCAGGGCGTCAACGATCCTTTGACGATTCCAAGTCACCAGGTCTTCGTTTGAGGTCCGAACAAATAAAGCCAGATCCGTTGTTTCTGAGACTTCGACTCCCCTTGGATCCTGATGCAACTCGACTATGGTACCCATGGCCTTTGACCCTTTCTTTTCTTCTTTTGGAGAGTCTTGAAAAAAGTCCCCTTTTGTCCATTTACCGTTTTAAACTTAATTTTGAACCCTTAAAATATAGTAAAATTTCCAGGTCAAAATTTTCGTTTTATCGATTTTGAACAAAAATGAAATTTTTCAAAATCTCTATTTAAGATGCTTTATCTTGTATGGAGGAAACGTTAAAATACAATATATGGTATGTCAAGTCAAAAAAAAGGGGGATAGAATGGATATTACCTAAGCCCTTTTAATCAGAAGGAATTCGGTTGAATTTTTTTCAGAAGATTTATAGGGGAGGAGGAGGAGATTTGTTTGTTATTATCTCAATAATTTAAAAAATCTTTTTATTTCAGTAATATATCTACTTATTATTTAGGCCTGCCGCTGAACCTTCCCCCGGGCCAGGGATAAAAATATACCGATAAAACAGAGTGTTCCATTGATAATCAAGGCGATTTTCACACTTTTTAGAAAGAGGGGAAATAATCCAGGCGTAATGCTGACTTTTCCGATAAGAATAGAAAATATCATCATGGCCATACCCATGCTGAACATTTGTCCGATCAAGCGCATGGTCCCTATCGTCCCGGAGGCAACCCCATAATATCGCTTTTCGACCGAACTCATAACCGCATTCGTGTTTGGAGAAGAGAACAAAGCGAACCCGAATCCAAGGAGCAGGAGCGCGGAAACTATGTAGGGTAATCCGGTTTTTTCGACTATGAAGGACAGGAGATAAATGGCCAGACAAGTACAGGCCATTCCGCAGGAAGCGATGACCCGCGGTTCAATCCGGTCTGAGAGTCGCCCGGCCAAGGGTGAAAAAGCGGCCATCATCAAAGGCTGAGATATCAAGATCACTCCGGCGCTCTGGGCGTTTAAGCCCTTGATATACTGCAGGTAAAGGCTCATTAAAAAAGTGACGGCAAAGGTTGAGCTGTAATGAATAAAAGCCGCCAGATTAGAGAAGGCAAATACCTGGTTATGTTTGAAAGCCTGAACATTTAAAATCGGGCTTCTGGTTCTGGCTTCCAGTAAAAAAAAACTGATGACTCCGATGGCCCCGGCCCCGATCAGTCCGATCCCCCAACCTGCCGGAAGGAGGGACAACCCAACCATAACCAGCAGTAGGGTCAAGGCGTAGAGGAACGACCCCGGCAGGTCAACGCGCTCGCCCTTGGCCTCAGCCCATTCTCCTTTCAATTGCCAGAGAACGAGTGCGATGACTACCAATCCAAAGGGAACGTTAAAATAAAAGAGGCTGCGCCAGCCCAGATGCTGGGTGAAAAATCCACCCAGAAAAGGTCCGAGGGAAAGACCGGAATAGACCGTGGCGGTGGTGATACCTATGGCGACCCCCCGTTCTGCCAAGGGATAGACCGAGGTCAGGATAGCCATGGAGGTTCCGAAGGTCATGGCGCTGCCGATTCCCTGGATCACTCGGCAGGCGATCAGCATCGGGACCGATAGGGAGAGCGCCGAAAATAAAGAGCCGATTGTGTAAATAATGGTCCCTGTTAAGAATATTTTTTTTCGGCCGAAAATATCTGCTACCCGGCCAAAAGGCAGGAGAAACATGGCTGAAGCCAGGAGATAGGAGGAGGGTACCCAGCCCAGGGTGACCGCATCTATTTTGAATTCTTTTCCAATAGTCGGAAGGGCAATATTGACCGAGGAACCGATAAAAGGGACAATAAAAGAGCTCAGACAGGCGATAACCAAAACAGTCCGTTTAAGGGAGGTTTCATTCATGAATGAAGTCTCTAAGAAAAGAAATAAGCGTAAAGGCGTGAGGCGTGAGGAAAGATTTTATTCTCTTGTCCTCTTACGCCTTACGCCTAACGCCTTACGATATACGTTTCTCCTGCCTGTATTACTTAAGATAGGTCAACCAATTTCGATAGCGGTCATCTTCCCCCTTGACCGCTTTAAAGAAGAGGTTTTGGATTTTTTGGGTAATAGGACCCGGACGTCCCTGGCCGACCCGGCGATTGTCGACTTCCCGGATGGGGGTGATCTCTGCCGCTGTTCCGGAAAAGAAGGCCTCATCGGCCAAGTACAACTCGTCCCTGGTAAATCGCTCTTCAACCACTTCTATTCCCAGATCCCGGGCGATGGTCAGGACCGAATCGCGAGTAATCCCGGGCAGGATTGAGGTTAGGGGCGTGGTTTTTATTTTGCCTTTTTTGACCATAAATATGTTTTCTCCACTGGCTTCGGAAACGTAGCCGGAAGTATCCAGCATGATGGCTTCGTCATACCCGTCACGGGTTACCTCTCTTTTGGCCAGGATGGAATTGACATAATTGCCGCAGGTTTTGGTCTTGGTCATCATGACATTGACATGGTGCCTGGTATAAGAAGATACTTTAACCCGGATTCCTTTTTTAAGGCCTTCGTCCCCCAGATAAGCCCCCCATTTCCAGGCGGCGATGGTCAGACGAACGGGATTATCCTTGGGATGGATGCCCATGACCCCGTCCCCGATAAAGACCAGGGGACGGATGTAACCTTCCTTCATGCCGTTGACCTTCAGGATCCGACAGCAGACCCCACGGATTTCCTCCTGACTGAAAGGGATATCGATTTCCATGGCGTGGGCCCCGCCAAAAAGCCTTTCCACATGTTCCGGAAGCCGGAAGATGGCCGACCGACCGTCCGAGCAGAGATAACAGCGGATACCTTCAAAAATACCCAGACCGTAATGCAAGGTGTGGGACAAGACATGGATTTGGGCTTTTTCCCAGGGAACCAACTTCCCGTCCAGCCAGATTTTCTTTTCTTTTTCCATTTATTTTTATCCTTAGTCCCGAAAATAGGAATCGAGGTCATCCTTCGATTGTTTCTGTTTTCATGTCCCGGCTTCTTTTAAGAAGCCTCCTTTTTAGGTCGGGCCGCTCGGGCCGCTCGATTTTGTCGAGCTTTTGATTACGCATTTCTTCGGATGCCGTATCTATTGCCTTGGAAGAATTAACGTGTCAAACTTTCTGCGAAAGTCTCCCCTGAGATCGGCCAGAGCCGATCGAACGGGAACCGATGGCCCGACCGTATCGTGGTGTCACGTCCCTGAGGGGACATGACGGTTTAATCTTCCCACATTGATGAGTTCTTGTCGTAATCGTTCCCGATTGGCAGGGCGCAAGGGCGCCAGGGGGAGCCGCAACGGGCCTGAAGGAAGACCCATCATCTGCATGGCCTCTTTCACGGGAACAGGGTTGGTTTCTATAAACAAGGCGTTGACCAAGGGGAGGGTTTTATAATGAATTTCCCTGGCCTCGGTCCACTTCCCTTCTTTCATCAGTTTACACAGCAGGGTATATTCCCGGCCGATGACGTTGCCTACGGCACAAATAACGCCATCGCCCCCCAATGCCATCAAGGGATAAGTCAAGGAGTCTTCTCCGGATAAGACAAAAAATGTTTTTCCCTTTCTTTTCGTCCCGGCGATGATCTCCATGGTTTGGGTTATATCCCCACAGGCATCCTTGAGACCGATAATATTGTCGATGTCGGAAAGTTTGATTAGCGTTTGAGGATCGATATTCCGTCCTGTTCTTCCCGGAATGTTATAAATCAATACCGGCAGCTTGGTATTTTTAGCCACGGCCTCAAAATGGGCCAGCATCCCGTCCATGGTCGGCTTATTATAATAGGGGGCCACCTGCAAGGTGGCATCGGCGCCGACCTCTTCCGCATGTTTGGTCATCATGATCGCTTCCTGCGTACTGTTGGACCCGGTCCCGGCGATCACCGGAACTCTGCCCCGGGTTTCCTTGACGGTAATTTCAATGACTTTGTTGTGTTCCTCATGGTTAAGGGTCGGGGACTCGCCGGTGGTTCCGCAAGGGACCAGTCCATTGACCTTTTCCTCTTCAATTAAATAATTGATCAGACGCCGAAGTCCATCCTCATCCAGAGAGAAATCGTCTTTAAAGGGGGTAACCAAGGGGATATGACAGCCGGAAAAATCTATTGTTGCCATGACAAACCTCCTAATCGGGTATTGACTTCTAAAACCGGGTAAAGAAGACCATTGATAGTATGAGACCTTTGAAGAACACGGGTTTCAGTTGAATCTGCGGAATCATGACCCCGGTCCTCTTTCAAGAAGAAAAGGATAGACGAAAGGTCGAACCTTGTCAATATCTTAAGTTATTTTAAATAGTATTGCAAAAAGTAATTGAATAAATTAAACTAAAAATAATTTCGATCGTGATGGCAAGTCAAGGAGGTATCCATGAGGATTCGTTTCCAGATGATTTTTCTAAGTGCCTTCTTTCTTTTGTCCTGGGGATGCACCACTCTCCAAACCTTGGACTTAAAATACTCCCCCAGCCAGATATCGCCGCCGGTCTCAAGACAGGGCAAGATAGCGGTCCTTCCCTTTGAAGACGCCACCTGGAACGGCCAGGAAAATCCCAACTGGGCAGGGACGGCCTCCCTCTACGGAATAAAGTTATACGGTCCGAAAAGTTTATCCTATCTGGTTACCCAGGGGGTAAAAAAGGAGATGGAAGCCTTTGGCTATCAACTCAGTTCCGATGAGATTTATACCATCCAAATCAACCAGCAGGATCTTAAAACATTAATTAGAAGAGTCCCCCACCTTCAGGTGGACTTTATGGTGGGTGGCGTTATTTCTCATTTTTTTGTTCATCAAGTGGCTCGTTTTATTGCCGAGGTGGAAATAGAGGCTTACCTGGTTCGTCCTCCCCAGGGAGATATTGTCTGGAGCAAGAAAATCGGCTATCGGGAGGTCAGGATTCCGTTCACCTCTGATGACTTCTCTTCCCAAAGTCGGGAAATTCTGAATAGTCTCCTGGAAAAAACCCTGCGGGATCTATTCCGGAATTCAGATTTTAGATTGCACACGCAAGGCGAAAAGAAATAGACTACTTTCGTTATCCCAGGCCTTTTAGATGGAAAATAGAATATTGGGAGGCTATGGGCAAGGGGCTACAGGCTACAGGAAAACCAAAATCGGGAGATCGGTCTGCCTAATGCCCATAGCCATTTACCTGTCGCCTCTGTTAATTCATGAGCCCCCGGGTTAAACAGATTATCCATCTGGATATGGATGCCTTCTATGCCTCGGTAGAAGTGCTGGATAATCCGGCCCTTCGGGATCAACCGGTTATTGTGGGCGGCTCCCCAAAAAGGGGGGTCGTTTCCGCCGCTTCCTATGAGGCTCGAAAATTCGGGGTTCATTCGGCCCTGCCCATAGCCGTGGCTATGCGTTTATGCCCTCAGGGCATTTTTTTGCCGGTTCGAATGTCCCGTTATAAAGAGATTTCCGATCTGATTTTCGAGATCTTCCACCGTTTCACTCCCCTGGTGGAACCCCTCTCCATTGATGAAGCCTTTTTAGATGTAACCGCTTCCATTCGACTCTTTGGGCCGGCGGAGGAGATCGCCAAAGAGATAAAAAAACAGGTCCGGAATGAGACAGGCCTGACGGTTTCCGCCGGTATCGCTCCTTCTAAATTAGTAGCCAAGATCGCCTCGGATTTAAACAAACCGGACGGTCTGACCATCGTACCCGAAGGGAGGGTACCAAACTTTTTAGATCCCCTTCCCATTGAAAAACTCTGGGGAGTGGGAAAGATTACTCAGAGGGATCTTTCTCTGCTGAATGTAAAAACCATTGGAGATTTGAGCCGCCTCCCTAAAGATTTGTTGCGGAGGAGATTCGGCCAGCAGGGACTTCAGTTGTTTTTTCTTTCCAAGGGAATCGATGACCGGGAAGTTCAACCGGAGAGAATAATAAAATCTATCGGACGGGAAGAAACCTTTCTGGAAGATATCCTAGTCAAGGAAAAAGCCGGGAAGGAAATTCTGATTCTAAGCCAACGGGTGGCCAGGCGCTTACGGAGGCACGGGAAGGCCGGGCGGACTATTACCCTTAAGGTGACTTATGACAATTTTACCCGGATCACCCGGTCCCTGACCCTGCCGGAAGCTACCGATGACGGCAGGACCATTTACCGGGTATCTCTGGACCTGCTGGAAAAGACCGAGATCGGGAACAGACCTATTCGTCTTCTGGGGATTTATCTTTCCCTGTTGGCCAGGCCCGGAGAGGGGCAGTTGTCATTATTTGATCAAACCAATGGAATAAAGAAAACAGACCAGCTTAACCAGGCCCTGGATGCGATTCAGGATAAATATGGAGATCAGGCCATTCGTTCGGGGAGGATCATGGAGGAGTAGATGTTTTCATTTGGAGTGATGGAGTATAGGAGTAATGGAGTATTGGTTTTTTCGCAGATTATTATTCCTTCATGCCGACAAATTTTCGCTATTTAACTCATCTCGAATTTAAGGCCAAAAAATTCACATTTCATCCGGTTTTCTTTCCCTTAAAAGCACATGGAATCTTTTCCTCAAAAAAAACTCATTGCCTGGTTTCAAAAACACCAAAGAGATCTGCCTTGGCGTGTCCGGCGTACTCCTTATACCACCTGGATCTCGGAAATAATGCTTCAGCAGACCCAGGTTCAGCAGGTAGTCTCTTATTATTACCGATTCATCGAACGGTTTCCAAACGCCCGGTCTTTGGCAGAGGCGCCGATCCTAGAGGTGCTCAAGGTTTGGGAGGGGATGGGGTATTACAGCCGGGCCCGCAATCTCCACCAGGCGGCCCAATTAATTGTCGACCGATTTGCTGGCAAGATCCCGGCCGATTTCCAGCAACTCAACAAACTGCCCGGAATCGGCCGGTCTACGGCCGGGGCCATCCTCAGTCTGGCCTTTAATCAACCCTACGCGATCCTGGATGGGAATATTCGCCGGGTTCTGATCCGCTTTTTTAATATCAACCAGGATCCTGGAAAAACATCGACCATCAATAAACTTTGGTCCATTTCCCAAAATATCCTTCCCCCTCAAAACGCCGGCTTGTTCAATGAAGCCCTGATGGAATTGGGGGCTTTG
>CAZSTT010000088.1:10458-13934 GCA_964609705.1 uncultured Thermodesulfobacteriota bacterium
ATGGTCAGGACCTTCATGACTTCATTCATCCGGTTGCTGATGCTGGACAGATAGATATCCATCATTCCGGAGAGCATGTCGCGGAAGGTTTCGATGTTGTCGATGACCTGAATGGTATGATCGTAAATATCTCTCAAATAGAGGACGGTGGATTCCTTGATCAGAGGGGATTCCCCTCTTTCCAGGCTGCCGATCACCTCCCGCAGGGGCCAGACGGCTTTGCGTAAAAAGATCATTTCCCGTTTTAATTTGTGGGTGGCCTGCAAGGTGGCCGGACGGGGTTTGCTGACCACTTCTTCTTCCAGAAACTCGACCTGCTCTCCCAATTTTTCCAAAACGACAAAATAATGATCGATAATGGCATCCAGGATGGCATGGACCAGATAATCGGCCCCCATCTTCCGGAGACGGCCTTTATTGTTACGCAGGCGGTCCCGGATCGGCTCAAAAAGGGGGTTCTCTTTCTCCTGAAAAGAAAGGACAAAATTCGCCCCCAGGATCAGGCTGATCTGTTCGCTTTCAACTTCGTTGTCTCGATTATTGCCCAGGAAGAGGGCTTTTAAGACAATGTACAGGTAACCCCCGTAATCTTCCATTTTGGGACGCTGATCGGTATTCAGAATGTCCTCCAGGACCAGGGGATGTAAACTGAAACATCCGTTCAGTTCCTCCAGGACCTCCACCTGGTGCAGACCGGTCACATTGATCCAGGTCACCTTGGGGGTGTTCTTAAAAAGGAAGCATTCTTTGGCCTGGGTTACTTCCCTCTCCTCGATCTGTTGTTCATCATAATCAAATAAAGTGATCCGAGTCGTTTCGCTTCGTCTCTCCCCGATATGAACCGGGGTCCCGGGGGGAAGGCCGGCCTTTTGAGATCTTTTTTTAATGGGTCTGGGCATAGGATTGCTCCTTGAAATAGCTTGACACCCCGACAGGGCTTTTTTAGAATAGCCAACTTGCACTTGGTGTCAACTCTTTAATGCGAAAATAGGGTTCAAGGATTCAAGGTTTCAAGGGTTCGAGGGTTTTAAATTCCAAGCCGTTCACTTGAAACCTCGACCCCTTGGCTCCTTGAAACCTTGGTTAAATTTTCATGCTGAATAGACCAGGCCCAGGAAAGGATGCTATGGATTTTTTCTTTGAACCCAAAGGAGTGGCGGTGATTGGGGCCACTCCGGATCGTTTCGGGGGAGGACGTCATATCTTGAATAACCTCATCCTTGGTTATGATGGCTCCATTTACCCGATCAATCCCAAGTACGAAGAAATTTTAGATAAGAAGTGTTATCCGTCCATATTGGAGGTTCCGGACCCCATTGATCTGGCCCTGATCTTTATCCCGGCCCGGGCCGTTCCCGCCGTCCTGGAACAGTGTGTGGCCCGGGGGGTCAAAGGAGCCATCATTGAGAGCAGCGGTTTTGCCGAGATCGGGCCTGAAGGAAAGGTCCTGCAAGACCGCTGCCTGGCTATTGCCCGTAATGGAGGGCTGCGTCTCTGGGGACCCAACTGCATGGGACTCTTTGATCCCATAAAGAAGTACATCTTTTCTTTTATTATTCCGGAATCCTGGGAGGAGGGAATTTTATATCCGGGAGGAGTATCCCTGATTGTTCAGAGCGGGCTCTTGTCTGCCGGATTTATAACCACCCTCATGGGCAATAAAACCCTCGGGCTGGCCAAGGCCTGCTCCATCGGCAATAAATGCGATGTGGATGAGACCGAGTTGCTGGAATATTTTTTGAAGGATCCGGCTACCAAGGTCATTGCCATGTACCTTGAATCCATTCCCAGGGGAAGAAAATTTTTTGATCTGGCCCGGGCATCTCAAAAACCGATCGTGGTTCTCAAGGGAGGAAAGAGTCCTTCCGGGGCCCGAGCCTCGGTCAGTCATACCGGGTCCCTGGCCGGTAATTATGAAGTGGCGCGTGGCGCCCTGGATCAGGCCGGGGTCTATCAAGCCGATGACTTTTTCGAAATGGCCGATATGGCCCGCTGCCTGGAAAAGGGCTTCTTCGTGCCGCGCTCGCTCAACAGAAAACCGCAGATAGCGATTTTGACTTACAGCGGGGGAGCGGGAATCGTCAATTCAGACCACCTGGAGAAATACGGTCTCCCTCTGGCGGAGTTATCGGTCGAAACCAGGAAAAGAATTGCCGCCATTTCTCCGTCCTGGATGCCGGTAAAAAACCCGGTGGATTTTTATCCGGCCATGGAACAGGTCGGCCAACGCCAGGCTTACCAGGTAGCCCTGGCCGCCCTCAATGAGGATCCGCAGGTGGATGGGATCATTGTTCATATTTTCCCGGGGACCGGCGACCGGACCATGAACCTGTCCAAGATGCTTTCCGATATTCCGGAATCAGGGCCTAAAAAACCGATTCTCTTCTGGGTCATTGGAACAGGAAAGGGCTACGAAAATGCCCAGATGTTTCTGGAGGAGGCGGGCTATCCTGTTTATTTTGAAATACACCGCCTGACCAAGATCATGGCCAGTCTTTTTGAACATTGTTCCCAGGAGACGTTTTCCCCCCGGCCAATCCTTCCGGAACTTCCGGATTCATTAATGGAAAGGGTTAATAAGAGATCCGGTAAAGGCCCGGCTGTTCTTGATGAACAGGAATCCAAGGAATGGCTGAAGATGGCGGGACTGGAAGTGGTGAAAGAAAAGCCGGCCGGTGGGCTTGATGAAATCCTATCTGCGGCCGGAGACCTGGGATATCCGGTGGTTCTCAAAGGCCTTCAGGAAGGGAAGGTCCATAAGACCGAGGCCGGACTGGTGGAGCTGAATTTGAATACCCCTGATCAGGTTACTTCAGCTTTTCATCGGATGGCTGCCGGGGAGCATCGCCCCTCTTCCTTTTTAGTCCAACCCATGCTCAAAGGGGACCTGGAGTTGATCGCCGGAATCATTCGGGACCCCCAATTCGGTCCCACCGTTATGCTGGGCCTGGGCGGGGTTCGGGCCGAGATTTATAAAGATGTGGTTTTCCGGCTGGCCCCAATAGAGCAAGCGGATGTTTATCACATGGTTTCGAAACTTAAAGGGCAGGCCCTGTTTAAAGGTTTTCGGGGCGCCCCAGCAGTAGACATGGATCTTCTGGCCCAATGGCTGATCCGCCTGGGGGAGATAGCTTTGTCGTTTGAACAAATCCAGGAGATCGACGTCAATCCCCTGTTGATTGTAGAGGGTAAGCCTGTAGCCGTGGATGCCTCCATCATTCTAATCTAATACTGATCGATTTCTTTCCGGTCCCCCCCCGATGAAGACATTCGAGGGCAGGATTCGCGGGGGGGGGGTGACGGCTACGGAGAATTTCTACAGATTCATCAGGTTTATTTAATGGCCCATTGCGACAACTATTAATGCCGGAAGGTGAACTTTTTTTGAAAAGGGGGGATTGGATTGGAGAAATCTTTCACTAAAGAAAGAAGAAAATATCCGAGATTAAGTGCCAATTTTGTCGTCAGTTACAAAA
>CAZSTT010000089.1:0-13704 GCA_964609705.1 uncultured Thermodesulfobacteriota bacterium
TATCCGCCATGGGACAGCCGGATTCCATGTCGGGCAATAATACCGT
This sequence comes from uncultured Thermodesulfobacteriota bacterium, assembly GCA_964609705.1. GTDB lineage: Bacteria > Desulfobacterota > RBG-13-43-22 > RBG-13-43-22 > RBG-13-43-22 > RBG-13-43-22. Next base: position 47 of record CAZSTT010000089.1, read on the forward strand.
TTTCCCCGGATTCACCAGAAAGGCTGTTTCAGCCATAAAATGAACCCCGCAAAAAACAATGACCTCCGCCTCGGTTTTGGCCGCTTTCCGGCTTAACTCCAATGAATCCCCGACAAAGTCGGCCAGGTCCTGAACATCGGGCCGTTGATAATTATGGACCAGAAAGACGGCTTTCTTTTGCTTCTTCAATTGCATGATTTCTGAAATAATATCTTTATGGTCAGTGGCCATTATTAATTCTCCAATACTCAACTTTCGTCCCCTGAAGGGCGTCGAAAAGAATGAAAATTATCCTAAGGATTCAAGGGGTCCAGGTGTCAAGGGTTCAGCCGCTCGGTCCGCTCGGCTTTGCCGAGCTCCCAGCAGGCTTCCAATCGGAAGCCGTATCGTCGAGCTATAGAAAAGGTTCCCACAGGGAACCGCGTGAAAGGCATGGAATTTAAACCCTTGAACCCTCGAACCCTCTTTTCTTACAACCAACGATCTCCCCCATCCACGCTGTCCACTCTGAAATGACATCCCCGGCTCTGGCGGTTGTGACGGGCCGCCTGAGAGACGGTCAAGGCCACCTCGACGGCATTACGCAAACCGATCAGGCCATCACCCAGCTTGGTTCTCCGGTAAAAGGTCTCAATCTCGTTTTGCATGTGACGCAGTTCGCGGATGGCCCGTGAGAGGCGGTCCCCGGAGCGGATAAGCCCCACATAGTGCCACATGATATTTTGAATGGTCTGCATGTCTCCTTGAATAAGGGCCGGATCGGAGTCCTGAGTCAGCCCGGATTCATCCCAGGCCGGGATATCCTGAGGGGTTACCGCACATTTTGAACCGCCGTCCAAAAGGGCGGCGATATCGAGGGCGGCCCGTGTTCCCCAAACCAACCCTTCCAATAGTGAGGTTGAAGCCAGACGATTGGCCCCGTGCAACCCGGTGCAGGAAACTTCCCCGATGGCATAGAGACGGTCGATGCTGGTACGGCCCTGCTCATCCACGGCTACCCCGCCGCAAAAATAGTGGGCTGCCGGGACCACCGGGATCGGTTCCAGGGTGATGTCCAGGCCGACCCGTTGGCATTCGTAATAAATATTAGGAAATCGAGCCTTGATTTCCTCGGCCGGCAGGTGTGAAGCAATATCCAGCAGGACATAGGAATAACCATGGGTTTCCATTTCGGTATGGATAGCTCTGGCCACTACATCCCGCGGGGCCAGGTCTTTCCATTCGGGAGCATATTTCTCCATAAACGGCCGGCCGTCTGGGCCGAGAAGGACCCCCCCTTCACCGCGGATGGCTTCACTGATCAGAAAACCCTCCGCCCCGGGCACGGCCAGTGCCGTCGGATGAAATTGGATATATTCCGTGTTAAGGATACGCGCCCCGGCCCGGTTGGCCATGGCCAGCCCGTCGCCCCTGGCCCCGGAAGGGTTGGTGGTGTTACGAAAAATGCGGCCGATGCCGCCGGTGGCCAGAATGGTGAAAGCGGCCAGGGTACGGTGCACCGCTTTGCCCTTACGGTCGAAAACATACGCCCCGTGACAGGTAACCGGCTCGTAGGCTGCCAGCGGGTCCCGGGAGTGGTGAGGATAGGTGATCAGATCCACAGCAGTGGCCTCAGTAATCAGTTCTATGTTGCCTTGCTGCTGGACGGTCCGCATCAAAGCGGAGATGATCGCCTGCCCGGTCCCGTCGCCGACATGTAAAATCCGTCGCCGGGAATGGGCTCCCTCTTGTCCCCAATCGGGTTCACCATCACTTTGTTCATCAAAGGGGACTTTGACTCTATCGATCAGGATTTCTTTTAACAGGGCCGGGCCTTCTTCAGCGAGGATGCGTGCGGCTCGCGGCAGGGAAGCCCCGGCCCCGGCAGCCAGGATGTCTTCAACCAGCAGCTCCGGAGAATCTCCCGGGCCACGGCTTATTATCCCGCCCTGGGCGTAACGCGAATTGGATTCGGAAGGGTCCGGAGCCCGGTTAATCAGAATAATACGTCGCTCCGGATCCCGGGCCAGGTTCAGAGCGGCTGTCGCCCCGGCTATTCCGGATCCTATGATCAGTACATCGGTTGTTTTCATAATTAGCCTTTATACCTATTTCTGGAAGTTTCGGCCCTGAATTTCAAGATTGATATTCAAAGGAAACGTCCAATACCTTTGCAGAATGGGTCAACGCCCCGGATGAAATGAAGTCCACCCCGGTCTCGGCAATCTGCCGGACGGTCAAAAGCGTTATGTTCCCGCTGGCTTCCAGTCTGGCGCGGCCGGACGTCAGGTAGACGGCATCGGCCATCATTGCGGGCGTCATGTTGTCAAGCAGGATACGTTCGACCCCGATGGCCAGGGCCTTACGGACATCCTCCAGGGTGCGGGCCTCGACCTCAACCTCCAGACCGGTGTGGGCGGACCTCGCCCGCCTTACGGCCTCGGTAATGGACCCGGCAAAGTCTATATGGTTATCTTTGATCAGGATCATATCGTACAAACCGATACGATGGTTCTCTCCCCCTCCCCGTTTGACTGCCAGCTTATCGGCCATACGCAAACCAGGGGCGGTCTTTCTCGTATCCAGAATAACCGCTTTCGTCCCGGCCACCAGGTCCACGAACTGACGGGTCAGGGTGGCGATCCCGGACATCCGCCCCAGGAAGTTGAGAGCGGTCCTTTCGGCGGTCAACAGGCTGCGGGCCCGTCCTGAGACCAGGGCCAGCACCTGTCGGTCGGAAATCCGGCTGCCTTCCTCCAACTGGGCACGGAAGTCCAGTTCTGCATCCACCATTCGGTAGACCGCCTGGGCCACATCAAGGCCGGCCATGACGCCCTCCTGTTTGGCGATAATCCGGCCCTGCATCAGGGCCTCGACCGGAACAATGCTGTCGGTGGTGGCGTCGCCTGGTCCGATGTCTTCTATCAGGGCCCGCCGGATAGCCTCAATAATATCGGGATGTAGAGTCGGCAGAAGAGTCATATCACCATATGGCAGGGACACTATAATAAAATCGTGTGTTCTTTTCCCTTATCCTCAGGCTTGGATCTTGTTTTGGTTCCTTCTGAAAAATTGCACAATTTACCGAAATTTAAATAAAAATAGCATCTAACCCTTAAAAAGTAAAGCCTATACTTCAAACAGGGTTTTTCCCCTATTTCTTTGTTTTTTCCGTCCCGGCATTCTCTCAATCACCGTTATCTTTCAACCTTTTCCGGTCTTTTGTCTTTCACCCTCTGCCACCACATAACCGCAATCAGCGGCACCAGGGCCAATACGGCCGCGGTCATCCCCATGACCGCATAGCCACCGAAAGCAAACACAACGCCGCTTCCCAACTGACTGGCCGCTGAACCCAGGTTCAATAGCAGATCATTGAACCCTTGGGTCTTGGCCCTCTCCTCCGGTGCGAGTTGATCGGCCAGAAGAGTGGACGCGGCCACATAAGCCAGGTTCCAGCCCAGCCCCAGGAAGAAAAGAGCGATCACCAGGGGCAGGAATTTTTCTGAGGGAGCCGCCATCAAGCAGGAAAATATCAGAATTATTGAACCCAGGATGATAACCGGTCCTCGTCCCCATTGATCGGTAAGCCGCCCGGAGATGATGGAGAAGGCAAACATCCCCAGGGTGTGAGCGGAGATCACCATGGATATCGCGCTCAGGGGATGGTTGAGGGCCTTCATGTGAACCGAGGTAATCGACATGGGAACCACCATGACCATTTGGGCAAAGATGATACTGATCATAGCCACAAAAACCCCCGGTTGCTTGACGATCTCCGGCAGGGTCCGGATCGTCTTCACCGGAAGGGATTCCTGAAGGTCACGGGAGATTGTACGCCCGATATCCCGGGGATCCGGTCGCAGCCCGACAAAGATCAGCCCGGCGGCCAGGATCAATCCGACAAAGCTGACGCTATAAGGTCCGGCCAGCTCAGGGAAACCGGCCGACAGGGCCAATCGCCCGGTGGGACCTACCAATAACGGTCCGATCACCGCACCCACGGTGCTGCCCAGAACTACTTTGGAAATAGCCCGGCCCCGCTCCTCCGGGAAGTGAACTTCGGCCGCGGCAAAACGTCCCAGGTCGACCGCCGCCCTGGCGATTCCAACCAGTACCAGACCTGTCAGAAAAAGGGTAAAAGAACGCATGAAAATGGCCTGCATCGCCATCCCCGATCCGATCACCCCTATGATTTGCCCGAGAACAAGGCCTTTACGCCGACCGGTACGCTCCATGCTCAACCCCCAGATCAAAGCCCCAAAGGCCATTCCGAGAACATAGAGAGCGCCGGGTAATCCGGCCAATGAGGGTTTCCCGCTCAAGTTGACCGCGACAATGGCATTGACGGTAAAGGCGGCGATGAACCCGGCAGAACTCAAACCCTGCGACAGGAACAGTACCGCGGTGATTTTCTTTTTGATACGGTTGTAGTCCATCATGAAATTTTGCCCCTGCCTTATTTAGTAATATTTCCCGGAAACAATGAGTCTGAAGATGACCAACCCAGAGGAGTGCGGTCAATTGAAATTTAGATGGAGGCCATTTCGAGGAATAAGGAGTGTCTATGATTAACAGACCATGGGAATGCCTGGGGTTGTTTGACCGCCCTCAGGCATTCCCAATTTTTTGTATCAAGACCCAATCAAAGAGACCCGTCCAGTTCATCGGCCACTTCTTTCTTGCAAACCCGGCAGCGCTGGGCACCCCGGAAAAGGGGCTGACCGCAGTTGGAACAATGATAACGTTCACATTCCGTTCGCGCCCATTCGATGCTGCCCTGCTCATCTCCGTATTCGGCCACTTTTTCCCGCCAGAGAGGAATCGTCCTATCCATCACCCTCCGTCCGGTGGCAAAGCCGAATTGTTCTATCCTGGGGCAGGGCCAGTCCTGACATTGATGACAGGAATAATAGCCCTTCAATTTTACGCAACTTCTTATGTCGCATTTTTTACAGAAGCCATAAATCTTTTCAGGAGGGTCCGGCTGCATACAGCCCAGACAGGCGGTCTCTTCGGGTTTGGTGCCATAGAGGTTGCCCATGATCGTTCTGAATTTTTCATTCCCGTCCCGCGTAGCCAGATAAACGCCACAGGTCCCGCAGTACAGCCCGCAGGGGGCCATCAAATCCCTGTTTCTGATTTCTTCTTCGGTCCACCCTTCCATATTCATGCCTCCTTGGTCCTTCTTCCGCGGTGCAGCTTTAGCCGATTCGCGGTCAGGTTTTATCACTCATTCCTTTGCCACCCAATGCGGCGCTGACCCGTGGCCCGCAGACGGCATTTGCTCAGAATCCCTTTTCTTTGTGTTGAGCTGAGGGCAAAGAAATCACACTAAATCATCAGCACGAGGTCAAACCGGTCTTCTGTTTCAAATTCCAGGTAGTTCTGATTCCCATAGCTGACATTCAACTTCTCGCGCCATGCCTAACCAAGGAAATGGGCGCGGCGGTCTTTTGCCGCGTCCTCCTTAAGCGATTTGTTGGCTCCTTTTTTCAATTCGTAAGTTTTGAGCTTTCGATTGAACTCGTAAAGGTCGCTGAGCTTCTTGAGTACCCTATCGATTTTTGTCATTTTCCAGCTTCTCTATGTCAGCCTGGTCTTGCTTCGAGTCCCTCGTCCTCTTGAGCCAGATCAGATCTTTCTTATTCGCAAGCAGGACCCTTCCTTCTTCAGACTCTGCTTCCACGGCATTCTGTATTACCCTTCTGACCTCCTCATCTTTGGCGACAAGAATATCGATCAGCATTTCATCTTCTTCGTTTACGTCCTTCAGGAACCGATGAAGCTCAATGGCCACGTTCCGGAATGTCCAAGGTGATGAGGATTCGAAATATCCATCCTTCTCCAGAATGCCTTTGGTCTTCTCGAAATCACCGGAGTCAACAAGGAAGTCAATGTCCCTGGTAAATCGCGGCTCGGTATAAAATGCCATTGCGACCCCTCCAACGAGGGCATACCTCACCCCCTGTTTCTCAAGCTCCATTACCATTCTTTTGAACTCTTCGAATACATTCATGCTATTTTCCCAACGTGTTTTTCAGCCGCCAGGCTTTGACGGTTGGCTGGAAAAAATTGTTGGGCGGTGTTAAACGATTCTCTTCCATCGCTTAAACGCTTTAATGTCGTCTGGTGATAGATCGAACCACTCACCTTCCCCCCGTTTCTGTGTAAAACGCTTGTGCCAGTATGCCTCAACTCCAGAAGGATCATCCGTTTCAATGCTGGGAACTGTCGTGGGTGGTACTGGAATCTTAACTGCGAGTTGTCGCTCTCGACTCCCGAATGAGACGGTGTGACCGATCTTGTAGTGTCGACCAGACTTCATCAGATAAACGAAGCCGGTTACGAGCTTTGATTCACGCCCAGGACCAGTATCTGTTTCGTCATTCGGGATGGGTTTCCGGTTTTTCAGGAGGAGGATAACGTCTTCATGGCCGGGATGTTCTTGGCAGTACTTAAGAATTGCATCAAGGAGCTTACCCTTTCCACCGAAGCGACCGAAGACGCTGTGACTTGGAAAGGATTTTTCCACGCTTGCTTTGCGCCGTATCTCGCCCTCAACAGGCAGATGCTGCAACTCACGGACGAGAGCGATATAACTTTGAATCAATGCATCATCGCTTGTTGCCGTTTGTAATTGGTTTGGTGTGTACCCAGCCTCAACGAGCACATCGCCCCATCGTAACCAATGATGTGGGTACCAATCAGACATCTTGATGCCGGTCTGACTCTCGAAGCTCTGGCGGCCAGGCGCTTTTCCGCGATTTGCCACAGCTATCCGATGAATGGCTTCCAGTATCTTGGACTTATCCATGCTCTTTTTGTGATGCCCAACAATATATTGAATAATTATTTTTCAATATCAGGAAGTTCCGAGGTTGTCAATATCGATAGCGCCAACACAGCGTGATGATTACAACAAAATTTTCTGGCCCCCGGCCTTTGCCGGGGTGACAATCTTAGTTTTTAACCCTTCCTCATGGATAAGGGAATTAACTGGGTTCCTCTGGTTTTGGAGGTTTGTTCCATCAGTTCGCGGCCACCGGACGGTGGGATAACTTGCTGATCTTCGGGTTTAGGAGTTAGCGTTATAGCTTCGGTGGGGCAAGTGGTCACGCACAAACCGCAGCCAATGCACCGATTCGTGTTGACGACGGCCACCTGATCGTCGTTGATGCTTATGGCCGCCATCTGGCAGCGCTCCAAGCATGTTTCGCAGCCCGTACATAAATCGGGGTCCACTGTGGCGTAGTAGTGGCTAAACACCAACTGGGCTGGTGCGGACATACGGTTGAGCGCTCGCAGGAGGCCACAGCAGCCGCCGCAACAATTACACATCCCGCCGGGATTGATCATATTGGCCGGCTGGTTCACCAGGCCGGCCTTCTCGCTTACCTCCAGAACTTCCAGAGCTTCCTCCTGGCTGATATACCGGGCCAATTTATTTTCCACATAGTAATCCGCATGGGAGCCAAAAAGCAGGCACACCTCCCTGGGCTTGTCGCATTCATGGCCGATCAATTTCTGCTGGATACGGCAGATACAATCAGCCAAAGCGATTTTCTCCTTGGTCTTGATGATTTCTCGCGCTTGCATAAAGGGCGCCACTGGCCAGGCCACCTGGATGGATTGCTGCACCGGAATAGTCCGCAAGGGAACAATATTCTTTCCCGGGGCAAAATCAAAAAAGCCTTCCTGGAAATAGGCCTCCACCATTTCGGCCAGCTCCCGGTCCATATTCTTAAGTTGAAACTCATAGGACCCGATCACAAAGGCCACGGCTGCATACTTGACCTCTTCGGCTTTGCTCTGGCGGAACAGCAGTCCCTTTTGGGCCATATTGGCCAGCAGAGTGGAAACCGCTTCCCTGTTGAGACCGGTCCGCATAGCAACCGCCTCAGGGGTTTCCAACATCATAGTCATATGGAGAAACATCCCGGCTTCTTCTTCAGTAAAAATCTTTTTTAGAATCCTGATCTCGATACCGGATGGGGTGGCTGGGTAACCGACCGAATACTGGTCCAACTGTTCCCGCAACTTCTCATAAATAGATGGTGCCATGGATGCCCTCCTTAGTATTGATAAAAGAGTCAGAACTTAAGGGCCTGTTGCTTGCATTAGGGCCTACCCGACTAATCCTCTCAAAACTCCAACCTCTATTTTTCAAAGAAAAACCGGTAATCCCTGTAACATTGCCCATCGGTGTGCATCATGCACCCAGTGACTTTGGGTTCCACTTCAAATTTGATCCCCAGTACGTCAAACCAGGTTTCGATACGGAACATGATACCGCATTCGTACCGGTCAACTACCCCTAATCGCTTCATTCCCTCATGAGCGAAACAGGATTCCCATTCGGCATGAATCCGGTTCCTTTCGGGAAAAGAAAAACTGTATTCCATAAATTTTCCGGAAACGATTTCCATAGCGGCCAGAAAAAAATGAACCAACTCGTCAAAACTTTCTAGGCGGCTGATTCCCAGGGCCTTTTGATACCGTTTGATCTCTATAGCCGCCAAGCTCCTGATGGCAGCCTTGTTGATCCGGTTGGTTCTTTCTATCCCGAATTCCTCCAGACAATGGTAGAACCACATGGCGTCATGGGTCATCCAGTTTTTGTTTAACAGTTCTTTCAACGCCTCTTTTTCGAGCGGTATCGTTTCAGTGGCCATGACTGATGCCTCCTTGGATTCCGGAAATACTTCCGGAGCTTGAGGTTCAATACCTCTAGGGGTTGCGCGTTTGAACCACCCGGACGGTCCGGGGAGGAGTCGGGATCAGGTGGATGGCGTTGGACGGGCAAAAATGGGCGCAGACACCGCAACCGATGCAGCGTTCCTGGTCCACAGAGGATACCTTATCGCTTCCCAACTTGATAGCATTGGTGTGACAGCGTTCGGCGCAGGTCTCACAGCCCGTGCATAGATCCGGATCGACTTTTGCCAAAAAACTGGAAACATTGACTACCATCCGGAACGAATTTCCGCAGCAATCCTTACAGCAATTACAGACGCTGGTTTCCTCCTTGCTGATGTCGAAATTGGGATGATAGGCCTTATGGACCAGACCATCCTCTTCTGATTTTTGCAAAATCTCCAGGGCCTCTTTTTTATCAATCATGCGCATAAAGCCGTTTTCAGTGGTGAACCGGGCCGACTTGCCGAAGGTAAAACAGGTTTCCCTCAAGTCGGTCTGCCGGCAGGGTTTTCCTTCGGTGTCCCTATGCTGGCGGCAGAAACAGTGTCCCACGGCAATCTCATCAAATTTTTCGATCAGATCTTTGACGTCCTGGGTCAACAAGATCCGGTCTGCCACCTCCTGGGTAAGATCCTGATTGATTTCAATGACCGTAGGTTTTTGGGTGGCCTTGTTGATCCGGATAGGCACGGTTCTATCCGGAGGGGGCATTTTTTGGATTAACTGAGCCAAGAATTCAGGGGTGATCTGGGGATTGTTCCGCCAGGCGGAAAAAAACTTGGTAAACAGGGCCGCCAGACGTTTTTCTTCCGGCGAGTGGGTAAGCTTTTTCATAAAGTTATATTCAAACACCCCCACATTGGCCAGAGGCAATAAACGAAAAACCAATACTCCTTGACTGTTCGGCTGATTAAAAATAACCCCTTTTTTGGCCAGGGCACTGGTTTGCTCTACTATCACTTTTTCGGACAATCCGCTGCTCTCTTTCAGCTGGTCCAGGCTCTGAGATCTCTTTTCTTTAAAGGTTAAAATCAAGTCTATTTGATCCTCGTTGACCAATTCTTTCATAATATCCACCAGGGTATCGGATACCCCTCTTCCACTGATCGTCTCGGCCACCTGTTTATACCTGTCATCCAAGCTCATAAAACCTCCCCCTTAGAATAAAAAAGTCAAAAAAAGAGTAAACCTAGGCAGTTTACACGAATTATTTTAAATTTAAAAGAAAAATATATTACCGAAAGACGAAGATCGGAGCAAACCCGACAGCCACAGACCCCGCCGGCAGGGCGCCAAAAGCAAGGCGGCCTTTTTAAAGCAGACTGGAGGATTGAGGGCGGGGTGCGGGCTCTTTCTGAAAAAGGGAAGGGGTCATCAGGGATTTTTAAACGCTTATTTTTCAGCCTCTGAAATCCCCTGCAGAGAAGCGATCCTTTCCATTAGCGGGGGATGGGAATAATGAAAGCGAACGTACAGGGGATGAGGAAAAAGATTGCTTAAATTATCGGCCGCCAGTCTTTTCAATCCGGTGATCATGGCCGACGAAGACCGGAGCAGCCTTACGGCAAAGCGGTCGGCCTGACCTTCAAATCGCCGGGACAAGGCCAGGGGAAAAGGGGTTAATAAAAATCCGGCCTTCTGCCAAAAAATCCCGATCAGCAGCAGCCCGGCGTAAATCTTGGGATTTTCAAATCCGAAGGTTCGGTAAAGAAAGGGCCAATCAATCAGAAGATAAGTCAGGTAGAAAAACAAGAGCATGGCCGATTCGATCAGCAGGAATTGCTTCAAAATGTGCTTTTTTTTAAAATGGCCGGCCTCATGAGCCAGAACGGCCAAGACCTCTTCCTGGGGATGGCTCTGGATCAGCGTATCATAGAGGACGATCCGTTTGGTCTTGCCTAAGCCGGTGAAATAGGCATTGGTGTGGCGGCTGCGTTTCCCGGCATCCATCTGAAATATCCCCTTGATTGTTATCCCCGCTCCCTCCATCAGGGTTTTGATCTTTTCCCCCAGGGCCTGATCCTGAATGGGGATAAATTTATTGAACAAGGGCGCGATCAGGATCGGATAGAGAATAGTCAACATCAGTTGAACGGCGGAAAGGACCAGAAATCCCCAGAGCCACCAACGCTGGGGGGAAAAACGGATCATCCCCAGCAGCAAAGACAGGACCAGTGAAAACAGGACCAAAGATAATACCCCGGACTTCAGATGATCGATGATCCAGACTTTTTTCGTGGATTGATTGAAACCATATTTTTCTTCGATCACAAAGGTCTGATAATAATCAAAGGGCAGGTCGAGCACATAAGAAAGAAATCCGGGAACCAGAAAGAAAAAAAGTCCGGCCGGGACATCAGAAAGCTGCCAGCCGTGAGCCAGATGGTCCAGATAGGGGAGGAACCCTGAGAGGAGAATGATCAGGAGAATGACCTCACCGAAAAGGTCCTGGCCCACGGAGAACCGGCTGTTCTCCAGGGTATAAGCCCGGCTTTGATCCAATTTCTGAGGGTCCATATACCCTTCTAAAACCCTGGGCACTCGTCCCCCTTTTTCTGCCAGATGATTCCGGTTCAGGTATTCCAGCCAAAGAGAAAAAGCCGTCTGCAGGATATAAACCGTCAGGAATCCGAGGAGCAAACCATTCCAGATAATCATAGCCCCTCCATCCGGAGAACTTTGGCCGTCCGTCCCTTGATTTCATCCAGTTCCGTGTGGCAAACTCCGCAGGCCGAGATTTTGACCCGGATCTCCCCGGTTTCCGGTTTCGGGACCGGAAGATCCATCAGAACCAGGGGGTTTCTATTCTTTTCCAGGTCCCATAGCTGATTCAAAACCATGGCCTTCACGATCGGGGTCCTCCTGAATGGAATTTCAGCAATCCTGGACTGATATTTCAGGATAGCATTAATGGGGAAAAAGAAAAATATTTTTTAAATGGCCGGTCCTCTTTTCTCTTTGACAAAGTTCCCGGGAAGGTTTAATTTTTTTCAAAATGAAAGGACATTAAACCCCAATGGATTCCAGGATAGTTCTATTGAAAGAAGAAATTAAACGGTTGAAAGAGGAAAAACTGGACCGGGAAAGGGCGCTGCCGGCCCATTCCATCCGGCCCCATCAGTTGCTGGTCATTGAAGAACTGGAAGAGGAAATCGAACGGAAACAAAAAGAACTGGAGGAATTGACGGATGGTATTAGCAGGTAGATGTCTCCCTGCTAATAAATATTCGGTCCGGCTTTTATCGGCGTAGGTCTGCGGCAAAAAAAAAATTGATAAAAAGCTTAACTGTCATGAAATATCTTTTCCTGTTAAAGAGAAGATTCTTTCTAGACTCGGCCGAAAAGAGTTCGATATTTACGACACTGGTCGAATTTAAGATAAGGGAGGACCTCCTCGGTGGCCTCCCGGCTTAAGGGGAGAAATTTTCCTTTGGCCCGTATACACTCCATCCCGTCATAAATCAGTTCTCCATGACAATAGGCGATGCGCCCGCCATCCTTCAGCATATGGCCGACAATTTCGATTTCTTCTCCCACAGGAACCGGGAGCAGATATTTTATGGTCAGTTCTCCTGTGACAAAAAAAGGATGTTGTCGGCTAAACACCGTTGCCGCCCACCCCATGGTTTCATCCAAAAGGCCGGCCAGGACCCCTCCGTGGGCGATCAATTTGTAGCCGTTAAGATGTTGGGGCAGAGTCAGACGGGTCCTGACCGTGTCCCCTTCGACAAAAAAACGGGTCCGGGCCCCACAGGGATTTTCATCACCACACAGAAAACAACCGCTCGAATGGGGCAGATATTCAGGGTCCAATCGGGTCATAACCTTCCTTCTTAAATAGAATTCATTAATTTTTCTTGGATTTAATATCAGGATAGGGTTCGGGGGTCAATGAAAAGAATCCTCTTTTTGCGGCATTTTCAACAGTTGGGTCAGATCCGTGATGATCAGGTCCGGGCGTGGGATCTCCGGCGTGAGGGGTCGGGCCTTATTTTCGATCCAGACCGTGGCCATCCCCAGCGATTTTGCCCCGATGATATCCCTCTGCGGATTATCACCGACATAGACCACCCGCTCCGGGGGCACCTCAAAAAACCTCAAGGCCTTTTGAAACAGCCGCGGAGAAGGCTTGATCGAGAGGGTGTCGGAAGACCAGACGCAGACGGCAAAAAGGTTGAGAAGGCCTGCTCGTTCCAGTTCGGCCTCGAATAGGGAACTGGGGGACCAGATATTCAACACCAGCCCGAGAGGATGGGAGCGGCTGAGTTGGCAAAGGGCATCCGCATGGGTTTCCGGTACCGTCCCGATTTCGTGGCGAGCGAAAACCTCGCCGATGAGTTTATAGAAAAGAGGGGAAGGGGACGTTTTTCCTATTTAATGCCCCCTGCTTTTGTCTCCCCCACCGTGGGAGAATGTCCTTCGCTCCGAAAAGTGACTTGCGCATCAAGAACTGTTTCCTCTCCACTATGCTGCTTTTGCCCTTCCACGAGGCGCAGGAGCGCCCTGCAAGAGACCCTGGGTGGTGAGATCCTCATCAAGGTCCGGCCAGTGTATTCCGTACCCGGCCCCAGCAATGCGCCAATTGGCCCGTTCCTCCAGCGTAGCATGGAGCAAACGAGGATACCAGGCTAATGGGACCGTTATAATTCGTCCGTCGAAAAGATCGACACTGATGGCGTCGTCAGTGACTCGCACGTCCCTGACACGTTCGCCGGATTTAGGTTCCGAAGTACTCATTCCATGCCTCTAATAGATGGTTTTGATGTTCCGATGTTAGAGCTTCCAATGTCCGCAGTTCCCTCGCCGGAAATCCCAGATTATAGGCTAACGCCACGGCCTAAGCCAGAACTTGGCCGAGAAAGCGTCCCGGTCGATATGGACATGTGGAGGTTCGTGCAGGTCGTGACTCACGAAGTAGAACCTGTACGGTCCTGATCTAAAGATTGCTGGCGACATATTTCCCTTCTTTGCTTACATTT
>CAZSTT010000090.1:0-1131 GCA_964609705.1 uncultured Thermodesulfobacteriota bacterium
CCGAGCTTGAAGAAGATATCCGGTCCACCGGTTTTTTTCATAACAAGGCCAAAAATATTCAGGGGTGCTGCCGGGAGTTGATCAAACGACACCATGGGAAGGTCCCCAAGACCATGGAAGAACTGGTAGCCCTGCCGGGCATCGGCCGTAAAACCGCCAATGTGGTCCTGGGCAATGCCTTCGGTATCCCCGGGATCGTGGTCGATACCCATGTGGGCCGGATTGCCCAGCGCCTGGGTCTGACCGATGAAAAAGACCCGGTCAAGATCGAATTCGCCCTGATGCCTTTGATCCCTGAAAACCAATGGACAAAATTCTCACACCAGATGATCGACCACGGCCGGAGTCTTTGCACGGCCCGGGCGCCGAAATGCCCTTCCTGTTTCCTGCTCCCTTTTTGCGATTTCGGAAACTTGGCAGTCAACCCGGGAGGCTGAAGGCCATGAATCACCAAGACGCCGAAAGTCATCCTCTGGTTGAGATAAAAAACCTTTTCAAGTCCTACTATCGGGGCAATCAGCAAATCCCCGTCCTGCAGGACATTTCTCTGGATATCCCGGAAGGGGAATTTATCGCCCTGATGGGGCCTTCCGGTTCCGGGAAAACAACCCTGCTCAATCTGATTGCCGGCATCGACCAGGCCGATCAGGGAATGATCCGTATTGCCGGTACTGATATTTCCACTCTGAACGAAATGGAACTGGCCCGCTGGCGGTCGGGCAACATTGGTTTTATCTTCCAGTTTTACAACCTCCTGCCGGTGTTGACGGCTTATGAAAATATAGAGCTCCCCTTGCTGTTGACCTTGTTATCCCGCCAGGAACGCCGCCGACATGTGGAAACGGCCTTAAAGGTGGTCGGATTGACTGACCGGATGGATCATTATCCCAAAGAACTTTCCGGAGGACAGCAGCAGCGGGTGGCCATCGCCCGGGCGGTTATCACCGACCCCACGATTATTGTCGCCGATGAACCGACCGGGGATTTGGATAAAAACTCGGCCAAGGAAATCCTGGGCCTCCTGGAGGGTTTGAATCAGGAGTTTGGAAAGACCATCATCATGGTCACCCATGATCCCCGGGCCGCCCAAACCGCACGCAAACTGATTTATCTGGATAAAGGGGTGTTGAC
>CAZSTT010000090.1:1231-13627 GCA_964609705.1 uncultured Thermodesulfobacteriota bacterium
TATAACTGCTCCACCAAAGCCACCATCTCACGCACAGCCTGGTCCAAACCCACATAAACGGCCCGGGCGATGATGCTGTGGCCGATGCTGTACTCCTCGATCTCCTCCATCCCCTGGAATCTTTTGATATTGACGTAGTTAAGCCCATGGCCGGCGCTGACCTTCAGTCCCAGTTGGACCCCCAGTTGGGCCCCGGATATAATCCGGTCCAAAAGCTGCAAAGCCTCCTTCTCGTTTTTGGCATCGGCATAATGACCGGTGTGCAGTTCGATGATGTCGGCCCCCGCTTCCCTGGCCGCACGGATCTGTTCCGGGTCGGCGTCTACGAACAGGCTGACGGCCATTCTGCCCTTATGCAGCCGTCTGATGGTTTCTTTTAAGGCCTGTCTTTGTCTGCGGACATCCAGCCCCCCCTCGGTGGTCAATTCCTGTCTTTTCTCCGGTACCAGGGTGACCAGGTGGGGGCGGACCTTCAGGGCAATCCGGATGATTTCTTCCGCTGCGGCCATTTCCAGGTTCAGTTTGGTTTTTACCGTTTCTTTTAATACCAGGAGATCGCGATCTTGAATGTGCCTTCGGTCTTCACGCAAGTGAATAATGATTCCTTCGGCCCCGGCCAGCTCGGCTATTCCGGCGGCAATCACCGGATCGGGTTCGTTGATCTTTCTGGCCTGGCGGACCGTGGCGACATGATCCACATTGACAGCCAAACGGGGTATCTGCATCCTGCTTCCCTCCTTTTGATCAGCTATGATTCGGGCCATGATTTCCTCGGTTTTGACTTCCATTCGCCGGGCCTCCGACGGTGAGACTTCGTGGTCATAGCCGATTAAATGTAATAACCCATGAATGAGTAAGAATTGAAATCGTTCACCAGGCGTTATTCCGGCTTTTCGGGCTTCACGGCCGGCGGTTTCAGAGGAAATAATCACGTCTCCCCAAAGATGGGGATTGATTTCCGGGAACTGACCTTCTTGCATGGGAAAAGCCAGGACATTGGTCGGACCTTCCCGGCCGAGATAACGCCGGTTATACCCGGCTATCTCCGGATCCTCAACGGCCAGAAGGCTGACTTCCCCTTTACAGGTACCCCAGGCCTTCGTTGTCCTCAGACAAATTTCCCGAATTTCGGCCGGGTCTATCAGCTTCTGCCGATTGTTTATCAGTATCTCCATTGGTCTTTTTCCTGACCACCCCGCTTTTGAGGTTGGTATCGGGATATTCAATCCGGTGATGGAATATCCCGGTAAGAATTTTTATGAAACTGGCTGAGATTAAAGACAGATTTTTTAGGGTCAAATCACATTGATCCAGCTGGCCGTCGGAAAAGGCATTCTGAATCATTCGTTGGACCAGCCCCTGGATCCGGGCCGGCGTGGGATCGACCAGGGTTCTGGAAGCAGCCTCTATGGAATCGGCCAACAGAACCAGCCCGGCCTCCCGGGTCTGTGGTTTTGGACCGGGATACCGGAAATCCTCCATCGAAACCTGACTCACATCTCCCCCCTTTAAATCCAGGGCTTTTTGATAAAAAAAGGAGATAAGACTCGTCCCGTGATGCTGGCTGATAATTTCTACGATAGGGGCCTCCAGTTTCTGCTGGAGGGCCATTTCCACACCGTCTTTGACATGGGCGATCAGGATCAAACTGCTCATGGAAGGGGCCAGTTTCTCATGTTTGTTTTCGTACCCCATCTGGTTTTCAATGAAATAAAGGGGTTTTTGGATTTTGCCGATATCATGATAATAGGCGCTCACCCGGGCCAGAAGGGCATTGGCCCCGATCGCTTCGGCGGCCGCCTCCACCATATTTCCGACAATAATGCTGTGATGATAAGTGCCCGGGGCCTGGACCATGAGTTCCCGCAACAGGGGCTGGTCCATATTGGCCCGTTCCAGGAGTTTCATGTCGGTCGTAAAGCCGAATATTTTTTCAATCAGGGGACTGAATCCGGTGACTATAATCCCGGCGAAAATGCCTCCCAGAAAACCGAGAAATAAATTAAGCGGGCTTTCCCAATGAATCAGCCGCCCCTGCATGATCTGAAAGGCCAGTATGGAGGCCATATTGATAAGCCCCAGGAAAAAACCCATCCGGAACAGATCCCAGCGATTATGGCAGGTCCCTCGAGCCAGGGAAGACCACAACCCGGCGATGGCAAAATAGAGGGCCAGTTCAGGATTCCCCTCCCAGAAGGCGACTACCAAGAAGGCCTGAACCAAACCGAACAGAAGCGCCGGCAAGGGGCCCAAGACCAGACTGATCATCATCGGGGCGGCGGCTATCGGCACGGCCAACAGGAGACTATGGGGATGGAGTCTGGAAAGATTGCCGGCAAATATCTGGGCCAGATAATCAGCAGACCTTATGGTCAGCAGGGAGAGGGCCAAAAGGGAGGATAAAAAGATCAAATCCCTTAGGTTCCCGGTTAAAAAAGATCCCCCTCGCCTTGCGGTCAGATAGACCATATAAACAAACAAACCCCAGAGCAGAGCCAATCCCAGGGAATTCCAAAGGACTTCCGCCCCCCTTTTACTCTGGTTACCCATCCGGATTTTACTCAGATGGGCCTCGGTAATCATTTCTCCCTCTCGAACAATAACCTCCCCCCTCTTGATCTGAAAAAGGACGGGGCGGACTTCCTGAACGGCTTTAGTAATCCGATTTTCAGTTTCTGTTTTATTGAAGAACAAATTGGGCGTGATTATTTTCTGGGCCAAGGCGACCGCGGTCGGCCGAAAAACCCTTTTCTTCCCGAACAGGAGATAGGCTGATTTTTTTTCCAGGTGATCCCGGGCCTCATCGAGGTCGGGAAACCTTTCGATTTCACGAATTTGAAATTCCTGGTTCGAAGGTATTTTCCTCAGCAAAATCCCTTTGCCTTGTTCGTTCATCAAGGCCAGTTTGCTGTTGACAATCCCGAGGGTCAGGACCGACTGAATCAGTTGAATCAGACCGCTTTCAAAGGTTTCGGAAAACCGGTCTTCGACCAAAAGGGCGAATTCTTTCGGGGTGATCTCGATCCCCCAGAGCTTTTCCAGCTTTAGCCGTTCTTCCGCTGTCTTTTCTCCTTGGCTGAAGGGTTGCTTCTTTAAACCCTCTCTCAAGGTTTGAAAACCATTCCGGATTCTTTTTTGCAAATCCAGGCTGATCGTTTCATTATAATCATAAACCGATAAAACGGAGGCAGCTGCTTCCTGTTTTTTGTGTTCGGTGGCTGCCGGGTCTTCTATTAAAAGGTCATGAGAGGCCTTGATCGGATGGGTCGGCACTTCACCCACCCGATAGGTCGAGACGGGAATCAGGAGACTGGGGGCATTGACCAGGGTGATGAATAGACTAAGTAATAATAAAAGAAAAAATTTTTCCTTGATGATTGAAATAAAATGCTGCCAGGTATTACCCAGATATTCTTTAAAGGAGATCTTTTTGGTTTCCCCTAAACGGGATACTTTCGGAGTCTTTTTTTTGTGGTCTTTTTCTGATTTTTCCATGGGGTCTTTCTGGCTAGGGGTGTTCCTTCAGAACCCTTTTTTTCCCTTCCGATTCCTCATAAGCCTTGATGATTTTCTGGACCAGAGGATGACGAATGACATCTCGCTTACTGAAATGAATAAAGGCGATGTCCTCGACTCCTTCCAGGAGATTCCGGGCTTCGACCAAACCGGAGGTTTTCCCCTCCGGCAAATCGATTTGGGTGATGTCCCCGGTGATTACGGCCTTGGAACTGAAACCCAATCGGGTCAAGAACATCTTCATCTGCTCCGAGGTGGTATTTTGGGCTTCATCCAAAATGACAAAAGAATCGTTCAGGGTCCGCCCCCGCATAAAGGCCAGGGGGGCCACCTCAATAATCCCTCGTTGGACCAGTTTGGTGGCCTTTTCAAAATTCATCATATCGTGCAGGGCGTCATATAAGGGGCGAAGGTAGGGATTCACTTTCTCATAAAGATCTCCGGGGAGGAAGCCCAGCTTTTCCCCCGCCTCCACGGCCGGCCGGGCCAGGACAATTCGAATCACCTCGTTCTTCATTAAGGCCGAAATGGCCATGGACATAGCCAAATAGGTCTTACCGGTTCCAGCCGGGCCTATCCCGAAAACAATATCGAATTTCCGGATGGCCTCAATATATTCCTTCTGGTTATGCGTTTTGGGGGTAATGATCCTCTTTTGGGAAGTGACATAAACGGCGTCCATAAAGACTTCCTGGAGACCGGCTTCCGGATTTTCTTTCAGAAAACGGAGGGCAAAATCAATGTCATGATCATAAAGAGGATAGTCTTTTTTTAAAAGACCGTACAGTTCGGAAAATAATCTCCGGGCCAAAAAGACATCGGGTTCATCGCCCCGGATCTGGAGCGTATTTCCTTTGGTAGCGATTTTAAGGCCCAGTCTTTGTTCCACTAATCGAACGTACTGATTATGTTCCCCAAAAAGGATTTGAGCCAATTGATTATTCTCAAAGCTCATTCGTTCCGTGTTTTGTGTTTCTTTCAATTCTGAATCCAAGGTTATTTTCGGGATCCCCTTCTGTTTTTTTTTCATTCTTAATTTAAATAAATTTGATTATTATATCATATTTTCTCTGAAGGGTGTTTTTTTTCCTGTTTCAGAACTGTCCTGCCGGATTGGGGCACCCCCTCCTTTCTCGGTAGCGGGTCTTGAAACTGACCCACTATTTCTGTTCCTATTCCCTTGACTATTCAACCGCTCTCTGTTACCAAAATAGTATGAATCTACTGGATATTGCCATCCTGATTATTGTCGCCCTGATGACCATCCGGGGTTTTTTTCGAGGAATCGTTCAGGAGGCGGCCACCCTTTTAGGATTGATTATCAGCTTCTTTTTGGCGGCCTTATATTATAAAAATCTGTCCGCCTGGTTGGAACGTTTTTTACCTAACCATGAAATTATACTTAGTTTTTTTTGTTTTGTTTTTCTCTTTATCCTCTGCATCTTTTTGTTTAATTTTCTATCCATCTTGGCCAGGAAGGCGATTCGCCTGGCCTTGTTGGGGTGGCTGGATCGAACCCTGGGAGGCCTTTTCGGCTTGATTAAAGGGGCGGTTATTTTATTTGTTTTAGTTACCATGCTGACGGTTATGTACCCTAAGAGCGGTCCCCTGGTTGAAGGTTCCCGGTTTTTCCCATCCGTCCTGACCATTACCGACAAATTATCCGATTTAATCCCCTTCAAAATAAAAACCGATTTTCTTAGCAAAAAAAAGGACCTGGAAAATTTTTGGGACTCTAAAAAACGAGATATAAGAAAATTGCAGAGGCTTCCCGAAAATGGATCATGATCCCGCCGACCGGGTGACTCTGAATGACCTGCAGGCTTTGGTAGCCCGTCTAAGGGGGGAAAAGGGTTGTCCCTGGGACCGGAAACAGACCCTCGACAGTCTCAAAATTTATTTACTGGAAGAGGCGTATGAGCTGGCCGAAGCCCTGGACCGGAAAGCAGCCGTTGAGGTCAAAGAAGAATTGGGAGACCTTTTCTTTCAGATCGTTTTTCTCAGCCGTCTCTATGAGGAACAGGGTGTTTTTGATTTGAACCAGGTGATGGAGGCCATCTATCGGAAAATGATCCGTCGTCATCCTCATGTTTTCGGCAACAAAAAATGGGAAAAAGCCGAGGAGGTGGTTCAAGGCTGGCAGGAGATCAAGGCTGAGGAGAAAAAAGGGCAGGACCCTTTTGAATCCATTCCCGAGAATTTACCGGCCCTGCTGAAGGCCCATCGGATATCCCAAAGAGCCGCCAACCTGGGATTTGACTGGCCTGACATAAAAGGAGTGATGGAAAAGGTCCGGGAGGAATTAAATGAATTGGAAGAGGCCGTTCAAGAAAATAATCTGGATTCAGCCAGGGAAGAACTGGGCGACCTCCTGTTTACCCTGGTCAATATGGGTCGTTTTCTCGAAATCCCGGCGGAAAATGCCCTGCGCAATACCATTCAGAAGTTTTTAAAACGGTTCCGCCTCATGGCCAATGATTCCCGGTTCAAGAATCAAGGCCCCCATTTTTTACCGATTGAAGAGTGGGAAAAATTATGGACCCGATCTAAGGAATCGGAGTAGATCAAAAGGGGAACCCCGGCCCTTAATTAATGTCCCCTTTAAAGAGACCCTTGAGAACTATCCCTCCCGGGAGAGTTCCGCTACTCTCCTGATAAACCGTCAGGCCATGCCTTTGGTGGCGTGACCACTGAAAGAAAACGTTCCCAGCCCTGAAGACCCGGAAAATAATCTATTTCTTGTTCAAACAATGCAAAATTTGTCCGGTTATTCATGATAAAACCAGTTGTTAAGGCCGTTTAAATTCTCTCAGATTCCTCCTTAAATCTTAACCTGCCAATATAATTCAATTTTACAATTCAATGCTATAATGGCCCAGTTGTTGCATTTAGGACAACTGAGGATAACTGGGAAAATGGACTTTTCAGGCTTTACCAGAAAAAGGAATTTCTATGAGACATTTTAGAGATGAGATTCTCAAGGCCGATGAAGTATCCAGATGGCTGAGAATCCCCAAGTCGACCATTTATAAGCTTTGCCTGGAAGGTCAGATCCCTGGGACAAAAATCGGTAGACATTGGCGGTTTGATCGAAAAGATATTGAAGTTTGGTTTAAAAAAAGGATTAACAATGGAAACCGGGATATTGGCTGATCGCAACCAACCGTTCATAGAGGGTTTTTCCGACGAATTTTTAATGAAGGTCGAAAACCCTGTTGATGATTCGAGACCAAAAGAGACCGACACAACCTTTCAATCAGAAGAACAAAATCCCCCCTTTTTTGAAAAACCTCTTTATAACAGCAGGATTCTGAATACTTATATTGAGTTTACCAAAAAGAACTACCCCTATGTCAGTATTCACGACTTATTAAAATATGCCGGGGTGGAAGCTTATCAGATCAGTGATGAAGGGCATTGGTTTACGCAAAATCAACATGACCGCTTTCATGAAAAACTGGTGGAGTTGACCGGAAACAGGGAAATCGCCCGGGAAGCGGGGCGCTTCACCGCCTCTTCGAGGGGCCTGGGACTGTTTAAGCAATATGCCCTGGCCTGGATGGGTCCCCAGATGGCCTATTCCCTGTTGGGGTACATCACTTCCAAGTTTTCAAGATCCTCGGTTTACCAGTCGAAAAAAGTTTCCTCCAATACCGTGGAGATTATCGTAACCCCTCAAGAAGGGATTCAAGAAAAAGCCTATCAATGCGAAAATCGGCTGGGGATGTTCCAGGCTATTTTTGATTTTTTTGATTACAAATTATCCCGGACCGAGCATCCTGAATGTGTTTTTAAAGGGGACAAGGTCTGCCGCTATCTGATTTCCTGGGAGGCCCCGCCCTCCTCCTTTTGGAAAAGGGTCAGGAATATTTTCGCGGTTGGTTTATTATTGGCCGGAGGGGCTTTGATTCCTTTTTTCCCCTGGGATACCATCGTCATCTTGTCCACTCTGCTGATATTCATATTATTGAACTATGTGATCAACCGATTGGAAAAGAACGAATTAAATACGACCATCAATAATTTCCGGGTTTCGGCGGAGCAGCAGATCGACCAGATAGATATCAACTATAAAAATGCCTTGATGATCAATGAGATCGGCCAGGCCATCAGTAAGAAGTTGAATATTAATGATATTTTGAAGAATATTATGCATGCCCTGGAGCTGCGGCTGGATTATGACCGGGGGATGATCCTTCTGGCGAACCCGGAAAAGACCCGATTGATTTATGCCGCCGGATATGGAGCCAATGAGGAACAACTGACGACCCTTAAAAGCACTTTTTTTCATTTGGATAAGCCCGAATCCCGAGGGGTTTTTGTCATTTCCTTTAATGAACAGAAACCGATTCTGGTCAGCGATATTGATGAAATAAAAGGGGCCCTATCCGAGAAGAGTCTGGAATTCCTTAAAAGGACCGGCAGTAAATCCTTTGTCTGCTGCCCGATCATTTACGAGAAAGACTCTCTGGGGGTCCTGGTGGTCGATAATATCGGGAAGAAGCGGGAGTTGATCCAAACGGATATCAGTATCCTGATGGGGATTGCCCCCCAGATAGGAATCAGCATCAACAACGCTCTGCTGATCGAGCAGCAAAGGATACAATTTAATTCTATCCTGAGGGTCCTGGCGGCTTCCATTGACGCCCGGGACCCGTTAACCGCCGGTCATTCAGAAAAGGTGACGGAATATTCGGTAGGCATCGCTCGGGAACTGGGGTTAGGGGAAGATTATTGCGAGGTTATCGGCATAGCCGGATTGCTACATGATTACGGGAAGCTGGGGGTCCGGGATGATGTCCTTAAAAAACCCGGGAGACTGACCGATGACGAGTATTTAGAAATAAGATCGCACGCCTCAAAGACCAAAATGATTTTGGACCAGATGAATTTCAGCGGTAATTATTCTGAAATTCCTTTATTGGCCGGGGCCCATCATGAAAAGATAGACGGAAGCGGATACCCCCAGGGTTTAAAAGGAGAGGAGATCCCCCTGGGGGCCAGGATTATCGCGGTGGCGGATGTTTTTGAAGCCCTGACCGCCAAGCGGCACTACCGGGATCCGATGGATATCGATGAGGCGGTCAGGATTTTGAAAGCGGGGATCAACACCGCCTTCGAGCAAAAAATTGTCGACGCCTTTTTAAATTATTATCAAAAAACTTACAGAGCCTTTCAATAAAGATGGACTCGCAAGAAGTTGCTTTTTAACTTTTTACGAGGTTGTCAATAAAGAATCCCGCTGAACTCCTGGACCAAGGAGAAGGAGCAAATTAAATGACCGATCCTGTCCGCAGGCCTTCTGGAAATTGGGGAAATATTAGATGAAATCCGAGGTTCGGTCTGAAGATCAACTTCTCCTGGAATTGGAATATCTGCGCCGGAGGGTTGCTGAACACGAAAAATCAGAAAGCGATAGCCGGCGGGTGAAGGAGGCCCTTTGGGAGAGCGAGGAGAGCTACCGTACTCTTTTTGAGAACGCCTACGAGGCCATTTTCGTGGCTCAGGATGGTAAACTGGTCTTTTTCAATCCGAAGACCGTTATGATGATCGGCTATTCCGACGAGGAAATCTTGTCAAAACCATTTATTGAGTTCATTCACCCGGAGGATCGGGATATGGTGATCGACCGCCATGTCAGGCGAATGAAAGGTGAGGAAATTTCTCCAATCTATGATTTTCGGATCATACATAAAGACGGCAATGTCCGGCGGGTGGAACTGAATGTTGTGGTGATAAACTGGAAGGGAAGAACAGCCACCCTGAATTTCCTGAGTGACATCACTGAGCGGAAACAGACCGAAGAAGCCCTAAGGGAGAGTGAGGAACGATATCGGGCCTTAATTGAAAAATCCAATGACGGTATCGTCCTGATCAAAGGGGACCGGTTCCTCTTTGTCAATCAAAAGATGGTGGAAATCTTTGGCTATGATCGGCCGGAGGAAATCACAGGCCAATCGATGACCATGCTGATTTATCCGGAGGACCGGGAGTGGGTCCTCAATATTAACCGTCGAAGGCAAAAAGGAGAATCGGCTCCTGATAAATATGAATTTAGAGGCCAACGTAAGAACGGGGTATGCTTTAATATTGAAGCTTCGGCCACTAAAACGATTTATCAGGGAGAAATGGTATCCCTGGCCTATCTAAGAGATATCACCGACCGCAAACAGTCCGAAGAGGCATTCAAGGCCTTATCCCTTAAAGATGACCTGACCGGTCTTTATAACCGCCGGGGGTTCTTTGCCCTGGCCGAACAGGGACTAAAGAACGCCCAGCGGATGAGAGCGGAAATGCTGCTCATTTTCGGAGACCTGGATAATTTGAAAGGAATTAATGATACCTTCGGCCATAAAGAAGGGGACCAGGCCTTGGCGGATACTTCTCAGATACTTAAGGAAACCTTTCGGGAATCGGATATCATTGCCCGAATTGGGGGCGATGAATTTGTCATTTTAGCCATGAACAGCTTTGAGACCTCGGCGGAAAAACTGATTCAACGACTTAAGAAAGTCCTAAAAGACAATCAACTCCTAACCAAGCGCCCCTATACCCTCTCTCTGAGTTTGGGTATCTCTTTTTTTGATCCTCGGAACCCTTGTTCCGTAGATGTCCTGCTGGCTCAGGCGGATAAATTGATGTATGAGAACAAACCCCAAAAGTGCCGATAGGCTATCATGATTAGCCCGCTTCTTCAGAAACCTTCCTATTGCAGAAAAACGGGAACCCGAACCATTAAATCTCGATCTTGAGGTGCCTTTTCTTTCATAAAAAAATAGGGGAAAATTATACAGGATATTCTATAATAATCCCGATGAATCCCTCCTTCCATCCCCGCTTGGTGAACGGTCCTCTGGGAGACCCGGCCCTTTATATTGAGATGAAGTTCGCCGGACGGGCCATTCTATTTGATCTCGGAGAAATCCGATCTTTGTCTCCACGCCGGTTGTTAAAGATTTCCCATGTATTTATTTCGCATACCCATATGGACCATTTTATCGGTTTTGATCACCTTCTTCGAATCCTGTTAGGCAGAAACAAAAAGGTCCACTTCTTCGGCCCGCCCAACATTATAAACCAACTGGAAAATAAACTGGCGGCCTATTCCTGGAATTTGATTGAAAGCTATCCTTATCCCCTGGACCTTTTGGTGACTGAGGTTCACCCCGGTCATTTAATAACCGCCAGATGCAAATCATCCCGGGCTTTTAAAATGGAAGGGGACAGGGAGACCAAACCCTTTAATGGTATTGTTCATGAAGAATGGTCTTTTTTGGTCCGGGCGGCTTTACTAGACCACAAGATTCCCTGTCTGGCTTTTGCCCTTGAAGAACAGGCCCATCTCAATATCATCAAAACAGAACTGGACCGAATGGGTTTGATCAAAGGTCCCTGGCTTCAGAATTTGAAGGAGGCCGTCTGGAAGAAGGAAGGCGACGATTTTCTTCTTCAGGTTCCAGAGATGAGGGAAGGGAAGCTGCTTGAAAAACCGCAGCCCCTGGGAGCTTTAAGAAACCGCCTCCTTAAAATAACGCCCGGTCAGAAAATCGGCTACGTGGTCGATACCATTTATAATCAGCAAACCCGGGAGGCCATACGATCCCTGGTCTTGGAAGCTGACCAGCTCTTTATCGAAACTGCTTTTTTGGAAAAGGATAGCCGTAAGGCCCGGGAGAAAAACCATTTAACCGCCCGGCAGGCAGGAACTCTGGCCGGGGAGGCCGGGGTGAAACGAATGATCCCTTTTCATATTTCCCCCAAGTACAGCCATGATTTTGAACAGGTGTTGGAAGAGGCCGATTCAGCCTTCCGACAAATTTCGAAGCGGACATTCGCCTTGAAAAACCCGCAAGCCCGATAGGGCGCAGGGTACTGATTGACAGGTCGTCAATCAGTACCTATTTTCCTGTCTGTTTTTGTCTGCCTTGTCCGTGGCAAAAAAAAGGATCATCTATCTTGAAAGGCATGGGCGGCAGCAATGGCGGTCCGGATATTTAACCAGGGGATATTACCCGGAAGGGTACAATCGGCGCCCAATACGAACGGCCTCGTGGCCTGTCGGAGTTCATTCTTCACCGCCTTTTCGATTTCCTCTAAGCCGCCGGATACGATGCTGCCGTGCCGGTCCAGCCCCCCCATGCAGGGCCTTTTGAATAATTTCGCGATTTCCGGCCAGGCCATTCGCCCGGGGATCAACTGCGGATTACAGTTGACGATGTGTCCGGGATAATCGAGGAAGGGGCCGAAATCGTTATAGGGGGCGTGGTAATCGCAGACATGAAGGATGTTGAATGAGCAGGACCGGTTTATTTCGTTCATCAGGATCAGGTCAAAGGGCTTGATATAATCTGAAAATATCCGGGAATCCTGAAACCGACCGGCCTCTCCCCCCTGCGTGGAGGCGTAAAATCCGTCCACACCCAGACGGACGCATTCTTTGACAAACAACAGCAGACTTTCTGTAATAATCTCCAACCCTTTTTTGACCGCCTCCGGATTTTCCTGGAGATGAGCCGTCATCACCGGCGAAGTGGCCGTATGGTTGGCGCACATAAAAGGGGAATACAGGGTGACCAGAATCAGGGCCTCCTTTTTGACTTCTTTTACCAGTCCCTTAACCACCTCCAGTTGGGGTTGGTAAAAATCCAATGGATAGAGAGGCATCTTTCCCCAGTCTTCCGGCTTTTTAATTTCCCCGATCGGCGGAAAGGTCCGTTCATATTGAATCTTAACAAAATCCATGCCGGTATAGCGGAAATATTCCAGATGCTTTTCCACCGCGGCCGGACCCAAACGAAAAGATTCTTCGAAATGAATAAAAAAGGCGGCCGGGATATAGTCCTGGGCCGGTGGTTTATCCAGTAACCCAAGCATGACCTC
>CAZSTT010000091.1:0-6552 GCA_964609705.1 uncultured Thermodesulfobacteriota bacterium
CCCGATCATCAAGGCTTGCCGCTTCAGATAGGATTTAGCCTGGCCCACGCCAAAGTTAAACCCGGGGAAAGCACCCTGATTCATAAACTCTTAACTTCGACCGAGATATTTTTTGTTTTGGAAGGGGAAGGGATTATTCATATTGAACAGGAATCCGCTCCCGTCTACCCCGGTCTGACCATATATATCCCTCCCAACAAAAAACAATTCATCCAAAATACCGGAACCTGTGAATTAACGTTTTTATGCATGGTTTACCCCCCGTGGAAAAAGGAAGATGAGGTCACCTATTAAGCCTTATACCTCTTGGGGCTCCGAGGAAACTTAAAAAAATAATGACAAAGGGGTTAAGAGCTTTTATTCTGAATTCTGGCTTCTTGGTTTTATTTTAGAATTATAGGAGGGAATGAAAATGTTGAAGAATCTGATTTGGGGATTGGTCCTTTGTCTTTTAGCAGCGAGTACGGTTTTTGGCCAAGATGAGGTTGTTGAATTTGAAGGTCGTTATTGGATGACTAATTTATCCGCCGAAGCCAAGGTGATCGAGCGGGACAGGGGTACGGATATCAACCTGAAATCAGATTTGGGCCTGGGGGATAAGAATTTTCCCTCCGGCCGGTTTAGTTTTTTCATCAACCCGAATCATCGGTTGACCTTAAATTACACCCCCATCCGCTACGATACCGACTCTACTATTAGAAAAACCGTGGAATTCGCCGGGGGAACCTACTCCGCAAACACCCGGGTTGTTGCCGCGCTCAATCTCCAGTATCTGCGTTTCGGGTGGGCTTATCAGTTTGTCAATGTGGAAGGGGGAAAATTTAAATTCGGAACCCTGTTTGAAATCAAAGGGGTACAGGGAGATGTTTCCCTGGCGGCCCCGGATCTGGGAATTGATAACAGTTGGGATTTTTCCGCCTGGCTTCCTACCTTGGGCTTAGCCATGGACATCAATCCAATGCCTTTCTTAAATATTTTTGCTGAAATCTCCGGACTGCCGGCCGGAAAATATGGAACGATATGGGAAGGCGAAGCCGGCATCAAGTATATCCCTTTTAAAAACTTCACTATCAGTGGGGGATACCGGCTGGTCGATATTGATGCCCGGGACGACCCGGACTATGCCAGGGTAAAACTGGGTGGACCCTATGTGGGGATTTCGCTCCGGTTTTAATAATCGGGCAAGAGGCGAGGGGCGAGAGAATTGAGTCCTTCAATATAAGGTTTTATTCTTTCCGCCTCAGCCTCGCACTTCACTCCTTTTCTCGTACCCCGGCGGAAGCGAAGGTGGCCATACCATTGTAAATTTTTACAGCCGCCTCAATAACGGTCATAGCCAGGGCCGCTCCAGTCCCTTCTCCCAGGCGCATCCTCAAATCCAGAATGGGGTCCACTTTAAAAATTCTCAAAAAAGTAGCATGGCCGGCTTCTTCAGACAGGTGGCTAAAAAAAAGATAATCCTTGACTGTCGGACATAATCTGCAGGCAACCAGGGCCCCGGCGGAAGAAATAAACCCATCCACCACCAGGGGGATCCGGGCCGAAGCCGCACCCAGACAAAGGCCGCTGATCGCGGCGATTTCCATTCCTCCCAGGGCTGCCAGGGTACTTAGGGGATTTGTGCAGATATCCTGATTAACTTTCAAGGCCCTTTTTATCACTTCTACCTTTTTGACCAAACCGGCGTCGTTAATCCCGGTACCACGTCCGGTAATATCTTCCACCGGGCAAGGGAGCAAGGCGGCAAACAAGGCTGAAGAAGGGGTGGTATTGGCGATACCCATCTCCCCCGTACCGATCAAGGTAACCCCGTCTTCGGCAGCGGAACGGGCCATTTCGATTCCGGTTTCTATGGCCTGCCTGGCTTCTTCAAGGCTCATGGCCGGGCCGGCGGCAATGTTGTCAGTGCCGGATTTTATTTTTCGACGGATAAGACCCGGGGCATCGGTCAGGGGATCAGCCACCCCGATATCAATCACAGCCAGCTCCGCTCCGGCATGGCCGGCCAGGACGTTTACCGCCGCCCCTCCGGCCAACATATTTCTGACCATCTGGGGGGTCACTTCCTGGGGATAAGCGGATACCCCTTCTTCAGCCACCCCATGATCCCCGGCGAAGGTAAAAATTTTTTTCCTTCCCAGGTGGGGCTTTGAAGTGTCGGTGACCAGGCAGTACTGGGTCGCCAGATCTTCCAACCGGCCCAGGCTTTTAGGAGGCTTGGTCAGTTGATCCAGGTGGCCTCGGATGGCAGGTTCCAAAGACCGGTTAATAGGCTGAATGCCTTTGATAAATTCGTTCAGTGATTTCACTTATTTCTCCAGTTTACACCTTTCAGGTTTTTCAGGGCGGACGCCTCCCTTTCTAAGTGGTTTCCATTATTGGGAATCTCGGTGGTCAGCCCGGTATATGAATTAACCTTTTCTAGGGAACCGGATGGAGTACTCCCAAACCGGAGGATCATTTGGAAAGGGTTTTCGACTGTTCTAATCGATTCCGAAATACCTCCTCGGTCGGCACCCCGGATTGGTAGATCCCATCCATAAAAATAAAGGTTGGAGTTGAATTAATCCCTTTTTTCTTGAGAAAAGCAATGGTGTTATTCACTTTTTGAGTCCCCTCCGAACACTGGTTGTCCGATCGGTAACCGCTGTCAAAGCCCTGGATTCCTTTATTGTCACAGAGAATGGAAATACATTGTTCCCTGGCCCCCTTATGGGAGTCCAGGGGGAAGAATAAAAACCGGACCGACAGATCCTCTTTGGGGATTAGTTTCTTTATCAAAGATTCAGCCTGTTTGCAAAAAGGACACTGAGGATCGGTGACCAGAAAAACCATCTTTTTTCCTTGGCCCAATGTGAAGGCCGTTAGGGATTCCAATTGATGAAGCTCCTCCGGAGTCAGCCGGTTCATCAGTTGAAAGGTTTCCTGGGTCAGGTTCTTGCCGGTCTTCGACTCGTGAAGATTTCCGGCCAACAAAAACTCCCCCTGAGAATCGGTGTAGAGGATATTATATTGAGGCCCTATCTTCAGCTGAATCTGACAGAGGCCCTTGGCTTTACTTGGTTCAATACTGCCGATCTCAAATTGTAATTTTGGAAAGGTTTTTTGGACCCCCTGCTGGATTATATCCTTTGGAGGACATAGGGCCTTAACCGGGGCGGGAAGGGCGGTTCCGCCCCATAAAGTCAGGGCCAGGGAGACAACAGGAAGAATGATAAACTGGGTAAAAGGATTCATATTTTTCTCCTTTATAAGGCTTAAAGAATTCAATTTCCATCGGTTGGAATATTTTCTTTTTCTTAGCTGGATTTCAGTGCGGAAACCAATCAGGTGTTACCTTCAGGAAATGGCCTGAAAAAGCGTTTGGGATAAAAAAAGTATAAATTGGAAAGGCGATTCGGGTCAAGGAGAAAAAACTTGGGTTTGATCCTGCCTTAAAAAGAGGACCTCGTTTATCTTATTTTACATAAAGAGATTTTCTGGCTTCAAGCAATTCGTTCTGAACAGGTTCCTGGTCATCCAGGGCCAGAGGGTATTTTTGCGGAAGACCGAAACCACTCTTACCCAGAATCAAGGCTATTCCCGACCATTCCTTGGCGAAACGATCCACGGACATTCGAATATTGCCGCGACTGGGGTCCGCCAGGAAAATGCGATCCCCCCGCGCTCCTTTCAAGACAGCGAAATGTTTGTAATCCTCTCGCTCCAAATGTATGAGCACCGGCCCTTTCAACCTGGGTAAACTCGCATACTTCAACTTCACCCCGGCTGCCTGGTAACCCCTTTGCTCGGCACAACGCTTCAGGTCAAGCAGGGAAAGTCCGTTTTTCTCCCGGTCCCGGACCTCCTCCTGGCTCATCGGTTTGAGAATGCTCAGTAGAATCTCTTCCTCCTCCACCATATCTCCGAAGTAATAACGCATCAGAGTGGCTAACGCTCCGGCCCCGCAAGAGTAATCAAATTTCTGGATGACCACGTTTCGGTCGCGCAACTCTTTCCAGGAAATTAAGGACTGATCGGTCCTGATCCCACCGGCCTTCAAGGGCATCACAGAACCCTCAAGTGAGTGCGTCGGCGCGGCGCAGCCATAAAGTGCCGTAGCGACAACAAACACTCCACAAACAAAAGTCAGCCTCTTCATACTCTTGACCTGATTTAGAAACGGCGGGTGGCGGAAAGGCCTATAATGAAATTCGGCGTATCGTTATTAAAACCGATGGTTACGGATGGCTCGATATAACTTTTTTTTGAAATTCGATAAGTCAAGGCCGCTCGCAAAGAAGCCGGTTCACTGGAAGAACCGGAAACGGTAGTTCCATCGGACCGAGTTTCCCATTGAAAGCTTCCGGATACCTGGGAGCTCAGGGAGACATTTTCATTCACGGCGAATCCAAAACCAAAGTTATACCCGATCGTTTCTCCCGGCTGGACATCATGAGTTCCGTCGTTATAAAAGTGCCGCGCCGCGAATTCATGGGTATATTGAAATCCCCAGAATATAACAACCGGGTCAGAAGTCTTAATGAATTGCAGTCCAACCGCTCCGGACCAATGACCGGAGCCAAGCGACAATCCCGCCTCCTGGGGTGCCTCTCCTGTCGGAGTCTTTATGCGAATGGAGGAGATGATCTCCGGCCAGCGGGCATTTTCTCGGAATATATTAAAGTTCAGTCCAGCCGTGGCATCTCCGATCCCGGCTTTATCCTTTTTGGTGCTGCTGTCGGCAAAGGACAGTTCCTGCTGGGCGAAGGAAAAAGGCAGGGCCAGGAAACCTTCGGTTCGATCCAGAAGGCCGAGTCTGAGGGTCAGGGGTATTTGAAACTGGCGGAACTTGAAATTGGCAACTGAGGAAACCGATTGACTGCTAAGGTAGTTAAATCCCCCCTCGATTTCGGCCTGCAGCGGCCGCAGCAAAACGGTGTTTTGTCGAAGAAAAATTTTCCTGATATCCTGTTCATCTTCCGGCTTCTGGCCGATTGGTTGGGTCTGGCTGGTTTCCTCAGTAGATTTTGCGGCCGGGTGATCCGTTACTTTCAAAGACTCTGAGCCCTTGCCGCGGATATCCTGCAGCTGGGCCGACAGACGGGTGGTCTCGTTATTCCAGTCCGATTTGCCCGTTCCGGTTTTTGGATTATTTTGCAAACGATCAGGGGAGGCTTTTAAACGGGGCGGTTCATCCGATGCAAGGGGATAAACGATCTTTATTGCATCAAGGGCCAGGACGCGGATGCCAAGAATTTCGGATTGAACGGCTATCATCGTCCCTTCTCCGGGCAAGATCCTGCCGATAATCCGTTCTCCCGAAACTAATTCCAACACCGCCTGGTTATCCGTGGCTAACGTTTGAATATATTTGCGCTCAATGGGAAAGGAACCGAGATGAGGGGTGGAAATTTGAACCCCGGATGGAGATAAGGTGATTGAATTTCCACTGATACGATCACCATTCGTTAAAAACACCACATCGGCGCCGGCCTGCTGCAGCCCGATTCCCAAACACCCATTGATCAATAATAATACAAGTCCTTTAAGAACAGAGAATCGCATACCGAGCCTGATTGGAGTTTAGGAAATCTTGGTGAACCTGGATTCGCTGAATCCCGCGGGTTTTAAATTCAACCCGCGGGATTCAGCAAAAAGTGATTGGATAAAATTTAATTTAATCTAAGGACTGACTTACCAAGAATCATGAGTTGAATTCCATATACGGCCTCCCGGCGGGAATACTCGGTATAGGGCATTTCTTTCCAACCGCTGAAAATTTTGCCTCCTATCAAACTAAGGCCAAATACGTTGACGCTTTCGGGTGCGTCAGCTGGTGATGTTACATAGATTTGTCCCCAATCCCCTGAGTATCTTCCATCTAAAGTATATGGGAGCGATAAGAGAGCATCACGTAAATCTTTATCGGCTTGAAGTCTCACAGCCGCACTGTTAGGCGTTGAATAATAGCCATCGTGGATGCTGAAATAAAAGTCCATTTGGTCAACTGTTGAACCTGCGCCGTATCCTGGGCCGCCCCAATTTCCGTAACGATACCCCAATGGATTCCAGGTCCATTGCACGCCGCGACCGAAATCAAACATATTGAGCCCAAAGACCTTGACCAATACATACTGTGCCTGACCTCGCACAGCAGCGGTCGCCATGTCATCCAGGGGGATGGCGTTGGCCTGGCCCAAAGACACCAGGATGGCTGGGGTGTCTTTCGACAAATCATTTTGACTGTTCGCCCATAATGCCCCTGGGATTAGCACCAGAAGCATCACACCCAATAAAGAGAAAAAAATTTTCTTCTTCATCGCCTGTCTCCTTTATCTAATGGGGGTTTGTTCTTTGGTTGAAATTTTTTGGTATATTGCCTGGAAGAGGGTTGGTTTCGGACTTAAAATAGATCCTGGGTTTGTTTTGCGATACAGGATATCTTCTTAATAAATCCAAGGGAGTGCAGGAGAAGAGATAGCTTCTGAAGCTTTTCAAACAAAAGATATCCTTTATTTAAAATTTTAACTTATGAAAAGATAATGTCAATATATATTTTTATCCACTATT
>CAZSTT010000091.1:6652-13612 GCA_964609705.1 uncultured Thermodesulfobacteriota bacterium
CCGGTTTGGCAAAAAGCATGATCACTCCCCCTAAAAACGTTACCAAACCCATAACCAGAAAGGCGGTCCGGTAGGTTCCGGTTTTATCAAAGAGGTAGCCGGCAGTGAAAGGCCCCAAGGCCCCGGCGAACATGGTTACCGGGGACATGAAGCCCTGGATTTTGCCCAGGGCAGCCCGGCCGAAATATTCGGCCCGCATGGCGGCCATCAGGGGAACGGTGGAGCCGAAACCAATGCCGAACAGGACGATAAAAATATAGACCGTTACCATGTCCCTGGCGTTCATCAACACCAGCATACCGCTCCCCATCAAGGCAAAGGAGATTAAAAACAGGTATCGTTTATCCATAAAATCACCGAGATAACCCAACCCCAACCTTCCGACGATGCTGACCGTCGTCAGGTATCCAATAGCCAGGGCCGCTTTTTCAACCGAAATCCCGGCATCGGTAAGGGCCGGAACAGCATGAACAAAGACCGCCGAGTGGGATATGTTTTGAAAAAAGAAGGCGAGGCAGATGAGCCAGAAGGCTGAAGAACCCAGGGCCTGTTTAAGAGTGAGATCAGTCGCTTGTTCTGTTTTTGTCTGGTCTTCGATCAGGATTTTGTTTCCAGAGTCAGGCTCGCTCTCTTTTTTCTTTTTCAAATCTCCGTCAGGTTTCAGACCCATGGATTGGGGGTCTTCCTTGATAACGAAAGTTAACGGCAGAACAACCACCCAGATAGTGACACCGATAATTAAAAAGGCCATACGCCAGCCATAATGTTGAATAATAAAGGCGGATATGGGGGCAAAGACCAGACCGCCCAGTCCGGCGCCCACAGCCAGGACCGAAAGCGCCCGGGAAAGCTTGCGGGAAAACCATTTGGCAACGACCACAAAGGCCGGAATGTAAAGCATGGCGCTCATACCGATCGAGATCAAAACACCATAAATCAGATAGAAACTGAGCAGGGAATTAACAAAAGGCATCAGACAGAAACCCAGTCCGGACACCAGGCCCCCGGAGAAGATAACTTTGCGGGCACCGTATCTGTCCACGGCCCATCCGACAACCGGACCGGCTACGCCACCCTCGATACTCCTTAAAGAAGCCGCTAATGAAGTCATAGCCCGGGACCAGCCGAATTCCGCCATCATGGGTTTGAAAAAGACGCCGAAGCTGTAGAGCCAGGTCCCGAAACCCAGCATGCAGATGATATTGGTGACAATAACGATCCACCAACCGTAAAAGATTTTCTTTTTCATTGGTATTTATCCTTTATAAAAAAAAGGACCCCGGACAGGCGGTCCTGTTTTTTATCAAATTTTTTCCAGCAAGATAACCCAGAGGACAGGTCTGATTTTAAGCGCACTGCTTTGAAAAGAATTTTCCCCCGGAAAAAAACCCGAATTACAGACTTTGGGGAAAAGCCGGGATCGGAAGATTATGGGAGGAAAGAAAATCTCTGTACATTTTCATGTTATAGTAGACACGGGCCGCCTGAGTAAAGGAGGAAAAGGTCGCCATATTATAATGGTGATACCTTGTTTCCACATCCTGACGCAGGGCCTCTCCTTCCAGGGAGCGGGCCTTTCCCAGGACGAGGTAAAGTGGTTTTCCAAGTTGATGCATGCTGTTAGCCGTCATTTTTATAAAATCATCCAGGAAAGAACGGTCGAGTCTCCTGAAAAACATGTCGATATTTTGTGAGAAGATGAGGGCGTCGATATTGGGATCATCCCGCAGAAGTTCAAAGAGCCTGGCAAATATTTTTGGTCCTCCCCCGAACAGGGCCCCCAAAATATCAAGAGGATTCTTGGCGCTGTTTCCCTGAACCGGGACAAACTCCTCCAGGGCACGAATGGTCTTGTCGGTCAGGTGCGGGACTTTTAATCCCTCTTTTTCGGCCAGATCGGTCATAGTGACCGAACCACCCCCGGCCCCGCCCAGGATGGCGACATTCAAGCCGGTGGGCAAGGGGAGTCTCTGTAAGGCCCCGATAGTGGAGATAAGCTCCTCCAGGGAATTCACGGAGATAATGCCGGTCTGGTGACAGAGGGCTTTCCAAATTTGCATGGATCCGGCCAGGGAGCCGGTGTGGGACTGGGTGGCCCTGGCTCCGCCTTCGGTCTGACCGCCTTTCCAGACCACCATTGGCTTTTTTTGAGTTATTCTCCGGGCTACCTCGAAAAAGGCACGCCCATCTTTTAGGCCCTCGATATAGGCCCCGATAATTTTGGTCTTTTCATCCTGAGCCAGGTATTCCAGGAAATCATGGGCCTTGAGATCGGCGGCATTCCCGAAACTGACGACTTTACTGAAACGCAGGCGCTGGTCTCCCCCTTCCTGAACAAAATGGCCGGCCAACTGGCCACTCTGAGAAACAAATCCAATCGTTCCGGGTGTTCTTGGGAATTCGCTGGTCCAGGCCAGGCCCCCCTCGGGACAATAAAGGCCCATACAGTTGGGTCCGACTATCCGGATCCCGCCTTCCTTGGCCAGGGCGATCAATTTTCTTTCAATTTCTGCCAGCTCCGGCCGACCGGTCTCGCTGAACCCGGCTGTAAAAAGATGGACGAATTTAACTTTTTTGGCCACACAATCTTCCATAACCGGCAGGACGGCCGAAAAGGGAATACTGAATATAGCCAGATCGATTTCACCAGGGATATCCCGGATACTTTTATAAGCCTTGATGCCCAGGATGGTTTCTGCTTTCGGGTGGACCGGATAAATGTTACCCGGAAAGTTCAGATTAATCGCTCCTTCAATAAAGGTGTTCCCGCCCCATCGGTTCAAGTACCCTCTTTTGGGGGAAGCCCCTACAACAGCCAGGCTTTTGGGGTAGAATAATTCGTTTAAATTTAAAGAGGTATCTTTTGACATGCTTTCCTCCGCATTTTCTTCGTAAAAGTATTTTCCCAAAACATGATGATTCCAGATTCTATCTCCCGAAATTCCGACTCCGTCTGTCCCACACTTAAGGCAAGACGGGAATGAAAAGAAAAAAGTGTTTGTCGTTTGGGATGAGGGAATATCTTATTGATAAGAATTTCTCTATTATTGAAGTATAAAAAAAAGGAAAGACATAATCAAGAATAAAAAAAGGCCAAAGGCAGACGGGTGCCATACTTGGTTCAGTCAGAAATATCGAAGGAGAGGATCCATCGATTATTTTGGGACGATCGTTTTCCATAAATTTGCATTTTGCACTTTGCACTTTGCAATTTTGAATTCCAGCTTATCCGGGTTAGGCTTGTGACGATCAAACTCGTCTCATGGTCTGTTGATCAACGTAGCCAGGTAGCCGGCGCCGAAGCCGTTGTCGATATTGACCACCGCTACGCCTGAGGCGCAGGAATTAAGCATGCCCAGCAGGGCGGCCAGGCCGTTAAAGCTGGCCCCGTACCCTATACTGGTGGGAACGGCAATGACCGGGCGGTCCACCAAACCACCGACCACACTGGGCAGAGCCCCTTCCATCCCGGCCACGACAATCAAAACCGAAGCCGATAAGATTTTTTCCTGTTTGGCCATCAAACGATGAAGACCGGCAATCCCCACATCATATAAATACTCGACGGGATTGCCCATGACTTGGGCCGTGAGCAGGGCTTCTTCAGCTACCGGCATATCGGAGGTGCCCGCGGAAATAACCAGGACCAATCCCCGGGTTTCCTGGGTTTTTACCGGTTTGGTAAGGCAGGTCAATACCCTGGAGAGAGGGTGGTAGGAGGCCTCGGGGAATCGCTTGCAGACCTTGGCCGCCTTGGAGGCATCCAAACGGGTGACCAGGATATTGTCCTTGTTTTTTTTCATCCGGGCCATGATGTCCATGATTTGTCGGTCCGTCTTCCCTTCCCCGAAAATGACCTCGGGGAAGCCTTTTCGTAAGGACCGATGATGATCAATCCGGGCAAAATCGATATCTTCAAAAGGCAGGTGTTTCATTTTTTTTACGGCTTGCTCTACAGATACCTCGCCCATTTTGACTTGATTTAAAAGATCTTTTAAACGGTCCGGATTCATGTTTCCTCTCTTTGTCTTTCGTTGCTTCGGAGTTCTCGCAAAACCATCAAACCCCTTTCGGACACCACAAAATATGAATAATATTCTAAAGGTTCAAGGAGCCAAGGGGGCAAGGTTTCAAGGCTTGCGGCGAGCTCAGGTCGAGTCCGCTCTGGGCCTTGACCGACACGACTTGAGCTCGTCGACAGGTTTTGTCGAAAAGGCTCAGCCGAGTCGTGAAAGGAAGGGAAGTTAAAACCCTTGAACCCTTGGCTCCTTGAATCCTCGAACCCTATTTTGGAATCCAATTGCTTTTAAAAACCTGATTATGTAGAATACAAGGTATTCTCTATTCTGTCAAATGGACCGTTCGTTATGCCAAACCCTCTTTCCTGGATCGAGATTAATTTAACGGTTTCCCCGCAGTTGTCGGAATCCTGCAGTTCGATCATATTTGAAGAAACCGGCCAGGGTTCTTTTACCGAGGAAGGGCAGGAAGGAATTCAGGGGCCGTCCCGTCTCAAGGCCTATTTGCCGAAGGACGATTCCTTCCGAGACAGTCTGGTAAAACTGAAAAATCAAATAGCCCGGCTGTATTCTTACTTCCCGGATTTCCCGCCTCCGATCTGGAATCTTTGTCAGATATTTGATGAAAATTGGCAGGAAAGCTTTAAGCAATTTTTCAAACCCCTTCGGGTATGTTCCAAGATTATCATTTGTCCCACCTGGGAGACTTATGACGCCCAACCGGATGAGATGGTTTTGTGGCTTGATCCGGGCCAGGCTTTTGGCACGGGAGGGCATGTCAGCACCCGGCTTTGCCTGAAGACCATGGAGTCGCTGGCCGAAGACCCGAATTTGTCCGACTTTCTTTTTTCCAGGGTCCTGGATGTGGGAACCGGGAGCGGAATCCTGGCCCTGACCGCCGCTTGTTTCCGGGCTAGGTCCGTGCTGGCTATCGATAATGACCCTCTGGCCGTAGAAGCCGCGAAGGCCCATGTACTTCTGAACAAGATGGAAGATCGAATTCAGGTGGAATTGGTTACCCCGGAAAATGTCAGCGGCCCCTTTTCCCTGATCCTGGCCAACCTGACCTCTAATGACCTGATTCCTATGGCCGGAATTTTCAAAAAACTGTTGTCCTCCGGAGGGATTCTGATAACTTCAGGGATTCTTGGCTCGCAGGCCAGGGATTTGATCAGGGCTTTTGGGCGGGAAAAAATGCCTCTTCAACTCCTGATCCTTGAAGAAGAATGGGCTTGTGTTGTATTTCATGTAAATCCATAATTAACAGGTTGCTGAAAAAGGCCCATCTATCCCGCCAACGGCGGGATTGCCCTTACCCCTCGTCATTGCGGCGTACGTCTATGTACGCCTCATTCCTCGGGATTTCGGGCGCCTTGTATCTGGACCTTTTTGAGCAACCTGTAATAAATGAGTCTTTCCGCGAACCTTTCGACCAAATAACCTGATACAATAACCCATGCGCCGATTTTATATAACGCCGGATCAACTTCAGGTCCCCAATCCTTACCTTCAGGGAGACGAAGCCAAACATATTTTTCAGGTTCTGCGGATGAAGAAAGGAGACCGGTTCCTGCTTTTTGATAATTCTCATCAGGAATATCAGGCCGTGATTGCCTCCATCAGCGGCGACCGTGTTTATTTTGAAATTTTGGAGCAACAGGCGACTATGAGGGAATCCCCTCTTCAGGTTACTCTGGGATTGCCCATTATCCGGCCCCAGCATTTTGAATGGATTCTCCAAAAAGGGACGGAATTGGGGGTTTTTGCTTTCCGCCCCTTCTATTCAGCGTATAGCCGCCTGAATTTTGAGAAAACAGACCTGGAATCCCGAATTAAACGCTGGAAAAAGATTATCGTTGAAGCGGCCAAACAATGTGAAAGAAATATTCTGCCCGAGCTTTTTCCCGTTGTCCCTTTTTTCGGCCTCCTTGAGGAAAGCCATCAGAAACTCAAGCTGATTCCCTATGAGGAAGAATCATCGCGGACCCTGAAAGAACTTGAACAGCAACCCATCTCTTCGGAAACGGCGTTAGCCTTAATTGGACCTGAAGGGGGTTTTCGGAAAGAGGAAGTCCGGCAGGCTCAGGAGAAAGGGTTTGTCTCTGTTTCTTTAGGCCCCCGGATTTTACGATCGGAAACCGCCGCCCTGGCCCTGATCTGCCTCCTTCAATATCTTTGGGGAGATATGGGATCAGCAAAAAATAATTAACTTGATTTCCACATTCTCGATTCCAAACTTCGCACTAAAGTTTGAAATAAGTTCTCCGATAATCAATATAAGAAGCCTGATAAAAAAGGAGGAGATTATGCGCTGTCCCAATTGCGGCTATATCAGTTTTGATTACCTGGATCAGTGCGTCAAATGCAGAACCGATTTGACCGGAGAAAGGCAACAGCTGAACCTTCCGGACATACGGCCCAACCCGATTTCATTTCAGGAAATCATGGAACGGATGCCGATCATAGCCCAAAAACAAAAGAGGCTGGAAGGGGAGGAGGCGACCATAAAATCCCATAGTTCGGTTCTTCCCAAAAAACCGGAGATTGACCTCAGTCAAGGGCTTTCGCTGGATATTTCAATCCCTTCTGATATGGAGGCTGCTCCCCGGGAACAAAAAAATTCCCTTCCCAAAGAAGAGGGATTGGGGTTAATCCTAGAAGGCTTGGATCTTAGTAGTCTTTCTAAAAAACGGGATCAATGATAGGCCCCCTGGAGCCGGGTTTTTTTGCTTGACAAATTTTCCAGAAACGATTAAGTCTCCATCTGTGCCGAGATAGCTCAGTCGGTAGAGCAGCGGACTGAAAATCCGCGTGTCCCCAGTTCGATTCTGGGTCTCGGCACCACGTTTTTTAAATAAATCAAGGGGCTTATCCGAAACAGGGTAGGCCCTTTTTCTTTGTCGGAATAACTTAATACTCCGGAAGTTATTTAACTTACGGC
>CAZSTT010000092.1:0-13476 GCA_964609705.1 uncultured Thermodesulfobacteriota bacterium
GATGTTTCTGGAAATGCGTCGGGAGGCGGTGCTCCTGGGCCAAGGGCCATTTCCGGAACACCGGTCTTTACTGAAATATGAAAAACGGGGAATCTCCCCGAGATACACCTGGTATGGCCTTCCCAGGGGGTGCCAGACGATATTATTTCCCGGTTGTGCTTTACCGGGGAACAGACCGGCAACGGTCTTTACGCTTTATGAACATCTGATTAAGAGGTTCCCTGATTTGGGGGTGGTCCTGGATTGTTGCACTAAACCTTCCCATGATCTCGGAAGGGAGGAGTATTTCCAGGCCATGTTCGGCGAGATGAAGGGTTATCTGCTCGACCAGGGCGTCCAAACGGTCCTGGTGGCCTGTCCTAACTGTTATAAAATGTTTAAGGAATACGGAGACCCCTTGCAGGTAAAAACGGTTTATGAAATTCTGACAGAAGGCAGGCCTATTGAAAAGAGAGGAATCCAAGGAACAGTCACCGTTCATGACCCTTGTGTCACCCGTTTTGAAAAACCCATCCAGGATGCCGTCAGAAATCTGATCCTGAACCAAGGTATATCCATTGAAGAAATGGAACAACGGGGAGCCAACACCCTCTGTTGCGGCGAAGGCGGAGCGGTTGGGTTTATCGCTCCGGAATTGGCTGGAAGTTGGGGAAATGCGATTAAATCGGAGACCCGGGGGAAACAAATCCTGACTTATTGTGCAGGATGTGTAACCCACCTTAACCGATTGACTCCCACCCATCATGTTCTTGATTTTCTCTATGAACCGGAGGCTGCCCTCTCCGGAAAGATTAAAGGGTCCAAGGCCCCGATCACCTATTGGAACAGGATTCGATTAAAGAAGCGGTTTCAGAAAATGGTCCCGGCCCTGGTGACCAGGGAGAGGACTTTTTAGAAAAGGGAAAAGATCATTCATCTCGGGAAGGAGGGTTCATCCAGGAGCCGGGGACTTCCTGTTGATTGTCTCTATTTTTTTGAGATTAATCTCCGGATGTATTGACAAACAGATTGACGGAATATATCTTTTATCTATTGGAAAATTGTGACCATTGAATTATGCCGAATAAAAGCCTGATTAATAAATTACTGGCCGCGCTTATTGTGATTACGGTTACCCTGGCACCCTTTCTGGATGCGGTGGCCTGCGACGATTGTCATTTAATTTTTCCCCAAAGAAATTCACCGGAAAGTTATCTGACAACAGCGGATACGATTAGGGTCCTATCACCCTGTGGTTTTACCGTCTACACCAAGGCCTCTTCGGACCACCGTAGCGAAAGAGGCGATATCCCTTGTCCCTTTTGTGTCTTTAATACCTTCGGGATAATCAGTCATTCCCCGCTCGATTTTATATCCTTTCCAACCTCTTTTCTTTTCCAGAAAGAACCTCTTGCTCTTTTAGAGCCCATCTTTTTAAAATCCAAGCCGCCCAAAAGCTAATATCCTACAAGATGCCCGAGAAGCGATGAGTCCTTACCGGGCTTATCCGGGCCCCATTATTATCCTTTAATCAATAAGAACCTATAGGGGCAGGCTGATATTTTATCCGGTCCTGCCAATTTTTAAGTCAATCGAGGTATATCCTAATGTTGAAGAAGATAATTTTCCTGGCACTTTTGGCCTTATTTCCGATTGGAAACGCCTGTCCGATGACCGTCCATGAAGCCGTAAAGCAGGCTTTCAGGGAAAACCCCGATCTTCAGGCCCTGAGGCTTGAAAAAGAGGTTGTCCAGGGGCGGCTTTTGAAGGCCGAACTTCCCCTGGCCGCCAACCCCGTTATAGAAAGCAATCTTTCCGCTAAAGACAGAGCTGGTGAAGAAGGGGGCGGAAAAGACACCAATTACGGGCTGAAGCTTTCTCAGGAATTTGAAATAGCCGGGCAAAGGGCCTTAAGGATTGAAATCGCCAAGAAGGAACGGTCCAGGCTCGCTTGGGAGATCGAGGATAAAGAAAGGGGACTTTCCTTTGAGGTAAAGGACGCCTTTGCCCGGGCTCTGGCTGCCAAAAAGAAAGAAGAGTTAGCCGGGCAAGTGGTGGCCTTACAGGAGGATCTGCTTAATTTTACCAGGATTAAGTTTCAGGCTGGTGAGGTATCCGGTCTGGAAGTGAACCTGGCCGAGGTAGAGCTGGGCAAATCGAAAAAGGATCTCCTTCTCGCAGGCAGGGAACACCG
Source organism: uncultured Thermodesulfobacteriota bacterium (assembly GCA_964609705.1). Classification (GTDB taxonomy): domain Bacteria; phylum Desulfobacterota; class RBG-13-43-22; order RBG-13-43-22; family RBG-13-43-22; genus RBG-13-43-22. The sequence goes on from CAZSTT010000092.1 coordinate 2,174, forward strand.
TGAATCCCGTTTAGCAGTGCAGGGATTGATGGGCAGCCAAACGGATAGGCCCTTTGATCTCGATGGGGACCTTTCCTCAGACCTCCTTCCCTTCCCGGAAAAAGGGGACCTCTTAAAACCGATCCTGTCGCAGCGGCCGGATTTGAAAGCCGCTTTGATAGAAGTGGATAAAACCAAGACCGCCATAGACCTGGCTAAGAGAAGCGTGGTCCCGAATATTGTGCTGGGCGGCTTTTATAGCCGGGATGAGCTGAGAAACGACCTGGGACTTTCCCTTTCCCTTTCCATCCCCCTTTTCGATAGAAAACAGGCTGAAAAAAAAGAGGCCCAAGCCCGGGCCGCCCAAGCCCGGGTAAAGCAGGCGGGTCTGGAAAGAACGATTAATCGGGAGTTCGAAGAGGCCTTCAACGCCGTCGCCTCTTCCCAAAAGGAACTTTCTCTTTTTAAAAAAGAGATATTGGACAAATCTTTGGAAAACCTGGCCCTTTTGAATTTGGCCTATCGGGAAGGGAAAATCGGGTTTTTCAACGTTAGACTGGCCCAGAAAGAGTCCATGGAGGCGCAATTCGCCTATCTCGAAACCTTACTCCGGGCCCGACGGGCCGTGAATGCCCTGGAAAGGACTATCGGAGGTGATTATAAATGAAGCCTGCTCGCCTTATAAGAATAAAACAGACATGGATGGCTATCCTGTTTTTCCTGGCTTTGGGACTCGTTTTTTTGACCGCTTGTGGAGGCGGCGATAATTCGGCCAAGGAAAAGGCCGCCCCTCCGGTGGGTAAAGACCAGGGAGAAAAAGAGGAGCACGAAGACCATGCCGTCACTCTCTCGGCGGAGAAGCAAAAAACGGCCGGGATCGAGGTCAGAACCCTGTCGCCGGAAGATGTTTCGGCTTCGATGTCCGCCACAGCGGTTATTGAGTTGAACGCCGACCGGGTCTCCAAGGTCAGTTCCAGGGCAGTGGGTAAAATAGACAAGCTGATAACCGTTCAAGGTCAAAGGGTCAAAGCGGGACAGGCCCTGGCCTATCTCGATAGTGTGGAACTCGATCAGATCTGGACCGATTACCGTAAGGCGCAGGGGAAAGTGGATCTGGCGCGGAAAAATCTCCAAAGGGAGGAGACTCTTTTTCAGAAGAAGATATCCCCTGAAAAGGATGTGCTCAGGGCAAGACAGGAGTTAGGAGAGGCCGAGGCGGACATTAATCTGGCCCGGGAGCGTTTCCGGATTCTGGGTGTTGATGTTTCGCACTTCGCCGCTACCAAAAGTAACGGAAACCACCCCTTTATTCCTATCACCTCCCCGGTAGGCGGGGTGGTGATAGAAAAGTCGGTTACCCAGGGCGAGTTCGTTAATTCTGAAAAGGTGCTTTTTATGGTGGCGGATCTTTCGACGCTTTGGGTGGTTATCGATGTCTATGAAAAAGACATGTCCCGTCTCAGGGTCGGTACCGGGGTGAAAGTGTCGGTAACAGCCTTTCCGGACAAGACCTTTAAAGGAAAGATATCCTACATCGCCGATGTTGTGGATGAGAAGACCAGAACCGAAAAAGCGCGGGTCACCATCGACAATGCCGGCGGTCTGCTTAAGCCCGGTATGTTTGCTACCGTCCTGATAGAAGGAAAAACCGACGGAGCCGAGCGTCTCATCACTATTCCGGGAGAGGCCGTGGTGATGGACGGGGCGGAGCGCTATGTCTTTGTCCAGGTCTCACCGGACCAATTTAAAAGAAGAGATGTCCAGACCGGTCGGACATTCGGGAAAAACCTCGAGGTTACAGCCGGAATTAAACAGGGAGATACGGTGGCCGTCAAAGGCGCCTTTATCCTGAAGTCGGAACTCAAAAAAAGTGAACTTGAGGGGCATGGACACTAATGTTAGAAAAAATAATTACCTATACATTAAAGCAAAAAGGAACGGTTATAGTCCTTTCGCTTTTAATCATAGCCTTTGGATTGTATTCTTATCTGAAGTTGCCTATTGATGCTTTTCCGGACGTAACCAACATTCAGGTTGAGGTCATTAGCCACGCCGATGGGCTATCGGCCATAGAGATCGAGCGAAATGTCACCTACCCGATTGAGATGGCCATGCGTGGTTTGCCTGATATTGAGCAAATGCGTTCGGTTACAAAATTCGGCCTCTCAATCGTAACCATTGTTTTCAAAGATGACGTCAATATTTATTTTGCCCGCCAGCTGGTCTTTGAACGATTGGCCGAAGCGAGAGAAAAGGTTCCCCAAGGGGTTGAAGTGGCCATGGGACCGATCGCCACGGCCATGGGGGAAATATATCAGTACACTCTCGAAGGGAAAATACCTAAAGATCCCCTTCAGAAGATCGCTTACCTGACTAACCTGAGAACGCTTCAGGAGTGGGTCATCACCCCCCAGTTGAAAAGTGTTGCCGGAGTCAATGAAATAAATTCTTTCGGTGGTTATTTTAAGCAATACCAGGTCATGGTCTCACCTGAAAGACTGGTGAAGTATGCCATAACCGTGGACGATGTTTATGGGGCTATCGGCCAAAATAACCAAAACGTCGGCGGGAACATACTTGAGCAAAATACCGATCAGTACATCGTTCGCGGAGTTGGGTTGATCAGAGATATCAGTGACATCGAGAATATTGTCCTCAAATCTGAACATGGGACGCCTACCTACTTAAAAGATGTTGCTCAAGTAATGATTGGTGAAGCCGTGCGTATGGGTGCGGCGATGAAAAACGGCAAAGAGGAAGCTGTCGGCGGAATCGTCATGATGCTACGGGGCGAAAACAGCCGCGACGTTGTTCGCCGGGTAGTGGAAAAAGTCAAAGAAATCAATGAGAACAATGTGCTCCCGGACGGTATCAAGATCGTTCCTTATTACGACAGAAGCGAAATTGTGAAGGCCAGCGTCAACACGGTCAACAAGGCCCTGTTCGAAGGCGCCATTCTTGTCCTGGTTATCCTTTATCTCCTCCTGAACAGTTTCAGGGGAAGTTTTGTGGTGCTGATTGCCTTACCTCTTTCGCTGCTGGCCTCTTTTATGGTGATGAGAATTGTTGGGATAAGCGCCAATCTGATGTCACTCGGAGGTCTGGCCATTTCCATCGGAATGATAATCGACACGACCATTATCCAGGTTGAAAACGTCCAGCGACATTTGGGGGAAGCGGAGAATCAGCATTCCAAATTATTTACGGTGCTCAGGGCCGTGATGGAAGTCAGAAAACCGAGTATTTTTGGTGAACTGATTATCGCCATCACTTTTATACCCATTCTTTCCCTGTCAGGAATTGAAGGAAAGATGTTTGAACCGCTGGCCATCACCGTCGTGATCGCCCTTCTGGCCTCTTTATTCCTTTCTGTCTTTGTCATTCCGGTTCTCTGCCTCCTTTTTCTGAAACCGCGACCGGAAAAAGAAAGTATCCTTATGAAGGTCGCCCGTAAATCTTATTGGCCGCTTCTAAAATATGCCCTGAACCATAAAATAATCATACCCAGTATTGCCGGAGTTTTTTTGTTGGCTTCTTTGTTTCTGGTAACGAGATTAGGAACGGAATTTATTCCGACCATGGATGAAGGCTCCTTCGATATGGATGTGGCCATGCTTCCCGGTGTTTCGCTGGCCAAAGCCATGGAAGTCAATCAACAGGCCGGGGAAAAGCTGAAACAATTTGATGAACTGGATGTGGTGGTATCCCGAACCGGACAAACCGGCATTGCCCTGGATACCAGGGGCCCGGATAAAACCGGATATGTCGGGATATTCAAACCAAGGAATCAATGGAAACGGGATATTTCCAAAGAAGAGCTGACCAATGAGATGCGTAAATCTCTTGAGTCCATTCCGGGGATCACTTTCGGATTCAGCCAGCCGATACAATGCCGGATTGATGAACTGGTTGCCGGAACACGGGCGCAGCTGATTCTTAAACTATTCGGTGAAGATATGGACGTGCTCAAAAATAAATCGGCAGAAATGACCCGAGTTCTTTCTTCCATCAAGGGAGGGACCGATTTAAATACGGAAAAAGTCTCAGGGCAGCCGTACCTGACGATCAACATCGACCGGGCAAGAATAGCTCGGTATGGTTTGAATATCAGGGACGTTCAAAATTTGATCGAAATAGCCGTGGCCGGGAAATCGGCATCCAAATTTTATGAACTGAACCGGAGTTTTGACATAACGGTTCGTCTGCCGGAAGAGAAAAGGAATTCACTGGTAACGATTGAGAATATATTGGTTCCAACCAAAACGGGGATGAATATTCCGCTGGGACAATTAGCGGAGGTGAAAATGATTGAAGGACCGGTCCAGATAAGCCGCCAGGACGGAATCAGAAGAATCGGGATTGAGATGAATATAAGCGGAAGGGATATCGGCAGTTTCGTTGCAGAAGCGAAACAGAAGATCCAGGAAAAAGTCAAACTGCCCTCCGGCTATTATCTTACCTGGGGAGGACAATTTGAAAACCAGCAGAGGGCGATGAAGAAACTGATGATCATCGGGCCTGTGTCCATCGGATTAATACTGCTGCTCCTATACCTGACCTTCCGATCGCTTCGCCTGGCGCTGCTGGTCATTTCCAACCTCCCCTTTGCCTTAATCGGCGGGGTCTTCTCTCTTACTATTTCCGGGCAGTACCTGTCCGTTCCGGCATCTGTGGGTTTTATCGTCCTGTTCGGGGTTGCCGTATTGAACGGACTGGTGCTGGTATCGCGGATTGCTCAACTGCGCGAGGAAGGATTTGAATTGCAGGAAGCAATCAGAAGAGGAAGTCTTGACCGGTTGCGCCCGGTATTGATGACCGCGTCGATAGCGATTTTTAGTTTGATGCCGATGCTGCTGGCCGGCGGGACGGGTTCGGAAATTCAAAAACCATTGGCCACCGTGGTGGTGGGGGGGTTGATTACTTCCACTTTGCTGACCTTGTTAATTATCCCGTCGGTATACGGCTGGTTCGAAAAGAGAAAAGTTGAAGAAGAAATGTAAATTAATGGACTGACAAGCCACTCATCTTTCCATGAAAGGTTGTCAAAAAGGATAAGGCTATGAAAGAGATAAAAGCAATCATAAGGCCATTCAAATTATTGGAAGTTGCCGAAGCCCTAAAAAAAATTGAAGGACTGCCGGGAGTGACGGTGTCCGATATCAGAGGGTTCGGGAAAAGCCGGGCCAAGAACGCCAGAGATAAAGTTCTTTACGAACTGGTCGAATTGGTTCCACGAATAAAATTGGAGGTGGTTGTCGAGGATGATCTGGCCGATGAAGTCATCAACGTCATTCAGAAATATTCTCATACCGGGCATACGGGTGATGGGAAAATATTTGTGGTTAATGTGGAAGAAATAATAAAGATAAGGACCAATGAAAGAGGAAGAGATGCGATTTAGCTATAGGGTCAGGGATCAGGTTGCCTCCTTTTAAAGGGGGTTCGAGGATCCGGGGATCAACGAAGCGGGATCAAACCACTGGGGCTACTGTTTTCAGTAAATCCGGATAAAAAGAGAGAAAGGGAACCATGAAAATATTCATCAAATTGCTTGTCCTTTTTGTTTTGATTGGTGCTCTGGCCGGTTGCGGTCTGGCTACTAAGGAGCTTAGACTGAAGTCACAAAGCGAAAAGACGGATGTCTTTTATGAAGTCATGGAGGAAGGGATTTCGACTAAGGGATTCGCTGATTTAATCATCAAGACCTCGATTAAAACCCATTTGGAAGGATATTATTTTATGGAACCGGAAAATACCTTCCATGGCCAGGAAGGATATCCCATCTTAATCAACATCGATGGGCAAGCGATTACCTGGAAGATAAAGGGGGAGGATGAAATCATTTCCAACGGAAAGAAAAACCATGGCACCGAAGAAGGGGAAGGCATGAGATATACGCTTAACAAGAGAATACGACTGGCCCTCGGCTCTCACAGGATATTTTTCGGGCTTCCGGGAGAAAAAGTATATAAAGAAATTAACCTTACCTTCGGGGAAGGCAGTCTGAATGTCCTGGAATTTAAGCCGAGTTATCGTACGGTTAGGGGGAGCAGCGCCCGCAGTTTTTTGCGGGGGGTTGATGGAGGTGAATTTTATTTTAACGGGAAGCCTGTACCAACAGGCCAACCTTAAAGGTTTTCCGATTAAAGGCTTTGACCAGGGACCATTCTTTGTTATGATTGAGACAGTGTAAATACAAAGGCCAATTTATCTGGTGCCGAAGCTTCAATATGAAAAAAGAAATCGGGGATTTTCCCTTGATCATTCTAGCCGGGGGCCGGTCTTCCCGGATGGGGACGCCCAAGGGTCTGTTGGATTATCAGGGAAGGCCTTGGCTGGCTGAACAACTCTGCCGATTCGAAGCCGCTTCCGGGCGTCAGGCAATCATCGTTCTGGGTTTTCATCGGGAACTATATTTTGCCCGGATTCCCTGGATGGAAAAAGCGGTCGGTGGAACCGTAAGGCAACTCGGGTTGGAAATTTCAGCGGTCATCAATCCGACCCCGGAACAGGGCCAGTTCTCCTCCCTTCAATCCGCTATTGCCTTTTTGCTCGCCAATGAAACAAATTTCGACGAACGACGAACGACGAACGACGAACGTTCTATGGGCGGTCCCAAAATCCCCGAGGCTTTTATCCTGCCCATCGATGTGCCCTGTCCGGTAAAGGAGGTCTTTGAAAAACTGGCCGGGGCCTTTAGCCATTCCATTGACGCGGCTATTCCCCGATTTCAATCCAAAGGCGGCCATCCTGTTTTACTGGGTGGCGGCTTTCTGAGCCGCCTGGCTGATGTCCCTCTCTCATCCCCTCTGGCCCGGCTTGATCTTCAGATTCAGGCCCTTCCGGTCAAGCGAATAAATTTTGTTCCGGTGCAGGATAAGGACATCTGCTTAAACATGAATGTGTTGGATGAGTTTCAGGACTTTACTCGAAAAGAGATAGCCTGAATATGCAACTTAGAACCAACGTCCCCTATTCCCCTATTCCATGGTCTGAGAAGGGGTAGTGTCCTCCCCAGTTAGGACACTACCGGAGAAGGGATCCGGTTGAAAGAACTTCCAAGAAATGCTATAGTGAGACCCTTGAATCGGACCGGCAGGACTTACACTTCATAAAAAGAAGGGAAAAGGAGAGAATCATGAACATAAAAAAACCGCAGTCCCATTACGGATTGGAGCATCATGGGATAAAAAACGTAGGGACTATTTACTGGAATCCGTCCACCCCGATCCTCTATGAAGAGATCGTCCGCCGCCGGGAAGGGATCATGGCCCATTTGGGACCTATTGTCGTGCGAACCGGGCACCATACCGGGCGCTCTCCCAACGATAAACGGATCGTTCGGGAAAAGACCAGCGAAAAAAAGATCTGGTGGAGTCCGGTCAACGTGCCCATGGAGCCGGAAAAGTTTGAGGTCCTTTATTTCCGGATGCTGGCCTATCTCCAGGGCAAGGATGTTTTTGTTCAGGATTGCTTTGCCGGGGCCGATCCCAAGTATCAGGTGCCGATCCGAATCATCACCGAAAGCGCCTGGCATAATCTTTTTTCACGGGATATGTTTGTTCAGATCAAAGACTCGTCGGAGTTGGCGCATCATATCCCCAAATTCACCATCATCAATGTCCCCAAATTCCATGCCATGCCGGAAATGGACGGGACCAATTCCGAGTCCTTTATTATTGTCAATTTCGGAAAAAGGTTGATCCTGATCGGCGGGACCAGCTATGCCGGGGAGATTAAGAAATCCGTCTTTACCGTCTTAAACTACCTCTATCCCCAGGAAAAAGTCCTTTCCATGCACTGCTCGGCCAATGTGGGGGAGAAAGGAGATGTGGCCGTTTTTTTCGGTCTGTCCGGGACCGGAAAGACCACCCTTTCCGCCGATGCGGAACGGCTTCTGATCGGGGACGACGAGCACGGCTGGAGCGATAAGGGAATCTTTAACTTCGAAGGGGGATGTTACGCCAAAGTCATTCGACTTTCTCCGGAAGCCGAACCTGAAATTTATGAGTGCACCCGGAAGTTCGGGACAATTCTGGAAAACGTGGGGATTGACACCGAGACCCGCCGGATCGATCTGGATGACGGCTCCCTGACGGAAAACACCCGGGCCGCTTATCCCATCAGTCACATCGCCCGGGCGGTTCGTTCCGGAGTGGCCGATCATCCCCGGAACATTATTATGCTCACTTATGACGCCTTCGGCGTTTTACCACCCATCGCCAAGTTATCTCCGGAGCAGGCGATGTACCAGTTCCTTTCCGGGTATACGGCCAAGGTAGCCGGGACGGAAAAGGGATTGGGGAAAGAACCTCAGGCCACCTTCAGTACCTGTTTCGGAGCTCCCTTTATGGCCCTGCCCCCCACGGTTTATGCCGGACTGTTAGGGGAGCGAATTAAAAGCCACCAGGTGAAATGCTGGCTGGTCAATACCGGATTGTCCGGCGGGCCTTTCGGGGTGGGGGAGCGGATCAAGATTGCCCACACCCGGGCGATGATCCACCAGGCTCTGGCCGGAAAGCTGGACCAGGTGCCTACTCAGACCGATCCTATTTTCCAGCTACAGGTCCCTCAAGCCTGCAACGGAGTGCCCACGGAAATTCTTGAACCCCGATCCACCTGGCGCAAACCCCGCGAATATGATGCCAAGGCTCGTGATTTGGCCGCCAGGTTCAGGGAAAATTTTAAACAATTTTCATCCAAGGTTTCCGCCAGGGTCAGGAATGCCGGACCGGGAGGGGAGGCATGAGGCATGAGGCGAGAGGCGAGAGGCGAGAGGCGAGAGGCGAGAGGCTTTAGACCTTAATGGAAATGCTCTTTGATTGCGGTGTGCCGGACGGGCCTTTATCTTTTGCCGGGGCGTCCAATATTTCCCGGATTTTGAAAGCCAAAGTTTTGGGTGTGAAAGGTTTTTGAAGGAAGGCGTCCTTTTCTTGAATGAGACCGTTACGGAGAAAGGCGTTGTCCGTGTATCCGGACATATAGAGGACCCTGGTTTCGGGATGGCCAGCCGTTAAAGATTCAGCCACCTGGTGTCCATTCAAACCGGGCATAACCATATCGGTTAACAGCAGATGGATGGGATCATGGAAATGTTCGGCTATGGTTAAAGCTTCCTCTCCGTCGGCGGCGGCCAGGACTTGATAACCGATTATCTCCAGCCCTCCTTTAATTGACTCTCGAAGAATAACCTCATCTTCAATCAATAGAATGGTTTCCGATCCCTGAGGGGCCGTTAACGGCGCGGAGATCATTTCGGTTTTCCCCAGAGGTTCTGAAGCCCGGGGGAGATATATTTTAAGGGTTGTTCCTCGCCCCAATTCGCTGTAGACCCGTATATATCCACCACTTTGTTTAACAATTCCATAAACGGTGGAAAGGCCCAAGCCTGTTCCCAGACCAACCCCCTTGGTGGTAAAGAAAGGTTCAAAGATTTGAGACTGGGTTTTTTGGTCCATGCCCTCTCCGGTATCACTGACCGTCAGGACGACGTAAGGACCGGGGGAGACCACCGGATGACATTCCCCCTGGAGGAAATCCAAGTTACAATTGGACGTTTCAATGATGAGTTTTCCCCCTTTGGGCATGGCGTCCCGGGCATTGACCGTCAAATTCATGATCACCTGCTCAATTTGCCCTTTATCGGCCAGGACAGGCCCCAGGTTCTCCTCCAGCCGGGTAATCAATTCGATATCTTCTCCCATAAGACGGAGGAGCATCTTTTTGATATCGGAGAGTACGGAGTTCAGGTCCAGCACCGAAGGTTGAAGCACCTGTCTGCGGCTCAAGGCCAATAGCTGACGGGTCAGGGAAGCGGCCCGGTCGGCCGCCATATTAATCTCTTCTACGTAGGGCCGGGTCGGAGTGTCTTTCCCCATTCCGATCAGGGTCAGATCACAATAACCCATGATGGCCATCAAAAGATTGTTGAAATCGTGGGCCACCCCTCCGACCAACCGTCCGATGGCTTCCATTTTCTGCGATTGATAAAATTGCATTTCCAGGTTTTTACGTTCCGAAAGGTCAATAAAACTTTCAATCAGACAGGGGCGGCCTCCCATGATCACCGGAACCGCCGACTTCAGAATCGGAACGGATATTCCATCGGATTTAGACAGGCGAGTTTCCGAATGCTCCAACCCGCTTTTTGGATTAGATCCCACAGGGCATTCAGAATGTTCCAGGGAACAGAAGGAATGACAGGAAGAATCCAGAACCGCCTCTTTAGGGCGGCCTATAATTTCCAAGGCCGTTTTATTGGCATCGATAATTTGATGCGTTTCCTGATCTATAATAATAACCCCTGTTTTGATGGAATCCAGGATGGTTTTCAGTTCCCTTTTAGACTGCTCCAAATCCTGAGTTCTCCCGGCTATTTTCTGTTTCAACAGGGCCTGATGGTGGGTTAAGCGCCGGGCAAGGGCCTGGCGACTCAAGGAAAGAGCCAGCTGTCGGGCCTGAAGCAGACCAAGCTTTAATAAGCTTTGGTCCCAGGTTTCGATCGGCCGTTTGATGGCGATCAGAAGCAGGCCCAGGACCTCGGAGGGAACGGTTAAGGGCAGGATGAGAAAATGATTTCCACCCAGTAAATCGGGGTGGGATCCGGTCATATATCCCTGATCAGAATTCAGGGCTTCGGCTATTTTCCCCTCATCGACCAGGGCCGCGAATTGTTTTTGGGCTAAAGCATCAATCAAGTCGGGGCAGGAAAGGTGGTGATTAAATTCAAAGGTCCCTTCGTTAATTAAAAAAAGGGATACCGATTGGCTGAAGGGCCAATGTAAAAAGACCTCCAACTCGGAGCGAAGATCGTTAGTCTCGGACTGGGATCGGGACCCGGGATTGGGATGAGTAACCAGGACCTGAAGAAAATCTTCCCAGTCCGTATTGGCCCCTTCACTTTTTTTTGTTTTGAAAGCCGTCTGGAGGGGGATCATTTTCTCGCGCCCTTATTGGTTTAGTCTGAAAATAGGTTTCGCCGTGACTCATTGGTCCGGCCTATTTTCATGATTGGTAGTGCCACGCCCCAAAAAAGGCGGGGCATGGCGGTTTAGTATTACAATGGGATTCGAGGTTGCCCTTTCGCAACTCTCTTTCCATGGCCCGGCTTCTTTGAGAAGCCTCTTGGCCTGACGATTTATAAAAGGAATTGAGTGGTTTCTTCATAACTATCCAGCAGCGTGGGGGCTATTTCTTCCAGTAATCCCGGCTGAGCCTTTATCAGTTCCAAGGCCTCAGGATTAGGCTGAGGTATGAAATCATCCACTGGATAACCTAATTCCAAGGCCCGGCCAATGATCTTTCCCAGATGAACGGTCTAAGTT
>CAZSTT010000093.1:0-2049 GCA_964609705.1 uncultured Thermodesulfobacteriota bacterium
GGATCCTATGAAAAAATTAATTCTGCAGGGCCATTCAACCTATGACGGAGCCGGGGTTAAGTTGAAGCGTATCTTCGCCCATGACCACACTGAACTTACCGATCCGTTCCTGCTTCTGGATCATTTCGGTTCAGATAATCCGGACGATTATATCAAAGGATTTCCCTGGCATCCTCATCGCGGGATTGAAACAGTGACTTATATGCTGGGCGGAATAGTTGAGCACGGTGACAATATCGGTAACGCCGGCACGATCGGACCGGGGGATATTCAATGGATGACCGCGGGAGGAGGTGTCATCCACCAGGAAATGCCGAAACCTTCCAAGGGAATGATGCACGGGTTGCAACTATGGGTCAATTTGCCGGCAAAAAATAAAATGATGGGGCCTCGTTACCGGGGCATACTCGATCAAGAAGTGCCGATCGTCAAGATACCAGGTGGAGAAGTGCGCGTCATCGCCGGCATATATGAAAAGGTAACCGGTCCTGTGCAGGAATTGGTGGTTGAAATTGAGTACCTGGATATCCGGTTAAAGAAAGGAACGGCCCTGTCCCACGCCACTAAAAATGGCTATACCAGCTTTTGTTATCTTGTCGAAGGAACAGGCCGGTTTGATGACACGAAACTGGCCCAGGCCCAGCTGATTTTGTTCACGGAAGCCGGCAGCGTTGACGTAAAGGCGACCGAAGATATCCAATATCTATTTGTTACCGGCAAACAACTCAAGGAACCGATTGCCTGGGGCGGTCCCATCGTTATGAATACCCAAAAGGAGCTTGATATCGCTTTCAGAGAGCTTAATGAAGGCACCTTTATCAAGAGAAAATAGCTACAGCCGGAGGGAAAATTCGTCAGGGGGCAAGAAGTTCAGTTTCTCAACCTTTTTTTCAGAAGGCCTTCTTTTCCATAGCCTTCCGCCCTGTTTTTCTCCTTGATCCGGTCTTTTTCTTGCCTTATACTCTTTCTTTGAAAAGCAGGACCTAATAATTACTGAAAAGTCGGCTCAGTCACGACCTACCCCGAGGCCACCGGGAGAGGAACCTGCTTTAAACAAATCATATCCTAAATTGAATGTGCGGCAAGGAGTTTTGCGGATATGGAAGATTCAGGCAAACAAGACCAGTGTAAAAAACTGGTCGGGGCAGAACGGGAATATCGGGAGGAAATCCCGAGGCTGGTCCAGGAACTGGTCCGGACCTGCTATGAGCAAGATAGCTTTTCTCACATCAGTCCGGAACCCCTCCCTTCCCTCGATTCCACTATCGATATCATTGAAAGGGCCCGGCGTATTCTCTTCCCCGGCTATTTTATCCGTTCCCGGGTTGATGATCTGAATCTGGAATATTACCTGGGGGAGGAAGAGACCTCTTTTTTCCAAATTTTGTCCGAACAAATCACGCTGTGTATCCGGCATGAATGCCTCCGCTACCATCAGCCCTGTACGCACTGTGAAGCAAGAGGGCAGGAAACCGCCCTGGAATTTTTAAAACAATTGCCGCGGTTGCGTTCAATGCTGGCTAAAGATGTCCGGGCCGCCCTGGAAGGGGATCCTGCAACCCAAAGCACTGATGAAATTATTTTCAGCTATCCCGGTCTTTTTGCCGTCACCGTCTATCGCCTGGCCCACCAGCTTTTTGAGCTGGGGGTCCCCCTTATGCCTCGTATTATGACCGAATATGCCCACAGCAAAACGGGCATCGATATCCATCCCGGCGCCAGAATTGGTGAAAGTTTCTTCATCGATCATGGAACCGGCGTGGTGATCGGCGAAACCACTTATATTGGAAATCGGGTCAGGCTTTATCAGGGGGTGACCCTCGGGGCTCTGTCGGTGCCCAGGGGGGCCACGGAAAAGCTCAGGGACCAGAAACGTCATCCCACCATCGAAGATGACGTGATCATCTATTCCGGAGCCACCATCCTGGGAGGAGAAACGGTTATTGGTGCCCGCTCGGTAATCGGAGGCAATGTCTGGATCACGGAATCCATACCCCGGGACATGCAAGTCTTCCTGAAACGACCTGAACTTATTTTTAGAGGAAAATC
>CAZSTT010000093.1:2149-13188 GCA_964609705.1 uncultured Thermodesulfobacteriota bacterium
AGATGAAAGAGGATTAAAATGTCTGAGATTTTCGAAAACATTACCGGAACGACGGGGGCGACCCCTCTGGTTCGTCTGAACAGGATTTCCAAGGGGCTGCAGGCGGTCCTGATAGCCAAACTGGAGTTTCGTAATCCTCTGGGCAGCGTAAAAGACCGTATCGGAGCAGCGATGATTGAGGCGGCGGAAAGACAAGGGCTTATACAGCCGGACACCGTGATTGTTGAACCGACCAGCGGAAATACGGGTATCGCCCTGGCCTTTGTCTGCGCCGTCAAAGGCTATCGCCTGATCCTGACCATGCCGGAAACGATGAGTATGGAAAGAAGAAAGTTGCTCAAGCACCTGGGCGCTGAGTTGATTCTTACCCCGGGATCGGCGGGGATCAGGGGAGCCATCAACAAAGCCCTGGAGATCATTTCAGGATTACCCAAAGCCTATATGCCCGATCAGTTCAGCAATCCGGCTAATCCGGAAATCCATCGCCAAACGACCGCCGAAGAAATATGGCGTGATACCCAGGGGGGGGTGGATATGCTGGTGGCCGGGGTGGGAACCGGAGGAACCATTACCGGTATATCGGAGGTGATCAAAAAACGCAAACCTTCTTTCAAGGCCATTGCCGTGGAACCCGCGGCTTCGCCCGTACTCTCGGGAGGGAACCCCGGACCTCACAAAATCCAGGGGATCGGCGCCGGTTTTGTCCCCCAGGTCCTGAACACCTCGATCATTGACGAAGTCATCACCGTGACCAATGAACAGGCCTTTGAGTCGGCCAGGGAGGCGGCTAGGCAGGAAGGGATTCTATGCGGCATTTCTTCCGGTGCGGCCCTGGCTGCGGCCCTGGAAATAGCAAAAAGGCCTGAAAGCAAAGGGAAACAGATTGTGGTCATTTTCCCCAGTACCGGCGAACGGTATCTGAGTACCGAACTTTTCAAGGAATGATCGATTTTTTTTGAAAGGCCCGGCCCTTATTCGGGGGCGGCCAGGCCCGCTTCTTTCAGATTTCCCACAATCACCTGGATGACCTGCTCCGGATGAAGGTATTTCCGGGCCACCCGAAGCACCTCTTCTTGACTGACCGATTGGATAAGCCTGGGGTATTTTTCCGGATAATCCAGACCGAGTCCGAAATATTCCACCAGGGAAAGAAAATGGACCAGTTTCCCCTGGGTATTGAATCGCCTGGGGAAACTGCCGATCAGGTAATTTTTAGCCCGCCTGAGTTCTTCGGCTGAAACCGGTTCTTTCCGGATTTGCTCCATTTGTTTCAATGACAGGGCAATCGCCTCCCGGGCTGAGGCATTCTTGGTCTGCAAAATCAGCTGAAAAGCCCCTTGAAATTTATTGGAATCGAAGGAACTGTCGACCGAATAGGCCAAACCCCGCTGGCTGCGAATCTCATTCATCAACCTTGAACCGAACCCTCCGCCCCCCAAAATATAATTCATAACCGTCAAAGCATAATAATCCGGGTTAGACCTTTCCACCCCGATTCCTCCGATGATGATATTGGTCTGGGCCAGGTCACGGTTGATCCGGACGATCTCCCCCTTCTCTACAACGGCCTGTTTAATAGTCGATTTTGGAGTTTGGCTTGCCGGCCATTCGGCGAAAAGGGGGATGATTTGGCCCTTCACCTCCTCCAAGGTAATATCCCCGGCAATGGCCAGGATGGCATTATTGGAGACATAAAAGGTTTCAAAAAAACGGACGACATCTTTTCTGGTAAGTTTAGGAACGGACTCCTTCGTTCCTTCCACCGGGTGACTATAAGGGCTGTCCTGGAACACGGTCTTATGGAAAATCTTTTCGGCAACCTCACCCGGGTCCTCCTCGGCGGATTTAATGGCTCCGAGAATTTTATGGACTTCTTTTCGCAACTCTTCCCCGGGGAAAGCTGGTCGTCTAACCGCATCCACCAAAAGACCAAGCCCCTTTCCTAGATCTTTTTTTAAAACTCGGAGATTGATGGAGGCATAATCCTTATTGGCCGAGACGTTTAAAGAAGCCCCCAGGAAATCAAGGTCCTGGTTTATGGCCAGAACGTCCTGCTTCAAGGTCCCCAAGAGCAATCCCCTGGCGGTTAAATAGGCCAACCCTTCTTTGCCCTTTGGGTCCTGTCTGGACCCCCCGTCGATTATTAATTGCAGGGTTACGAAAGGGAGCGAATGTTCCTCGGAAAGAAGGACCACCATTTTATTGGGTAAGGAAATCCGTTGAATAGGGGTCATGGCCGTCACCGGTTGGACGGACCAGAGCCCCAAGAGACAGATCCCTAAAAAGAGTGAGATTAATCGCCACGGCCTATTTTTCATATCGATCCATTCTCCTCACTTGATCAGGTGCCCTGGCCCTGTCGGGGTGTTTTTTGCCGGTCCGCCTTCCCTGGGGGGGATGGGAATAAGAATGCCCACGGTACGGTTTCCAGGAAGAAGATATTTTTTAGCCACCCTTTGAATATCCTCCGGGGTGACTTTTCTGATGGAGGGGATATAGTTCTCGACCATTTTCCAGCTTCCGATAATCTCATGTTGAGCCAAGACCATGGCTTGAGCGAAAAAGGAATCCTGTCCATAAATAAAAGCAGCTTCCAATTGATTTTTGGCTTTCTCCAATTCGGTGGGGCGAACCCATTCTTTCTGCAGACGCTCTATCTCCTGATCCAGAGCCTTCTCCACTTCACCGGCCTCTTTTCCGGGAAAGGGTTGTGCTGAAAGGGTAAAAAGATGGGGGTCTTTGGAAAGAAGGGCGTTGTCGGCCTCGGCGCTTAGGGCCAATTGCTTCTCCCTCACCAGATTTTGATAGAACCTGGAACTTCTTCCCCCGGAGAAAACAGCGGCGATGACCTCCAGTACATAGCCGTCCGGATGGTGTAAATTCGGCACATGATACCCGATAAGAATATAGGGAAGCTCTGCTTCTCTGGTAATTGTGACCCTTCTTTCCCCGGTCTGGGGAGGATCAATCCCCTTTTGCTGCTCAGGCATTTCCCCTCGGGGGACCGATCCAAAGGCCTTTTCCAAACGGGGCAGCAGGTCCTCCTTATGGAAGTCTCCCACGATCACCAGAAAGGCATTGGCCGGGTTATAATGGGTTTTATAGTGGCTTGTGAGGTCCTCGAGGGTAACACGTTCAATATCTTCCCGCCAGCCGATGGTCGGCCAGTGGTAGGGAGAAGTTTGAAAAGCGGTGGCTTCGACCTGTTCAGCCAGATAGGATTGGGGACTGTCCTCGGTACGCATCCTTCGTTCCTCCAGGATCACCATCCTTTCCGTCCGGAAGTCTTCCTCTTTGAGCAGGAGATTCTGCATGCGGTCCGCCTCCAGGTCGATGGGCGCCTGGACTTTGTCGGCATTGACGTTCTCAAAATAGGCGGTAAAGTCGTTGGAAGTAAAGGCATTTTCATTACCCCCGATCTCCTCAATGGCCCGGATAAACTCCCCCCCCTTGTTTTTCTGGGTTCCCTTGAACATCATATGTTCCAGCATATGGGAAAGGCCGGTCTTACCCCATGTTTCATTCCTGGAACCGACCCGGTACCAAACCTGAAAGGTTATTTCAGGGGCCTTGTGATTTTCCAGCAAAATCACCTTTAGCCCGTTGGCTAAGACCTTCTCCTGAACTCTTTCAGTTGTCGCACCTTGGGAACCCTCTGCTAAAATGAAGGGTATGAGCAAGAAAAAAGTTAATATCCACCATCCGAAACCAATGACAGGCTTCAAGGAACACCTCCCCTAGATTGAGTATTATATCTAATTCAGATAAGACCGAACAGGCTCCAGGTCAAGGGAAATCTGGCTCATTTTCTTTGGAGGCAAAAGAAGGGGAAAACCCTGCTAATTTTCCAGGTCAGATGGTTAAGCCGGTTGTTCTCGACCAAGTCCTCTGGGCCACAGTCCATATCCTTTTGGAGGAAACTTCCATTTTTTTTATTCCTATCCACCGCCATCGGTTCAGGAAAGCCCTTTAAACCCCAGGGCCTCAGCAGCCCGGTAAACGACCTCTCTCAAATCGTTCGGTTTAAAGGGCTTGGCGATAAAATCAAAGGCCCCTTTGCCCAAGGCTTCCCGGGCCACCTCCACCGTGGCATAGCCGGTGATCATGATAACCTTGGTGCGTTCGGAGCGGGCCTTGACTTTTTCCAGGATCTCAATCCCGTCAATATCATCCATACGAATATCAGTGACCACGATATCAAAAGCCTTTTCTTCAATCCGCTGCAAGGCCTGATTAGGATCCTCAAAGGATTCCACCTCACACCCTATCTTCATTAAAGCCGGCCCCAATCGCTTACCGACAATCGGTTCGTCATCCAAAATAAGAACCTGCACTTTTTTCTCCATGGTGATCCTCCCAATGGTTATTACCTAAATACCGTTGTTTGTTCAGTGGTCGTCGAATTCATCTTCGGTTTAGGTCCCTAATGCTTCACGTTCCGGAAATTTCCGGAGGCGGGACATGGACTCCCAATTTTTCTCGGCTCCAAAGGCTCAGGATTTAGCCCGGCCATAGGACAAGGTTAGATGGACTTTCTTGCGGGCTAAATAAGCTCGGGAAACATTGTAAAGGATCATGACGACCCCGGTAATCCCGCTGGCAAAAAGCAGGTATTTGCTTCCGTTGTTAAACCAGGGATCGAGTCCAGGACTGATATTCAGATACCCCAGTTGGCGAAGATACATAGGAACGGCAATGGCACGGCTCAAAACACAAAGCAATATAATCATGCAGGTGACCATTCGAATATACCGCTCACCAACTACTTTTACCCCATAAGCCCCAAGATAAACCCCAAATAAGGAACCGGACAAGAGCAGGATGGTCAAACGGATGTCAACAAAGCCTTCCCAGGCATAGTTCAAGGCCCCCCAGGCGCCCATAAACATGGCCAGATATAATTCCGTCCCGGCAGCCACGGCCGTAGGTACTCCGAAGACATAAATCATAGCCGGCACACCGACAAATCCCCCCACCCCGATGGTGCCGGCCAGATAACCCGTGGCCAGCCCGACCGGCAATAAGAACCATAATGAAACCCTGACGTCAGCTACTTTAAAATGGATTAAGGGAGGAATCTTCAGCCGGGCCAGGAATTCCGAAATTTTCTTGGACGGTCCGGCCCCTTCTTCCGTATTTTTCATCAGGTCCCGGAGCATGGAGATGGCCACTATAGTCAGGATCCCGATAAAAACAGCGCTGATATATAAATTCGCCCCGGCCCCGGAGGCGGCTCCGTGCCCGTCTCCTCCTCCGTGAAACAGGAGACTGTTGATCCAGACGGCCAGACGGATACCGATCAAACTGGTGAGGAGAAGAAACATCCCCAGCCGCTTATCGACATTTCCCATCTCACCGTGTTTTTTTGAACCCATCATGGCCTTGCCGAATTTATGGGTAATATTGCTGGCCACGGCTACCACGCCGTTGACCCCCAGGTTCATCATCCCCGGGGTCATGAAAAAGGCCCCCCCGCTGCCGATAAATCCGCTTAAGACCCCGCCGATAAATCCCAGAATAACAACTTGTAGGGCTGTAGCCGGATCCAAGTTAATAAACAGATTCGCCAATTCAGTGGTCATAAGAATACTCCTTCATAATTAGTTATGTTCTCATCAATCTCTTCAGAGCCGGGTTCAGAGGGATAATGTATCCTCCAATTAATCCAGTTTGATTAATTTTAGAATCACATGGGCGATGGTCCCATAAAGATAAGCAAACACAGGGGCCAGGAGGCCGACTGCGATTACGGCCAGGAACTTCGACCCTTTGTAATGTTGTAAAAAGGAAAGGATCGTCTCCTGGTTGGTAAACAGACCCCAATAAATTCCGAGAACCAGGAAAATAAAAATAAAAAAATTGATCAATTGTTTGCCGCCTAAAAAATATTTCTTTTGCAGTTCGTCGGCCGAGATTACCGGGATACGGATATGTTCACCCAGGAAGACCTTTAAATCTCGAAGCATACGGGTTTGAACCGCTTTGGAACGGGTCAGGAAAAGATCTCCGATGACCACTAAGCTGTAATTTACATTTCGACTGATCATCTTGGAGAGGCTGGGAAAATTTCCCTGTAAAAGGTGCCCCCCTCCGGAACGTCCTTGCCGGATGAGCTCATCAAGAGTAGGATTCAACCCCCCATCATCGATGACCGGCGATTCCGGGATATCCTCTTCGATGCCGCCGGTATAGGGAGTTTTATCTTTTGGCAAAGGAGATATTGCCGGGGTGCCTTCTCCATCCTCTTCTACCACTATTTCATCGGAAGGGATAAAGCGCAGCAGCTCAATGGCAGCACCCCATCGTTGGGCAATCTGATTGATTTGGGTGAAGGTCTCCGATTGAGGGTTAAAAGCCTCCTGGATCCAGAGGATATTGGTTTCGGCCATGGTGGCCAGGACCTCCTTCACCCCGGCCAACCCGGCCAGAACTTCAGGGATGGATTGGGCCACTTGAGCCTGTCTGGGCATGTAGGTTACAGTCAGGACTCCCTCATTGGCCGATACGTTCAGGTCGGCCCAGGAGGTTCGTTCATCCAAGGCCAGGGTCATTCTGGCCCGGGCGGCCAGACAATAATGGCCCATAACCGCCCGGGAGGCCGGAGTGGGCCGGAAATCAGGGAGGTCCACCATAGAGCATAGCGCCGCACCGGTATTGGCTATGCTCACGTTTTCCAGATTCAGGACCAGGTCGTATTGTCTGGGATCATCCATGTCCTGGCTGTGGATGACATGGACCCAACGTTCAATATCGGCGTTGACCTGCTGTTCGTATTTCTCGGCTTTAGGCCGATCCATACGCAATTTAAGCATGTCGGTTTGAATCTGATATTCCCTATTGGGCACCAGGCGGACCCGAAAAACATGAGAAACATTGGGCAACAGCAAATGCCCTCCCCGGCCGTGATAAACCAGGTTTCCTTCGCCGGCCCGTTCACAAATCCCGGCGGTGATAAAAGCCAGGTACCTTTCCTTCAGACGGGCCAGGCCTTCGGATTGGGCCGGTCTCTTGATTACCGACATTTCCAATTTGCCCACCGGTATCCCTGCTTCCGTAGCCCGGTCAATCAGTTCCTCCCGGCCCAGGCAGGGATAACCTAATTTCCCGGCCAGGTTTTCGGCCACTTCTTTTCTCAGAGCGGCCGAGGTACTTGAAATAATAACAATGGCCATGTTTATTTTCCTTCCTTGTCTGTTATGTTCCTGCATTGTAAGGGGGTTGGGCTTCCCTCTTTTTTGATGTTCCAGTCTCTGTCCATGCTTTTATCTTCTTTGGGCCTGACTATTACGATCTGGCTGGCCACATGGCTTCGCAGGACATCGATCTTTTGGTTCATGGTATGGTAGATCGGCTCCTGGGCCGGAGGGACAGCGATGATGATTTCCGAAATATTATGATCCCGGGCAAAACGACGAACCGTCTCCAGATATCCTTCGTTTGAAAATAGAAGCTCCAGATTTATTTTTTCGGTCCTGGCTTGTTGAATGAGGTCACCAAAAGACTTTGGCCAGGGGTTGTTATTCTTGATCGGACTCGTTTCTTCCTCTTCCGGAGAAGGTGAAAATATTAAAAAGAGAATTTTGGTGGGATTTCTCTTGGCAAATTCGACGGCAAAATAGGCTGCCGACATAGAAAGCCGGGAAAAGTCCTCAATAGGCACTAAGATTTTATTCATGATCAGTCCTCGGTCGACATGATCTTCAAATCCCGTGCCGTTTATGGAATCCTTTTAATATTAGGTGGTTATAAAAAAATAGAAAGGACTAAAAGGGGGAGAGGGTGATAATAGATTCAAAGTGGAACATCAATAAGGGAGGCAGAATAAAACATATTAGCAGATGTCTTTAAATTACGGTTAGATATAAAAATGAAATTGGGGAAAGAGGGGAGATATAGATGTGTTTCAATATGGAACAAGGTTTAGGGAAATAAGTTTCTTAACGATGGGGGAAGGAGGATGGATTACTCCTTTTCCAGTCCATATCTCAAAATCTTCCTCCATAAGGTGGTTCGGGACATCTTTAAAATTCGGGCGGCCTCTATTTTATTATATTCCGTGGTCTCCAGTATTTTCCGGATATATTCCTTTTCGTTATCCTCCCGGGAAAGCATTTGGGTCGAACCATAGGTCTCTACATCAAACTGCCGTAAATCCTCAGGAAGATCTGAAGGACCGATCAGCATTTCCTCGGACAGGGCTACCGCACTGGCCACGATATTTTCTAATTCGCGGACATTTCCCGGGAAGGAATATTTCATTAAGGTTTCCAGGGTTTCCCGGGAAAATCCCCGGACTTTTTTTTTGTAAGCGCGATTATATTTGAGCAGGAAATGATTCAATAAAAGAGGGATGTCCTCCTTGCGTTCCCGCAGGGGAGGAACCTTTAAGAGCACAACCTTCAATCGATAATAAAGATCCTGCCGGAAGCGACCCAACTCTACCTCTTTTTCCAGTTCCCGGTTGGTGGCGCTGATAATGCGGATATCCAGATCGATCGGCTTGGTGCTTCCCAGCCGGAGCAGATTTTTTTCCTGAATCACCCGCAGAAGTTTTACCTGCATGGTTGTGGGCATTTCCCCGATTTCATCCATAAAGAGGGTGCCCCTCTGGGCCGCCTCCATGAGCCCTATTTTGGTGGAGTCGGCTCCAGTGAAGGCCCCTTTTTCATGACCGAAAAGCTCATTGGCGATCAGTTCTTCGGAAAACCCGCCGCAATTGAAAACCACAAAAGGGGAGGAGAGTCGGGCACTGTTGAAATGGATGGCCCGGGCCACCAGTTCTTTCCCGGTCCCGCTTTCTCCCTGGATGACCACGTTACAATCAATTCTAGACACCTTGCTGATGGCTGTTAACAGTTCCTTGATTTTGGGACTGATGCCCACAATCCCCTCATATTGAATCTTTTGATACACTTCCTCCCGGAGTATTTTATTCTCGGAAGATATCTGGAGGTGTTCCTGGGCCCGTTTGACAACAGCCCGGACCTGATCAGGGGTAAAGGGTTTGGACAGGTAATAAAAGGCCCCTTTTTTGACCGCTTCCACCGCCTGATCCAGGGTAGCATAGCCGGTCATGAGAATGACTTCAGTCCCGGGATGCTCTTTTTTAATCCTTTTTAATATCTCCAGGCCGTCGATGTCCGGAAGTCGGATATCGGTCAGAATCAACTGAAAAGGCTGATGAGCCATCCGTTCCAAAGCCGGTCTTCCTGCCCCGAATGTTTCAATTTCAAAATCACTCCGCCGGAAAACCTGCCTGAGTCTCTGACAGACCATAGGTTCATCGTCAATAACGGCTAGGCGTATTTTTTCGGTCATGGGATTGTCCTTGTTTCCTGTCCAAGCTTTATATATAATTTCTGACAACGGTTTACAACCCCAAACCGAATCCGGGAAGAAGCCTTATTGGTGACTATCCATGATGGTTGAAAATTCTTCTGATTCTCCGGGAATTCAAAACGCTCCCCCCAGAGAACCTACTTTTAATTCGGCGGTTTCCAATAAAGAAAAAGGACTTCCAGTCGGTTCCAAGTCCGGAAGGCCCCTCTTGGGCATACGAACCCGCATCACTCTGGGGTTCTTCATCTGCTTCCTCATGGCCCTGGGCATCACCCTCATATCCCTTTACGTGGTTGTCATTTTGAAAGATAAACTGCATTTTCTGCAGGTGGCCGACAATTTTTCCGTTGAGATCCAACAGGCCCGAAGATTCGAAAAGAATTATTTTCTTTATGGGACCAATCTGTCGGAGACCGCCAGCCATGTCAATACAGCCCTTGCTTTGCTTCAAACGAATGCCCTTCAGTTAAAAGGGGTCATCGGGAATACTAATTATGAGGCCTTGATTAACCATACAGAAACTTATCAAAGATTGTTAGAGAACCTGCAAGCCCAGGAAAAAAACAAAGAGGCCCCGCCTGCCGAGCGGAGGAAACTGGAATCCGACCTCAGAATTCATGGGGGAGAAATGTTGTCTTTGGCCTTTAATCTGGTTCAAAAAGAACGCCAGACGGTTGAAGAAATGTTACAATGGTCTCGCCGGGTTCCAATCTATTTTTTGATTTTCCTTTTTTTCCTGATGATTTATCTGGCCCATCTCCTTTCCCGGCAGATTTTGGCCCCCTTAAATAAAATTCTGAACTATACCCAGCGTATCGCCAAAGGGGATTTCACCCCGGAAGTTCCTTCCCGCCCTTATCGAGATGAATTTTCCGATTTGCTGTCAGGCATCAATCGAATGCTGGAGGAATTGGCCCATCGACAGGAAATACTGATTCAATCTCATAAACTCCGGGCGGTAGGGACCCTGACGGCCGGGGTGGCCCATGAACTCAACAACCCCATTAATAATATTACCCTCACCGCCCATATGCTCCTGGAGGATTATCAAGAAATTTCAGATGAAGAACGGAAGGAAATGATACTTGATCTTATCAATCAGGCCGATCGATCTCGATCCATCGTCCGCAACTTGCTGGATTTTGCCCGGGAAAGTGAATCCAAGATAGAATCCCTGGATTTAGGCGCTTTAATTCAAGAAACCATAAAATTGGCCGGCAATCAAATCAAGCTGGCCGGGGTTCACCTGGATGTCAGTATTCTCCCCAATCTTCCCCGTATTCATGGAGATCATCAGCAGTTAAGCCAGGTTTTTCTGAATATTCTTCTCAATGCCCTCGACGTGATTCCCAAAGGGGGAAGGATTCAAATCTCCGTAGCCCACGAAGACCCTAACTTTGTAGCGGCCAAGATTACCGACAACGGACCGGGGATTCCCGAACATATCCTCCCTAATATTTTTGATCCTTTTTTTACCACTAAAACTAAAGGGAAAGGGACCGGGTTGGGCTTGTCCGTTTCCCAGGGGATCATTGCCCGACATGGCGGACAAATACGGGTTTCCAGCAAGGAGGGAGTCGGGACTACCTTTACTATCATACTTCCGGTAACCACCATCCCGGCCCTGGAATTATCCCCTAAATCAGAATAACCCGGAGGTTCGAATCCAGTTGGAAAAGGTTTTCCCCTCTACCATTCGA
>CAZSTT010000094.1:0-1523 GCA_964609705.1 uncultured Thermodesulfobacteriota bacterium
TGCTCCCAGGTCAGACCGGTAGGTTCCAGGAGATAATCCAGGGCGTCTTCCACCGTGTCCCACCACTCCTGCCCCAATCGTTTTCCCAGCTCCTGGAAAATCTTATGATCCTGCCAGCATTCTCCGATTTCCACCACCTTTTGCCGGGCCAATACATAGCCATGAAATTTCCAGTTCTCGGCCATGTGATTCTGTTCCAGCCAGGTTCCGGCCGGCAGGAAGATGTGGGCCAGTTCGGCGGTGGGAGTAAGGAAGAAATCAGCCACGGCCAGAAAATCCAGTTTCTTCAAAGCGGCATAAATAGTTTTGGCGTTGGCTTCGGTAATGACAGGATTCGTACCAACAAAAATCCCCGCCTTAAGGGGATATGGTTTTCCGGTCAATATGGCATCCCAGGCCGCCCGGGGGGTAATCAGGGCCATCCTGGCCGCCAGTTTATATTGATCGCCTCCCAGTCTTTTTTCCCGTTGCCTCGGCGTAAGAGCAGCGTGGTCTGAAAATTCGGAGACCTTGCGAACTTTCGGAGGGACATGGAAGACATTTCCCCCGGGGGCATCGAGATTGCCGGTAGCGGCCATAAGCCCTATGGCCATCCGGGTAAAATCGGTGCAATTGATTGTTTGTTCGGTTGGAACGCCCCAGTGGATTCCGGCCGGCTTAATCGTGGCATACATCCTGGCCGCTGCCCGGATGAGGTCCTCATCAACCCCGGTGATCCGTTCCACTTTATAAAGGGGATATTCCCTGGCCCTTTCCTTAAAGGCCTCCCAGCCGTGGATATATTCGGCCACAAAGGCACTATCGTAGAGTTCCTCTTCTATCATGACCTGGAAAAAACCCATAGCCAGGGCGGCATCGGTTCCCGGCCTCAGTTGGAGCCAGAGATCGGCCTTTTGGGTATAAAAATTCCTTCGAGGATCGATGACGATC
Source organism: uncultured Thermodesulfobacteriota bacterium (assembly GCA_964609705.1). Lineage (GTDB taxonomy): Bacteria > Desulfobacterota > RBG-13-43-22 > RBG-13-43-22 > RBG-13-43-22 > RBG-13-43-22. The sequence continues at coordinate 931 of CAZSTT010000094.1, forward strand.
AGTTTGGCCCCTTTCTTATAGGCTCGCCAGAAACCGGCCCCCTTGTATTCGTCCGGATTGGTCCATAATGGATTAACGGCCCAAAGGACAATACACTTCGGCTCCCCCTCATAATCGCAGACTGGAAAACGTCCGCAGGTAATCAGGGAAGCCCCGATCCGGGAAAGGTAACACATGTGCCCGGCGGTCAGCACATTAGGCGTCCCCAGAAGGTTTCCGAACCGGGAAAAGTGGCTTTCGTAATCCCGCCCGGTTCCTTGCCCGATAAAAATGGATTCAGGCCCGTGCTCCCGGATGACCCTGTTAAATTGTTCGGTTATCGTATCCAGGGCCTCATCCCAGGTAATCCGTTCCCAGCCCTGCCTGGTTTTTTTCAGGGGATGAAGAATGCGATCCGGATGGTAGGCGATCTGGGTGATGGCCATCCCTTTGCTGCATAAGGTCCCAAAACTGATGGGAGAGTCCGGATCCCCTTCGATTTTAATCACCCGGCCGTTTTTAACCAGGGCCATCACCCCGCAGCCGCCATGACAGCTCCGACACACGGTTTTGATTTTCTTTATTTCCTCCATATCCATCCCCTTCCCTTTTTT
>CAZSTT010000094.1:1623-7378 GCA_964609705.1 uncultured Thermodesulfobacteriota bacterium
AATCCCCGCCAGTATGGCCAGCCCGGTCAGGAAATAGATGATGCGGACATAGGATCCAAATTGGTCCAGAAGCTGCCAGTTCTCCGTTTGCCGGACAATAAGGATGACCTTAATAATAATCGGGACGGTACATAAAAAGGTAAGGCCCCAAGGGGAAAGGACTCCCTGGGTGATAAGCAGGAATAGACTCAGAAAAAGAAAGAAGAAAAAAAGTATTAAGCCCGCCCAGGCCCCTTTTTCCCCCAGCCTGACAGCCAGCGTGTATTTCCCGACCGCCTCATCCGTCTTCATATCGGGCAGGCTCTGGTAAAACAAAATCAGGGCAACCATGATCCCCACGGGCAGAGCGATTAGAAAGGCCACCCAATCCGGATGACCGGTCATCACCCAGTAGGTGCCGACCACCATAACCGGTCCCATATTGATTCCGACGAAGAGCTCTCCCAGGCCGTAATAGCCGTACCGGATGGGAGGGGCCACATAAAAGTAGCTGCTGAATCCGGCAAAGAGGATCGGTAGGGCCAAAAGGTATACTTTAAATCCCAGGATGATGATCAGGGCGACCACCAAGGCCAGGGCATAGAGGATGACAATGACCCGGTACATCGTCCGGGGGGCTATTTTCCCTTCCTGAATGACCCGTGAACCTCCGATGGAGTCTCCGGAATCTGTCCCCTCCAGGTGATCGAAATAATCATTAGCCAGGTTGGTCAATAAGTGGACCATAAAGGAACCGAGCAACACCAGAAGAAAACGCCCGGGCCGTACCTGACCTTGGTTCCGGATGGCCAGGACCCACCCGATAAGCAGGGGGATAAAGGTGGCCACATAAAAAGGTAAACGGCTGGCCTGGATCCAGGCTTTGACCAGTTCCTTATTTTTCATGGAAGGATATTTCCCCAAATCTGCCGGTCCGCTCCCCTTCAGTGACTTTGCCTCGGAAAGGATCGGTGAGTCCTACTGGTCCTTCCACTTACAAAACTTCCTTTCCAGCAGATCAAAACATTCATAAAGAACAATCCCGAACAGGGAGAGAGTGATAATCCCCACAAACATGGTAGTGTAATCCGCCCGGCCCCAGGCATCAATGATATAATAACCCAACCCCCGGTTCGTGGCGATGGATTCCACAAAAAAGAGCACGGCCACGGCCGTACCGGTACCGATGCGCAGGGAGGTGAAAATTCCCGGAAGACTGATGGGCCAGACGACATGGACATAGAAATCAAATCGACCGGCCCCGAGGGACTTGAGGGAATAAATGATCTCATTGCTTATTTTTCGGGCACTGTCCCGGGTGGTGATAAGAAGCTGAAAGAAAATGATCATGGTCAGAAGTACGATCTTTCCGGTGTCCCCGATACCGAAAAGGACGAAAATAATGGGCATGAAAACGATTTTGGGAACCGGGTAGCCGAGATAGATAAGGGGGGCGAACAGGTTATCCAGTTTCGGATTGCTGCCGAGCATCAGGCCGGCCGGAACAGCCAAAATAAAGGCTAGAACAAGGCCGGTGACCATTCTCAGGACACTGACTTCCACATGGAGCCAGAAAGAAACCTTGCCGATTTCCTGGATCCCTTGCTGAACCACCCGAAATGGATCGGGAAGGATATTTCTTCCCAGGCCCAGGGACAGGATGAACCAGAGGACGAACAGGAGCAATATGGTGACCGCATAAGTGGCAACTTGCCTTTTTCTCATGCCGTCTCCTCCAGGATATTCCTTATTTTCGCGGTCAGTTCAAAAAAGGCCGGCTGATTACGGTACCCGATCTCGCCTGTTCCGGGATTATCGATAACTGATTGGATGCTCGGCCTGCCGGTCCCCAGGACAATGATTTTTTTCCCCAGAAAAACCGCCTCTTCTATGTTGTGGGTCACGATGATAAAACTGAATTCCCGTTTTTGAAAAGCCCGCAAGAGCTGATTTTGAAGTTTTTCCCGGGTCACGGTGTCGATGGCGGCAAAAGGCTCGTCAAGCAAAAGCAGGAGGGGATTCAGGAGAAGCGCTCTGGCCAGGGCCACCCTCTGCCGCTGCCCTCCGGACAATTGGGCCGGATAGAGATGATCCAATCCTTCAATTTCGAGTTCATTTTTTAAGGTTTCCAGTCTTTGATCGGAAACCTCAATCTTTTGGAGTTTGGCACCCAGGAGGATATTGGCCGCCACCTTTTTCCAGGGGAACAGCCCGTATTCCTGGAGTACCAGGGCTGTATTCCGGGTAGGGTTTACGACCGGGGCATCCTGGAAATAGATGGAGCCCCCGCTAGGTTCCACCAGTCCGGCTATAATAAGAAGAAGGGTGGTCTTGCCGCATCCTGAAGGCCCGACGATAGCCAGAGAGTCGTGAAAAGGGAGTTCAAAACTTATCCCGTCCAGGACCGTCTTCGATTCATTGGCAGAAATAAAGGTCTTATTGACTCCCTCAACGCTCAGGAATTTAGGGGAGGGTGCCATCGGCGACCATATCCTTGTAGGTCATATTTTTGGTAATGATCTTTTTTTCCTGAAGCCAATTATAAACATCGGCAACCTGTTTGGGGGAGGGAGCGGCCAGTCTGGGAAATTTGGGAATGGGGAAAGCATCCTTAAAGGGTTCGGGGATCTTACACTCCCGGTTCATGATGGCCCGGACTTCCTGGGGATATTTGTTGATATAATCGGAAGCCTTATCTACCGCGGTTTGAAAGGCCTTTACGGCTTGCGGATGGCTCCTGATAAATTTCTCACTGAACGCCAAAACGGTGGCTGAAAGGCCCCGGCCTTTATCATCCAGGAGGGATTTGGCCCCTTTGGTTTCCGCCAGGGAGGCCAGGGGTTCCGGCAGCAGGGCGGCCGGTACCTGATTCGATAAAAGCATTTGGAGTCGAATAGGGATATTTTTTACATCAATGAAGTTGATTTTATCCCCGCTGATTTTACCTGGTTGCAGGAGCCGGGTGATGAGGTATTCCGAAATGGTATTCGTGCTGGTGGCGATCCCGGCTTTGGCAATTTCTTCCAGACCTTTGTTGGTTGACTGGGGTGCGGCAAGAACGGCGAACATCCTCTGCTCTGGGGTGGTATTAAAGTTGGTGGCCGTTATTCTGATACCGGTATTATTGGCCTGCAGGACCATGGGGGTCATCAGATCTCCGAAGTAACCGGCAATCCGGCCTGAAGTGAGGGCTATGTCCTTTTCCATCGCCGAATTAAAAAGGATAATTTCCACATTAAGGCCCTGCTCTTTGAAAAATCCTTTTTCGGAGGCAACGAAAAGAGGAAGGGCTTGAAGAACCGGAATGGTTCCGAAAGGAATGGAAGGCGGTTTCTCGGCGGTCCAGGCTAACCCGCAGGCAGCGGTCAAGAAGATAAACAGGAGAGCAGGGGTGATCAGGTGCTTTAAGAATTTCACAAAAGTCCTTTCCAACAGGAGTTCAGCAATAAAACTTACATATAATATTTCTTTGTTAACATTTTGTCAAGTAATTCCCTAAAGTTGTCCAAGACAAAGCAACTATTGAGGAGTGGGGAGAAAAACCATTAGGGATTATGAGTTCAGGGCTCAACGACAAAATCAAGAGGGGAAAAGACCAAAGTCTGAGGGGAATATAAGGAGAGGGTTTTCTCTCTCAAATCAAGCCAGGCGGGCCTGCAGTTTTAGAAAAGGGCCGCCATCCGTAACCTTGACCCATTCCTTGTGCCCTTTCCCGCACATCCCCAGGCCGCTGATTTCCACGGCGTTGCCGACCATGGTAATGGATTGGAGCAAATCCGGGACATAGCCGGTGACGATCACCGGGGTAAAGACCCGGCCGGTCCGCTTTCCATTTTTAATTTCCTCAGCATAATAGCCTTCCAACTGAATCCCCCACCCCTTGGGGTCTTCCATGCCGTTGGAGGGGTGTTCCAGGAAAAATCCATCCTCCATTGAGTTGACCATGTCTTCAAAGGTATCTTCTCCCGGGCCGAAGTAAGTATTGGTCATCCGGGCATAGACCTTCCTTTCAAAAGACTCCCGCCGTCCATTGGCCGACCGGACCAGGCCTAACCGCAGGGCTGAATTCAGATCGGTCAACCCTTTTTTCAGGATCCCTTTTTCGATGATCTGAGTCTCCCGGGCCGGCTCTCCTTCATGATCGAAGAAAAACGAGGCGGCCTGTCCGGGCAGGGCCGGCGAATCGAACATATTCACCAAAGGCGAGGCCACCGGCCTTCCCAGATAATCCTCCCCCCTGGCTCTCTTTTTCAAAAACATGTCCGTTTCCATGCCATGGCCGAAGGCTTCATGAGCAAAAATGCCAGCGAATTCCGGAGAAAAGATACAATCATAGGTTCCCGGTTTCAGACGCGGGGCGGTCAGCAGTTTCCGGCAATCCTCGACCAGTTTTTCCAGTTTGACCTCCGGAACAAAGGCCTGTTCATATCCCCCTTGTAAGGCTTGGCCGGTATGCAGGTTAACCGAATAATCCCCCTCCCGCATCACCACCAGGGCTGCCATTTGGGTCCGGCGGAGGTCCTGGAAAAGGACTTTGTGGCGGTTTACAAACAACTCACGGGAGCGCACATGGGCATACTGGCAGGTGGCTTGAACGATCCACTGATCCTTTTGATGAAGCTGATCTTTAATGTTTCTGCAAACCTCTATTTTTTCTTTCAGAGGGACGGATTCGGGATCTTCCTTGGAGGTAACGAAAAAATCTTTTTCCATTCTCGGTCCGGGATCGACAGAAAAACCGTCATAATAAACCCCCTGATTGTTTCCCATCTCCATGAGTTTCAGGAAAATTTCTTTTAGCCCTTCTGCTGTCATATTCGAGGTGGCGGCCTCCAGGAAATACCGTCCGTTGAAAGCCGAAAGGACTATCCCGCGAACCGGATCGATCTGTTCGGCCTGCTGCTGCCGGGTTTGGACGGTCAGGCGTTCCCCAAGGGTTTCCATCGCCAGCAAAGAGGCATAAGGGAAAAGGCGTTCAAGCTCATAAATAGTATCTTTTGCCAAAGATTTAAATAAAGGGGTATCCAACATCGATCATCTCATCCTTGAATAATGCCTATTTGGAACTAACAGCCAGGCCCCGCTTTTTGGGGCGTGGCACCACGAGCTTTTAAAATAGGGCTAGGCGTGAGTGGCCTCGGATCCTATTTTCGAACTAATTTTTTTATCCTGTGGAGATGTTACCATAAATTCCGGCCTTCCGCCAGTTTGTTGATCGCCGGATTAAGACTTGCCCCGGTTCAGGAGTTATGTTAATATTCCCTTGAGTCATTTTTCAAGAAAGATAAGAGAGTTTTGATGGGATGTTTTTCAATGCTCTTAGACAAAGGGGGATATCATGGCTTCAGTCAACAAGGTCATTCTCATCGGAAATCTCGGGGCGGATCCTGAGCTGCGATATACGGCCACAGGAACAGCAGTAGCCAATTTCAACATAGCCACCAAGGATTCCTGGACCGGTAAAGACGGCAATAAAGAAGAACGAACCGAATGGCACCGGGTTGTGGCCTGGGCCCGATTAGGGGAAATCTGCGGCGAGTATCTGGTTAAAGGCAAACAGGTTTATATCGAAGGAAAACTGCGCACCCGAAGCTGGGAGGACCGGGACGGAAATAAACGCTACACCACTGAAGTTCTGGCCCAGACCATGCAGATGCTGGGGTCAGCTGGAGACCGGGGTCCATCCGAAAGGGATATGGGCGGTAAAGAATTCGGCGGCGGAGAACCTCAGGGCGGAGGGCCTTTCCCTGAAGAAGATATCCCGTTTTAATACAAA
>CAZSTT010000094.1:7478-12958 GCA_964609705.1 uncultured Thermodesulfobacteriota bacterium
AGACAACTCCTGCACCAACCTTAAAAATTCCTCAGAATTTCGATAATCCTGCAGATTCCTCTGGTATTCCAGCCAGGATTTCCAGATCCCAACCCAGGACTGGTTGTGATAATACTCCCGGCCCTTGGCCGGAGACCGCCCGGAATCCAATTCCTGAAATAACCGGTATTCCTCCCAGCACCCCGGACAAAGCTTTAGGGGCAAACCTTCAGAGAGAATCTGTGTTTGGGGTGCTTCCAGTTGGGAGCCGCATTTGGCACACTTATGCGGACAGGCCGTGCATTGCATCACCATCCGGAAGGAATCCGTTCTTTGTTTTTTCTCTTTGGATAAGGCGCCTTCTTTCTGCTTACGCAGACGGTCCTCGAAAGGAATGATATGGGCCATTTCAATCCTCCTCCATTCCTTTATTGAAATCATTTAGTTCGAAAATAGAGTCCGGCGTCAAACGAACTCTGTTTTCATGTCCCGACATCCTGCCGATCGGCTCTGCCGATCCTTGGGGGAGACTCCTGAAGGAGTCGGACTGGATGTCTCCTTTTGAGGTTGGCAAAGCCAACCGTATCGTGGTGTCATGCCCCTGCGTGGCATGATTGCTTAGTTTGAATATTTTTTGAATCTGATCGATTTTTACATCTTTATGATCCTGGTGCCCGGTTTCTTTCAGAAAAGAGATGGGATCATGCAGAATCTTATTGATAATGGAACCGGTCATTTGCTCAATCGCCTTCTGTTGCCCGGGAGTTAAACCCTCCAGGGCGGGTCCGGCCTTTTTCCATTCTCCCTGCCGAATCGCTTCTATTTTCTTTCTCAGGGAAATGATAGTGGGTACGACGTCCAATCCATTCAGCCAGGAGCCGAACTTGAGCCCTTCCTCCTCGACGATCCTTTCGGCTTTCTGGGCTTCTTGTTTTCTAACGGCCATATTTTGATGGATGACTCCCTGGAGGTCGTCGATATCATAGAGATAGACATTATCCATCTCATTAATTCTCGGATCGATATCGCGGGGAACGGCGATATCGATAAAAAACAGGGGCCTTTGTTTTCTTCGCTTCATGATGCTTTTAACCTGGGAATAGTCGATAATAATCTCCGGGGCCCCGGTAGAACTGATGACAATATCGCTTTCAAATAAGGCTGAAGGAATCTCATCCAGGGAGATGGCCTGCCCCTGCCATCGTCTGGCCAGATCCATGGCCCTTTCCAGGGTGCGGTTGGCCACGATAAATTTCTGAACCCGGTTATTCAGGAGGTGTTCGGCTGCCAGCTCGGCCATCTCGCCGGCCCCGATCAACAAAACTTTTTTCCCGGCCAGGTCTTGAAAAATCTTCTTGGCCAGTTCAACGGCGGCAAAACTGACCGACACGGCCAGACCGCCAATTCCGGTTTCGGTTCGGATCCGTTTGGCCACGGAAAAGGTCTTGTGCAGCAGCCGATTGAGGATAACCCCGGTGGTTTGATCTTTGACCGACTTTTGATAGGCCTCTTTTATCTGACCCAGGATCTGGGGTTCTCCAATAACCATGGAGTCCAAACCGGCCGCCACCTTAAAGAGGTGTTGAATAGCCTTATCAGCCCTCAAGACATAAATCTCCGGCACTACGTCCGCAGGAGTTTTCTGAATCCCACCGGCCCAATACTGAATCAGTTCCCGGGTCGTCCGGTCCGGATCTTCCGAGGTAAACAGGAGTTCAACCCGGTTACAAGTGGTCAGGAAGAGCGATTCCACAAGCCCTGGTGCTTCCGGGGTCGAAGCCGGATTCGGTCCCTTTTCCGTCAAAAACCCGGATAGCTGTTCCCGTACATCCACGGAGGTGGTTTTGTAATTTAGACCGATGACGACGATTTCCAAAATTAAATCCTTTTTTCAGAGTTCAGACCCTGAACGGCCGGAGTTTCAAAGGCCGAAAAGCTATGATACCCCTTGACCAGAAAATTCACCCCTACGAAAGAAAAAATTAAAATAAGAAAACCGACAATGGAGATCACGGCTGAACGCCGGCCTCGCCAACCGGACACCAGCCGACCGTGCAGCAGGGCGGCATAAAGCAGCCAGGTAATCAGGGACCAGACTTCTTTGGGATCCCACCGCCAGAAGGTGCCCAGAGTATATTGAGCAAAGATTGATCCACTGAGCATGCCCAGGGTCAGAAGAGGAAATCCCAGAATCAGGCTGTTGTAGTTTAAAGCATCCAAAACCTCCAGTGCCGGCAGCCGATGATAAAGAAGGCCTAATTGCTTGGATTTGATCTGACGTTCCTGGATGAGGTACATAATTCCGGCTAAAAAGGCTATGGCAAAAACCCCGTTGCCGGCAAAAATGAACACGATATGAATCGCCAGCCAAACGTTTTGCAGTAAGGGATTGACCGGTCCGGTCTGGAGTGGAATGAAAGAGGAACTGATCATCATCACTGCTGCCAGGGGAGAAAGAAAAGAGCCCAGGACAAGAATATTGAATCGAATCTGGATGATCAGGTATACGCCGATGATCGCCCAGGCAAAAAACGACAAGGACTCCCGTAAATTATGAACCGGCAAATAGCCGGTTTGGATAGTCCAGAGGCCGATGGCTAAGGTGTGGGTTATAAATCCCAGGAGGAGAAGACCATAGGAAATTCGGGCCATGGTCTTGTTTTGAAAAACGACAAATATGATGTATCCCAGGGTGCCTAACAAATAGAGACTTAAAGCGTCTTTAAAAAAGAAAATGGCCATAGGTCCTCACGAGAGGGGAAAGAAGGGTTGGTGTAAAAGTTCGGTTAACTTGGACCGGGGATACGGCGGATCCAGAAGCTGATCCATAAAAGCAACCAGGGCTTCAAAATTTTTAGTTTCTAACCAGGACAAAATCGGGGCTTCAATCAAAGCTTGAAAAATTACTTGATTTTCCGGCTGAGACATTCGGCGGGCCAGGATCTCGTTGCGTATCTGGCCTAATAATTCCAGATACAGACCGTAGATTTCGTTGAATTCCTTCTCCAGGTCCTGGCGGATTTTTTTGGCCAGGGCAGGGCTTTTACCGGCTGTGGAGACGGCAATGGTCAAATCCCCCCGGGAAACCAAAGAGGGTAGGATAAAGTTACATTCCTGGGGCTTATCGACAATATTGCATAACATCCCCCGTTCCCGCGCTTCCCGTCCTATTTTTCCGTTCAGGATCGGATCATCGGTGGCCCCAATGACTAAGAACTTTCCCGACAGGTGTCCGGTTTGATAGACCGGAGAAAGAAGATCAATCCGGCCCTCCCCTACTTCCTCTGCAAGATAAGGGGTCAGGTCACGGCTGATCAGAAAGACTTTGGCTCCACAGGATTGCAAAGTCTTAACCTTTCTTTCTCCCACCTGCCCCCCCCCGACCACCAGGCAAGGGACATTTTTCAAATCCAAAAAGACTGGATAATAACGCATCGATTTCTCTTATAAAATAATAATTAATCCTCATGCTCTTGAGGACATGGCAAAAGAATAAAAAAACTCAATAAAGGTTTCAAGGAGCCAAGGGGTCAAGGTTTCAAGTAAAACGGCTTAGAATCAAAAACCCGCGGTTCCCTGGAGAGGACCTTTTATAGCTCGACGTTTCGGCTCCCTGCCGATCTTTGGTGAGACTCCCAAAGGGCTTCTACAGGAAGCCTCCTTTTAAGTCGGCAAAGCCGACCTCCTGAACCCTTGAAACCTGTCCCGCCCAGGCTGGATTGAACCCTGTTTTCTAGTTTTAATCTTATCATTAATTGCTCTCTTGTCAACTTTTACCCCTGGAGATGGTATTGTCCCCTAGGACAATACCCTGGAGATCCAATACTTGAAAAATAAAATGGAATAGTGTATTTAAAGAAATTATGGCTACCGAATTACTGATCAATGCCCGGTCCTATGAAACCCGGGTGGCGGTGATTGAAAATAACGTTCTGGCCGAACTCCATGTCGAGAGGCCCAGCCGCTACAGCCTGGCCGGAAATATCTATAAAGGAAAGGTAGTCCGGGTCCTGCCCGGGATGCAAGCCGCCTTTGTCGACATCGGCCTGGAAAGGGCGGCTTTTCTTTATATTACCGATGTAACTGATAATTATGAAGAATTCGAAGCCATGATGAAGGAAGAGGAGGAAGACCGGGAGGAAGGTCTGGGTGAACTGGAAGACGAACCTGAAGAGAAGTCGACCTCCCGTCAACCCTATTTTAATATCGAGGATTTGCTCAATGAAGGGCAGGAAATCCTGGTCCAGGTTGTCCGGGAACCGCTCGGTTCGAAAGGGGCTCGGATCACCACCCACATCTCCCTGCCCGGTCGTCATTTAGTCCTTATGCCTACCATGGATCATATCGGCATTTCCCGACGCATCGAAGATGAAGCGGAACGTAAAAAACTCAGGGAACTATTGGCGGAGATAAAGCCGGATGGCTTCGGGCTGATCGCCAGAACGGCCAGTGAGGGGTCGCTCAAAGATAAAATCAAGACTGAAATGGATTTTTTGATCAAACTCTGGAACAACATTCAACAAAAAATGCCCCGGGCCGCCATTTCCAGCATGATTCATCAGGACTTGAATATTACCCTCCGGGCGGTTCGGGACCTCTTTACCAAGGAAGTCGATCGATTGGTAATCGATTCCCTGCCGGAATACGAGCAAATCCTACAATTTATCGACACCTTTATGCCCAAATTGAAACATCTGGTCCATTTTTACGAAGGGAAAGAACCGCTTTTTGACGGCTATGGGATCGAGGTGGAAGTGGGACGCGCCCTGGGCAAGAAGGTCTGGTTGAAATCCGGCGGCTATATCGTCATTGAAGCCACTGAGGCCTTAACCTCGATTGATGTCAATACCGGGCGGTATGTGGGTAAGCGGAATCTGGAAGAAACCATTCTCAAGACCAATCTGGAGGCGGTCAAAGAGATTGCCTACCAATTGCGGTTGCGCAATATCGGCGGGTTGGTAGTTATCGATTTTATCGACATGGAAAAAAAGAGTGACCGGGAAAAGATTTTTAATGCCCTGAAAGAAGCCCTGAAACGGGATAAAAATAAGACCAATGTGCTTAAGATGTCCGAATTGGGTCTGATCGAGATGACCCGGAAACGAACACGTGAAAATCTGACCCGACTTTTCCGGGAACCCTGTTTTTATTGTGAGGGGGAAGGCTGGTTGAAATCCAAGAATTCCCTTTGCTACCAAATCTTCCGGCAGATTGAGCGGGAGGCCTGGGAAATCCCGGGAGATACCCTGACTTTGCAGGTCCATCCGGAGATTGCCGGCCTGCTTCTGGATGAAGAGCATCCGGCCATGGAAGAACTGGAACAACGGATCGGCAAGAGAATCTCCGTGGAGTCCAAGGAAGCTATGCATCTCGAACAATTTAAAATTTATAACGAGAAATAAATCCTAATCAAACCTATTTGAAATTGTTAAACGGTCCAAGGGGGTCTTATTTTTGGGGATTGTCCAAAGGGTAACTTATCGCCCAATCCCGGCCCGTCC
>CAZSTT010000095.1:0-12900 GCA_964609705.1 uncultured Thermodesulfobacteriota bacterium
ACCTGCGCCGCCGGTTGGGGCTGGTGCTCCAGGACACGTTTCTCTTCTCCGGCACCGTTATGGAGAACATCCGCTACGGGCGGTTGGATGCAACAGACGAGGAATGCGTCAGGGCGGCCGAAACAGCCGGCGCCGATCCCTTCATCCGGCAGCTCGTTCACGGCTATCAAACCAGTCTCTCGGAACGGGCCGGGAACCTCAGCCAGGGACAGAAGCAGCTTTTGTCCATCGCCCGCGCCATTCTGGCTGACCCATCGATCCTGATCCTCGATGAGGCGACCAGCAGCGTCGATACCCGAACCGAGACCCGAACCCACAAAGCATTGCTGCAACTCATGGCGGGCAAGACCAGTTTCATGATTGCCCACCGCCTGAGCACGATCCGTGACGCGGGCCAGGTCCTGGTGATCGACAGCGGCAAGATCGTCGAAAAAGGGACGCACCGGGAACTGATCGAGAGGCGCGGGTTCTACCATCATCTGTATGTCAGCCAATTCAAGGGACAGTCGATCTGAGGCATATGCTTGAACCTTCTTTCCCTTATCAATATCCGTGATTCCATCAAGAGACATTAGCTTTGTAGATCTCAACTATGATGACTGGTTGGCCACGCCCAATTTCGGGGTGCCAAAAAGCTAAAATCGCTCATTCTTCCGGTGACCCTGAAGCTGGCGTGAGAAAATCTCAAAGAGGTGACGTCGCCAAAGCGGCTTTGGCCTTGTTCATCGCTTCATACGCTTCGACATAAAACTCGGGTTTGGCATCGATGGCCTTCTGATAGGACTGGATGGCCTCTTTATACTTTTTTTCGATCAGATAAAAAGAGCCGATGTTATAGTAAGCCGACGCTTCATTTCCAGCTCTTTTAAATGTTTCGAAAGCATCCTGGAACCTTCCCCTTTTGCAGAGGAGGAGCGCCAGGTTGCTATTGATTTTTTTGTTGTTCGGGTCCAGCTTGGCTCCCTCGATAAGCGCCTGGAGCGACGCCTCATATTCCCCTTTCAGGAAAAATGACATGCCGAGGTTGTTATACAAAATCCCTACATTGGGCTGTAGGGTAATGGCCTTCTGGTAATGGAAAGAGGCTTTCTTAAATTCCTTCTTTCGGTCATAAATAATTCCAAGTAAGTTGTGGGCCTGCCACAGACTCGGGTCCAACTGGATCGCCCTGTCGAAATCTTTTTCGGCTTCGCTCAGTCTGTTCCGTCTAAAAAGTGTCCTTCCCAAACCCTCATGCGCCAGGGCGTAGTCAGGATTCTTTTCCAATATCTCCCCGAATTCTTTTTCCGCCTCTTCCAATAGTCCCTTTTCGAGGAAAAGACGCCCGATTTTGTAGCGGACGCGAATTTGCCCGGGTTCCAGACGAATGGCCTCATAATAGTTTTTAAAGGCAATGTCCGCCTTTCCCTGCAGGACGTACTGGTCTCCCAGTTTTTCATAACCCTCGGCGGTTAACGGAGGGACCTTGCTGAGGGCCGCTTCATCGGCGGACACCCTCTGCCGGTCCATCATTTGCCGGTATTCGCTGGCTTGCTTGATAAGCTCCGTTTGGTGGGTGTTTCGTGAGGCGCAACCCATCAGGACGACAATGAGGAAAATGAAAAGAACTTTGATATACACGGACCCTCTCATAATCCCTCCTTTTCTCTGAATTTGGCATTATAGAAAATCTACTGTTTAACAAAATATTTTAAGACAGTGGAAACTGGTGGCCCGAGGGTGATTAAAAAAAACACGGGGAAAATGAACAAGGCAATAGGAAATATCAGTTTTATGGGCATTTTCTGGGCCAACTCCTCCGCCCGTTGAAACCTCTTGGTGCGCATGAAATCGGAATGAACCCGAAGGGCTTGGGCAATGCTGGTTCCAAATCTCTCCGTTTGAATCAGAATGGTTGCCAGGTTGCTCAAATCATCCAGGTCTGTCCTCCAGGCCAGGTTTTTCAAGGCCTCCTGCCTTGGCTTCCCGGCTCTTATTTCCAGGATGACCAACCCCAGTTCTTCTGCTAAAAAACTGTTGGTCTTTTTCATTTCCTCGGCCGTCCTGTTTAAAGCCGCATCCAGTCCTTGGCCTGCTTCCACACAGACAACCATCAAGTCCAGGGCATCTGGAAGCCCGCACCGGATCATTTCTTTCCTGCTGGAAATCCGTAATTTGATCCAGAGATTAGGGAGGTAGAAACCAACGACGGCCAGGATAATTGAAATATAAGTGAAGCCGACCGGGGACATCTTTTGCCAGAAAAATAGCTTTCCTGCCATGCTTGCGCCAAAAAAGGATAGAGCCAGCAGGACTTTAAGGCCAAAGAAAAGGGGCATGGCTTTGGGGCTTCGATATCCAGCCCTGATGAAAAGGCGCCGCATTTCGGAAATATTCCCCTCCTTCCTGGGTGATAAAAATTTACCCAAAGTTCCAAGAAAATGGAGAAAACCGCTTTCCTTCGGGGGAGTATTGGTTTTAATGGGTTGCTCTATATCACCATTAATTCCTTCCAGTCTCTTCTTAGAGTCCCTTTTCCCCCAGTAGCTCTGTGTGGATAGGTAGATTGCAAACAGGATAAGAGAGACAGTCGCAAAAAGCAGGATGATAATCAAGGTTTCACTTTCCATATTTCGTCCTCTCGGATTGCTCACTTAGACTCTGATTTTAACCATCTTTCTCATGACAAACATCCCAATAATCATCCAGCACACGCCGGCAGCCAGTACCATTTTGCCTGAAGGGTTTTCGAGAAGAGCATCAAAAAATTTGGGGTTGAGAAGCTGAATGACGAAAGCGGTAATAAAGGGGACGGCAAACAGAATATTAGCTGAAAATTTGGCCTGGGACGCAAGGACCCGCACATGGCCGTTGAGCTTGAATCTTTCCCGGATGAGGCGAGACAAGTTTCCCAGGATCTCCGCCAAGTTCCCTCCTGTTTCCCTTTGGAGATTCACGGAAATGGTAAAAAACCTCAGGTCATCCAGGGGAATCCGATTGTTTAGATTGACCAGGGCGTGCTGGGTTGAGAATCCAAAATTGATTTCATTCAAGGTTTTTTCAAATTCATCGCCCACCGGGGGGTCCATTTCCTCGGAAGCCAGTCTCAAGCCGCTGGAAAAGGCATGCCCTGCCTTCAATGACCTTGCGATCAAATCCAGAGCTTCGGGGAGTTGCTCTTCAAACTTTCTAAATCTTTTCGCCCGCTTGTAACGCAAATACATAAAGGGAAGAATCGCCGACACTGCGGCACAAGGGATTATGATGAAAAAGCTGGGAACAAGAGGGAAATAGGCCGAGTGGAACGGTCTGCCTGCCAGAAACCCAATCAACGCCAAGGCAAGAGAGAGCAATAGATATAGCCCCGGCTTGCGTTGGGATCCGGCCTGATCCACGAATAGAGTTATCTTTCCCATCACGGAGAACCTTTTAAGAAGAGAGTGGAGCCACGGGATCTCGCTCAGTATGTTTTTTCTCAAAATATCGACCGGTTCTTCGTTCTCGGCCCGGACTGAAAGGGCCTTGAGCCTGGTGCGGACCTCCTTTTTTTCCGAAATCCGGAGTCCTCTGAGAGTAAAGTATCCCACTTCAACCAGGATTAAAACCACTATAAATATCAAAATTGGAAAGAGAGAGTCCATTCATCCTCCTGATGCCGTGGGGCCTTAATTAGTATTAAATCTCATACACTTTGCTCGGGTCGAATAAGTCATTCGGAATCGGAATACCAAGGGCTTTGAATTTCTCGATGAACTTGGGCCTGATCCCCCTGGAAACAAATCTTCCCTTGACCCGTCCATCGTGGTCAACTCCCGTCTGCTCAAAGGAAAAGATCTCCTGGAGGGTAACGACATCCCCTTCCATCCCGGTGATTTCCTGGAGATTGGTGACTTTCCGGCTTCCATCCACCATACGCGACAGTTGGATAATCACATTCAAAGCGGAAGCGATGTACTTGCGGATGAACCCGGGGGCAACCGTGAAACCGCTGAGGGCCACCAGGGTTTCCATCCTCATCAGGGCATCTCGGGGGGAGTTGGAATGGATCGTGGTGAGGGAACCGTCGTGGCCCGTATTCATGGCCTGGAACATGTCCAGAACTTCCGACCCGCGGACTTCCCCCACGATGATACGGTCCGGCCGCATCCGGAGGCTGTTCTTCACCAGGTCGCGCATGGTGACCTCTCCCTTTCCCTCGATGTTGGGGGGCCTGGTTTCCAGACGGACGACGTGTTCCTGTTTCAGTTGCAGTTCGGCGGAATCTTCGATGGTGACGACCCGCTCGTTACTCGGAATGAACCGGGAGAAGACGTTCAACATCGTTGTCTTGCCGGTCCCGGTTCCGCCGGAAATGAGGACGTTCAACCGGGCTTTCACGATCCCTTTGATGAGCTCCCCAATCTCGGGAGTCAAGGTTCTTAACGTAAGCAAGTCTTCCATTTCCAGGGGGTCAACGGCAAACCGGCGGATGGAGAGAATGGATCCGTCGATAGCCAGGGGGGGGATGATGGCATTGACCCGGGAACCATCGGCCAGGCGGGCATCGACCATGGGGGTGGATTCGTCAATCCTCCGGCCGACCGCGGAGGCGATCTTGTCGATGATCCGGCGCAGATGGGCTTCATCCTTGAACCCCGCTTCGGTTGACTCCAGTTTTCCAAACCTTTCAACGTAAATATGCTTGTGGGTGTTCACCAGAATATCGGCAACGGTTGGATCCTGCATGAAGGGCTCCAGTGGCCCCAAACCGATGACTTCGTCGTGAATCTCCCGGAATAGCCTTTCCCGATCGGCCATGTTTAATGGAACGTTGGAGTGGTTCTCCGAGAGAATCCTTTCGACGAGTTTCCGAATTTCCTGCCGCAGGATGGTCTCATCCATTGAACCGATGATTGTTAAATCCATGAGGTCCAGCAACCGGTCATGAATCCTGGTTTTCAATTCGTAGTAATCCTTCGAGGAGGTGAACAAGCCGAATTTTTCCTTAGCGGGCGCTATCTCCTGGGGCCCATTCCAAGCATTGGTCATGCCGGATTTTGTCTTAATGGGCACTATCTCCTGGGCACTATTCAAAGCATTGGTAATGCGAGATTGCATGTCAATCATAGCCTCATCCTCTCTGCTTTCATCCCTTTTTCAACTCGATAAACCCGGATGCCAGGGTCTTTATGTTCTTGGTCACATCCGCTCCCGGAGCGATCATTTCCAGGGTTTTGCCCTGATTGATGGCCGACATGGTGTTCGGAAAATCATTGTCGATCAATCCGGATATTTTTCGATTCAATGCCTCTTCTGCATCTCTCAGGGAAATCAGTGATTTTTTGTGGAAGCGGTTTATGACAATCCTGATCTGCTCATCCCGGGGATAGCCCAGTGTTTGAAAAGTCCGTATAAGCCTTTTCACATTGGTCAGGCAGGGAAGATTTAAAACGGCTATCACGCAAAGGAAATCGGTCATTTCCAGAATTTTCAGGGAAACCTCGTCCAGGGACTGCCCGCCGTCGATCACGATAAAATCGAATATCGGCTTCATCAAACTCAGGATTTTTTCGATAAATTCCGGGGTGGAAACACCCATCTCCCCACCGATGGGGGCGGGGAGAACATATATCCCGCTTGCGTGCCTGGAAAAGGTGGACATCAAATAATGGGCGTCGAGGCGGGAAATATTCCGGGCTATTTCACCCCAGCTAAACTTCGGCTTTATGTTTAAAAATATGGGAATATCGCCTAAGAGAAAATTCATATCCACCAAGGCGACGGAGGCAGGGTTGGGTGAGTTTTTCACCAAATTGGCAGCGAGATTGACGGCAATCGTGGTGGTCCCGACTCCCCCCTTGCTGCCCATGAGATAGATAATTTTCCCATGCTTGTCTAATTTTGGATCGATTGCATCTTCGGGTTGTTTTTTTTCGAGAAATTTCTTTATCGCTGCAGTGACTTCTTCCTTTTTAATGGGTTGGGGAATGAATTCCTGGGCGCCGGCCCGGATGGCCCGGATCAGAAATTCGGGATCCATGCGGGTGGAGGTCAGAAAGATATCCTGGACCAGGCCCGATGCCTGAATGGAACGAACCAGGTCAAACCCCCCTTCAAGATCTTCTCCGATTTCCAGGATGAGCAGATCATAGGGTGTGTTGGGGGCGAATTCCTGAAGGGAGAGTTCCCTGAAAGGAGACAAGATTTCTTCGAAATCCATACGCACTCTTGGACTTCGAATATGTAATCCAACTGTTAGAATATTATCCATTTACTACCTTTTTGATATGAGTTTATTGAACTAATCCAGGTATGCTGCCCTTGGTCCCGTAGTAACTTCCGCTGCCACGGCCCTTCACGACATTATCGCATTTAAGCTTTGCGTATATTGTAGTCGTAGGGGGTGGATCGACCCCAGTAATCTTGATGGTGGCAAATCCTACTATTGTTAGCAATCCATTTGGGCTACAACCAGCCAATGTATCGTCGAAGACCGGAACGGATATTGTCCACGTGTCATCAGATGTGTCCATATCCAATATACCATCATTTTTTACTCTCATCACATTGAAGAGATTTTGTATGTTGTTATGTGTAAATAAACTTGCGAGAGTTCCGTTTGTAAAATCATACTGTGTTTGTCCCGCAATCGTCTTTGGGGAGCTGAAATTTAGTGCCGCGATGGCATCTATCAGGGAACGCATATCATTACTATTAGGGTCATATGCATCATTATCGAGATATGCGTGCCATGAAGCGCATGTACCGGCACTTGAAGGATGGAATGTTAGGTTATTGTCACAATGAATCGGATCGGCAACCCAGCTCTTGTTAATAGCGACAGGGAGAGGCAAGCCTCCTGGCTCTGCGGTACTCCACCCTGTCAGGGCAGCAGCCGCGGTCGCTGACACATTCATGGTGTTTATTCCCATGATGCGCGCAAAAAATGTGCTGATGGGGCTATTGGCGCTGGCGTCTCTCCGGGCGGTTACCTGGACAGCGTCCGGCGATGCCAGGGTAATGGGATCCACCTTTTTAGGCGTTGTGGTTGTGTTCCAATTGCCAATGACGATATCTGCGTCATTTATTGTGATGCCGGTCTTACCGCCCGCATAGTTCATTAAAGCCACATCCGTTACTGCCTTTTTGATGGTCGTACCATCAGCCATGTAGGTCAGCTGGTTCAAGTAGGGCATTGGTCTGGGGCAGGCGACTATATCTCCATCGCACTCGTATAGGCGCCCCAGCGTCCTCGCACCAGCAAGGGCTGCGCCATCGGCGATATTCTGAAGTTCATTTTTGACAACCATTACATTTCCAACGTCCAGGGCCAGGGCTGCAAATGCAAGTAATGTCCCTAAGGCAATAATAACCATTACAAATACGACGCCCCGCTGGTCGCTCAACTTATATTTTAAAATCCGCATGTTCCACCTCCCACGCCTTATTCCAATTTCATCACTGTTGTAGCGTTCAACGTGATGGGCCCGACAAGGGCACTGACCAATCTGGAAAGAACCAAGAAGTCATAATTGTAATTTACTGAAACCGTCAAGTCCGATCCGAAAGAAGAACCCTCCCTTGTAATCGTTATATCCTCATCTCCCAATATATCAGCGCCAAAAGTAATCAGATGACTCTTGGCGTAGTACTTAACAACCCCTTTAATTTCCCCATCGGTCTTTCGCGGATCTTGAACGATTCCGGCTCTTGCCCCTTCCCGGCTGGCATTCGTCAGCACCGCTTTGTCGTAAAGGGCGATGCTGAGTTCGCCGATGCCGAAAAGCACGATTAAAAGAATCTGCAGAACGATGACCAGTTCCACCATTGTCGCCCCTTCGTTGCTCCTTATCAATCTTTTTCCCATAGATCAGTCCTCGAAACGATCCATTTTGTTCTCATTGGGCGAAAGGGGAAAAATTATTTAATCCCTCCGATAGTCAAGTTATACACCTGGGCCGGGGGTTCCTTTTCAAAGCTTTTTGAATATTTTTCCTTCGTTGCCTGGGCCGCTTTGCCGTCCATGCCTTCCGCCGGCTCGACTTTTTTACCGGCTTCGAGATCGGCAATCTGATTAAATTTCTGCAGTTTAAAGGACGTTCCGTAATCCATATCCAGGCGGCTGGGAGCACAGGCAGCCAGGCTCGCGATCAGAAAGAAACAGCAAAGAGAAATCCGGACCATTTTTTTCATTTTCAGGCCTCCATGTTTACTTGGGCATTGCATGTCCAAACTCTCCCTCCAGCTTCATTCCTCTGCGGGCATCCGGTGAAGAAGACAGGCCGGCGGAGCGGGCTTCTTTTTGGTTTCCCTCCATTGCGCCCAGAAGGTAAAACTCAAAATCATTGGGCTCTATGTACTGATCCGTGGGCAGGGTCTGCTTGGCCAGATTCATGGGTTTCACCAGGTGGGGGGTAACGATGACGATCAGCTCGGTTTCATTCTTCTGGAAAGAAGTGCTTCGGAACAACGCTCCCAGTATGGGAATGTCGCCGAGGAGCGGGAATTTCGATACCACTTCGCGGACATTCTCCTTGAGCAGACCGGCGATGGCAAAGCTCTGCCCGTCTCCAAGTTCAACCGTAGTAGAAACCCTCCGGGTGGTGAGCGCCGGAATCACGAACCCGCTGATCTGAATGGCGTTGCTGAAATCGAGTTCGGAAACTTCCGGGGCCACCTGCATGCTGATCTTTTTGCTGCTTAAAACGATGGGGCTGAAATTCAGCCCGACGCCGAAGGTTTTATATTGTATGGTTATTGTGCCATTATCTCCGGGGACAGGGATCGGAAACTCCCCGCCGGCCAGGAAATTGGCCGATTTTCCGCTCATGGTAATCAGGGTGGGCTCGGCCATGACTTTGATGAGACCATCCTCCTTCAGGGCATCGATGAACGTCGTCCAGGTAGCCCCCGCGCCGGTAAAACGAAAGAGTGCGTTGATTCTCTGGGACACACTACCCACTGCTCCTGTGGCCACACTCCCCAGACTGGTGAGGTTTCCAAGCATGGAAAGCCCAAAATTGATCGTGTTATCGCTGATAGCATTAAAGTTGACGCCCAACCTCCGCAGGAGAGACCGTGACATTTCAGCCACCCTGACCTCCAGCATGACTTGGTGAACCCCGCCGACTTCGAGGAGGTTGAGCACTCTCTTGGGGTAATAAGACTCGGCAATGGCCAGGACTTGGGAGAGGCTCGAAGTGCTCGAGACCGTCCCGGAAAGGGTAACCGAGTCGCCGGTCGGCGTCACCCGGATATCTTTTTCCTCAGGCAGTATTTTATAGATGGCCTCCTTAAGCTGGGAAGGAGACCCTTCGGCCTGGAGCAGGTTTAGGACCCGTTTTGGAAAGTAAGATTCGGACAAGGCCAGAACTTTGGAAAGATTGGTTTTACTGGTCACTGTCCCGGAGACAGCTATTTTATTGTCCCCGGTAGCTATGACTTTGATGTCCTTTTCTTCGGGCATGACTTGATAAAGCGTTTCCTTAAATTTGGAAACATCCGGTGAATCTTCAATTTTCAAGAAATTAAGGACTTTTTTAGGAAAAAATGGCTCGGCCAGGGCCAGGACCTGGTTTAAATTGGCCATGTTTGAAACGGCGCCGGAAAGGGTGATGTTGTCGTGGGCGGCAGTCGCCTGGATCTTCTTTTCTTCCGGCATGATCTTCTGGATCATTTCTTTCAACCGGGAGATATCGGGGGCCACTTCCAGGTCCATTACTGCCGAGACTTTACCGTTCGGCCCCCAGATCGTTAGATTGGTCACACCCGGGGTTTTGCCCGTCAGGTAAATCTGACGGGGTGTCAACACCATGGCCACAACGATTTCCGGGATTCCCTCGGGCGTCCCCAGAGAAACCCTTTTCACCGGGTCTGGGCTTGAAAGGATAACTGATTTGCCAACGGTCAAGGTCAACTTCTGAGTCGATGCCGTCTCTATAGTAATTCGTTGAGGACCCTGGGCCCAGGCAAAGCAGGGGATCACGAAGGTCAGCATGAGTATGCCCAGGAATCCGATCCAATGGGATTTTCTGAAGATGTCCATTTGAATATTTTTGGCTTCCATGGTCTACTTCCCCTCCTCAAATTTCTTGGTGACTACCTTGCCACTCTGGATCAGCTCGACAATAAAAACCTTTCTCTCTGTCTGGGCAGGTTTCCCGGCGGATGCCGCCCTGGTTGTTTTTCCCTTGGTTCCGTCAACCGGGCCCGACCCTGAATAAGACGCCAATAAGGCAGGGATGGAAATTCCTTCGGTCAAAACATCCTCGGTGTCGGTCAATCCCCTCAAAGCCAATTGCATTTTACCCTGGATTGTAGAGAGGGACAGTTTTTCGGCCTCTTCCGGGGTCACTTCAAGAGTGATCACATCAACCGTTGCTGGTTCTTGTCCCTTTC
Source organism: uncultured Thermodesulfobacteriota bacterium (assembly GCA_964609705.1). GTDB lineage: Bacteria > Desulfobacterota > RBG-13-43-22 > RBG-13-43-22 > RBG-13-43-22 > RBG-13-43-22. Next base: position 10,357 of record CAZSTT010000095.1, read on the forward strand.
CTTTGGCGGTCTCGCGCTCCGGCCCCGCGGCAAGGACCAATATATTTTTGAGGACTATTTTCGTAAACGGCTCTGCATCCTTTCCTTTAGCCATCGTAACCATAACATCCACCCGGTTTCCCGGATGGACGAATCCCGCCACCCCGATCACTCTATCCACCTTCACCGTCACCGCGCGCTTCTTGGATCCAATGACCGCGGCCACCCCCCCGGTTTTTATGTTTTGAGCGGCCAGGCGGGATTCAAGGAAAGGTTCATTGGGCTTGATTGAGGAGATGACCACCCTGCCGATTAAAGAATTCATATCAGTATAGGCCCCGGCTGGAAGGCTGCTCTTCAGAAACGGCTCCATTTTAACCATTTCTTTTACAATCACGTCTCCCCCCTTCAGGTCGATTGTGGCCATCGCTATGGGCTGGGTTTCCAGGGGGGGCGCTTTGGAACCAATCCTTTTTTGAATGGAGCTGTAGATTAATAGTGTGATAATAATAGCGATAATAACCGCCACCCCCAGTAAAACAACGGGCTTTATTTTCCCCATTTTTTACCTCCCCCAGCTATGAGATTAAAACCCAAAAACCAGGTATGAACCGGTTCCCAGGGCAATGACCACACCAAACCTGATTCTAAGGGCCTTCTCCATATTGGTGGGTGGGATATAAATAAGTTTCTGTGTGCTAATGAAGCACCACAGAATTTTTCCATACCGCTTGAAAGTGCTGAACAATAATCCTTTCGAGGCCAAAAGAAAAAGGGCATAAGCCCCGCCGAGAATACAGGAAAGAATGAAAACAATGAAGACCCCATGGGCCCCTAAGAAACTTCCGACGGCTCCCATGAGTTTTACATCGCCCGCGCCGGTTCCTCCAATGATGTAAGGGATGATTAAAAGGCCCAATCCAGTCAAGGCGCCTATCAGGCTGAATAAGAAACCCTCGTATCCTCTTATTAGGCTAAAATAGGAAAGTCCGACCGCCAATCCAGGCAATGTGACCCAATTTGGGATTCTGAGTGAAATAACATCCTGAATAGATGCGATAATCAGAATAGCTCCCAGGAATATGATAATGTGATCCATTTTCAACTCAACTCATTTTGAGGATCTGTTGCAAAGCGATTTGCAACAGATCCTCATACGAAATTATGAATCAAACGATGTGCTTTCCGCGTTAATTCTCCCTCCCCCATCGATGGGGGAGGGAAGGGTTTGATTCCCTTTGCCTTGGCCTTAGCATCGCCGCGCCATTTTATTGGGCGGCCCCGGATATGACTGGATGGGGTCTGTGATGGCGTTGTTCGGCTTTCTCGGCGGCGTCGGCCATTCCGTCGCAACTCAGCCAATAGCGGTGATCAGTTCTTGTAGCCGAGTATTAATTGCAGTCCCAAGAAGTGCCCAGGTGGCAATCAAGGCAGCGACTATCAGCCCCGCCGCTACTGCATACTCGACCATTTCCAGTCCTTCTTCTTCTTTCACGAGCTTTTTGATTAACGTCCACATCTTTTCCATTTTTTTATCCTCCTTAATATAGTCGGTTTGTTTGTTAAATTCTTTACCACCCCTTTCCCTCGCCGCAATCTTATGCCGCTTCATCGGTTGAGCCGGAACACCGATACGGACTATGTTGACTACTTAATACGGATGAAAAGAGGAATAGTCTGTGACGGACGTCACAATTAATGAAGGTTATTGGAAAAAGAGCTCTTGAGGAGGATTTTTTTATTGGCGAGGATCTCGATCTCGCCGGCTTTTGCTGCCTTATTGAGAAAACGGGTGACCGTTTCTCGCGATGTCGTGGAAAGGTAAGCGATATTCTGATGGGTGATGCCGAGACCGATAATCACGCCTCGAGAATCCCGAACACCGAATTTCTCTCCAAGTCCCTGTAAAACAACCCTGACCCTATGTTCGGCGTCTTCAAAGCTCATGACACGGATCTGCAGCCAGGCCTGCCGAAGACGCATGCAGAGCAGGTCAATGATCCCGTCCACCGCCAGCCGGTTCATCATGACAATGTGATTGAAGCTTTCCCTGGTGATGAGACAGATCCGGCCATCCCTCAGAGCTACAACGGTTGCCGATGCCGTCTTGCCGTCCAGGAGAGCCATTTCTCCAAAGAAATCCCCCTTCTCGTGGATTGCGAGGATATGCTCCTTGCCTTCAGCGCTTATATGGACGACTTTGACTTGCCCTGAGAGGATGAGATAGAGGCAGTTAGATGTATCATCTTCATGCAAGATGATCTCATTCCGCCGAAAATCCCGGTAAATGATGTGCTTCCGGAGTTCAAACCTTTCAACTTCTGAAAGCCCCACTAAGAAGGGGATCTTCAGAAAAATGCTCTCAATCTCTTTTTCGCGTCGTGTGTCCATCGTTATCTCCTTTATGGAGTCATCACTCCAACCCCATCGCCGCACGGCAGGTTTTCTCGTAGAGGTTGCGGAAGATGTTGTCGGGATCGGTGATGGCCTTGACTGCGTCATAGTTCTTGCGGTTGAAGATCTTCCAGAACTCGTCTTCCTTATAGTAGTTGTACGAGATCAACG
>CAZSTT010000096.1:0-6633 GCA_964609705.1 uncultured Thermodesulfobacteriota bacterium
ACAAAGCGATACCTGTGCAGTGCCGCCTCCGGGGGGAATTTCCGCGCTCTGGAAACAAGAGGACTGGCTGGCTGTCTGGGTTGGTTTTTTGATCATTGCCCTGATCCTTTTCCTGAATTTTTCCAAGTCCCTTGATCTTAGCAAAGTAGCCCCCACTTATAAATGGACCACCCAAGGTCAAATCGCCTCACTCACTTCCCAATGGATTACGGCTATTGACCCCATGATTCAGAATGCCGAAAAGGCAGGAGAACAGGGGACCGCCAACCGCCTCAAGGGGCTTAAAGAAGCCATCACCAAAGGCGACCGGAAGGAGATTGGAGCCGCAGCCGACCGGGTGGATCGAGTCGGGGGATTGGCCGGAGCCCTCGGCAAGGAGATCTCCTCCCATGCCAAGGCTTTTCCTGACAAGATCTATAGCGGAGATTCCGTCTGGCGGGGGATAAAAATATTTATCCTCTATATCATCGTAGCCGTGATCGGTTTAAAATTGCTGGGTGCGAACATCGGCCGGTTTTTGGTCGGATTCCCCATTGTCTTCCTGCTGGCCTGGCTGGCACGGATTTTTGCGGGCAATGCCCTCCCGGTCGAATGGGGAATTGAATATGTCATTTTTGCCCTGGTGATCGGCCTGCTTTGCAGCAATTTTTTCAAGCTGCCGGAGTGGTTTATGGAGGCGGTCCGAACAGAATATTATATCAAGTCGGGGCTGGTCGTCCTCGGCGCCGGCCTGCTCTTTTTTGAGATAGTTCAGGCTGGAATTCTGGGGATCCTCCAGGCCCTGGCCGTTATTTTCGTAGTCTGGTACGCCTGCTTCTGGCTTTGCCGAAAACTAAAGGTCGACGATGACTTTGCCGCCGTGCTCTCCAGCGCCGTTTCCATTTGCGGGGTTTCGGCGGCCATCGCCTCCTGCGGCGCCATCCAGGGTGACAAGAAGAAACTCTCCTATGTCACCTCCCTGGTGTTGATTGTTGCCGTACCGATGATGGTGCTGATGCCCTGGGCGGCGAAATATTTCGGGATTCCCGACCTGGTCGCCGGGGCCTGGCTCGGCGGTACTCTGGATACCAGTGGATCGGTCGTCGCTGCCGGGGCCTTGATCAGTGAAGCAGCCATGAAAACCGGGGTCATTGTTAAATTTTCACAGAATGCCTTGATCGGTGTGGCCGCTTTTGTCCTGGCTATCTGGTGGTCGTTTAAACAGGGAGCGCAAACAGGGGAAAAGCCGAGTGCCGTCGTCATCTGGGAACGGTTCCCCAAATTCGTGCTCGGTTTCATTGTCGCTTCGGTTATTTTTTCTTTCTTTTTGCATATTGACACCGTTAACGCCACCAAAAGCGCACTCAGTGAGTTACGAACCTGGTGGTTCGCCCTGGCCTTTGTTTCTATCGGGCTGGAGACCCGGTTCAAAGACATGCTGACCATGGAAGGCGGCCGTCCGGCCCTAGCCTTTATCACCGCCCAGGCCTTTAACGTGGTCTGGACCCTGATTCTGGCCTATCTATTGTTCGGAGGGATATTATTTGCCGTCCCCGATATCCGGTAATAGAAATAGAAAAGCCGTAAATCCCATCCCAAATGCCTGGGTTGGGAAATTCACTGGCAAGAAAAGGAGGTGACTCATTTTGAAAAAATATCTGATTGCAGCCCTGGTTATTGCTTTGGCTCTCACCGGTTCCCCGATTTGGGCGGCGGATTTTTCCGCCGGCGCCTTGAAACAGATCGAGGAACTCAAGATCCTGAGCCGGGACAAGAAGGACATTCCGGAGACCTTTGCCGGTGTCAAGAAGATCACCGGAGACGAGCTCAAAAAATGGATCGATTCCAAGAAGGCCTTCGTGCTCCTCGACAACCGGATTCCCGCTGATTATGAAAAGGAGCGTATTGCCGGAGCCAAGAGACTTTCCCCTGATGACCTGATGGAGAAAGGACTGAAGGCCGCAGAGGCCCTGGGCGTCAAGAAGACCGACACCATCGTTTTCTACTGAAACGGTGTAAAATGCTGGAGGTCTTCCGGCGCCATAGTACTTCTCCAGGATGCGGGGTACAAAAACCTGTTCTGGTATCGGGAAGGTTTGCCCGACTGGATCAAGAAAGGCTACTCCACCGTAGAGGGAAAATAACTTCCGATAACTTTTATAAAGCGGGGGCCCGAAGCCCCCGCTTTTTCCTCAGAAATCAATGATCAAAAAAACGATCGGGGAGATTATCGGAATTCTGCTTTTGACCTTGATCCTTTCCCTGTTATATCACCTGATCTCTCCCTCCGGCCTGACGATTATTAAGAAAAAAACGCCTGTTTCTCCAACGTCCTTTTTGTCTCCGGTAAAGGATGGATCGGGTCATGGTTCATAAATATGATGACCCTGGGAGAGTCTCCTGGGTAGCGCTATTTTTCCGTCTGGTCCTGGGAGGTATTTTTGTGGTCTCGGGACTGGCAAAGATCGCCGACCCCGTACGCACCCTGCTGACCTTTCGGGAGTTTCAACTTCTTCCCGGTCCGCTGGAAGTTTTTCTGGCCGTCTACATTCCCTGGTTGGAATTTATATTGGGTCTCAGTACCATTCTGGGGATTCTTTACCGGACCAGCGCCTTCCTGATCGCCGGATTGAATATCCTTTTTATCCTGGCCATTGGATCACTACTGGTCAGGGGGATTAAAGTGGACTGCGGTTGTTTCGGTCTGATGGCCGACCTGTTGCATCTGCCCGACCAGGCCGACTGGAAGGCCATAGTCAGAAACCTTATTTTTATAGGCATGGCCCTGTTCATCTCCGGTTCTGAGGCCTCGCCCTTTTCCTTGGAAAATTATCTTAGAAAACCCCGAAGAGGCGGCCTCAAAATCTAAGGAGGTCCCGGAAGAAATTTAACTAATGCGATTCCCTCATTTTTTCTCTCCCACCTTTGACTGGATTCAGGTTGAAATCACCACTTATTGTAATGCCGCCTGTATTTATTGCCCCAGAACCGCCTATAAAGATTCCTGGATCAACCGTCATCTGCCTCTCGATCTTTTTTTGAAACTTAAACCAGTCTTTTCAAAAACCAAACACCTGCACCTTCAGGGCTGGGGAGAGCCCTTGTTAAACCCGGATTTTTTTACCATGGCCTCTATCGCCAAGAAAGAGGGGTTACGGATCGGGACCACCACCAATGGGCTGCTTTTAGACCAGGAGAATGCCATCCGCCTTATGGATACCGGGATGGACATCCTGGCCTTTTCCCTGGCCGGAACCCAGGAACAAAGTAATGACCGCATCCGAAAAGGGACCGGGTTCTTAAAAGTGATGAAGGCCATTGAAACCCTGGAAAAAGAAAAAATAAAAAGGAGAAGCCAAACACCGGCCGTCCATGTGGCCTATCTGGTCATGAGATCAGCCCTAAAAGAGATGGAGCAGTTACCTCGACTTTTGGAGGGAATGGGGGTCAGCCAAGTCGTCATCAGCACCCTCGATTTTGTAGCTTCAGAGGAACTGCAATCCGAAGTCATTCGGCCTTCTTCAGAAAAAGAATATCTGGAAATGGAATCCTTCTTCCTTTCCGTTGCCCAAGAGGGTGAAAAACGAGGTCTCTCCCTTCATTATTATCTTCCTCCCTTCTCCCGGGAGGGCCATTTTTGCACGGAGAATATCCAGAAGGCCTTCTGCACAGCCTCCGATGGCGCAGTCACCCCCTGTGTTTTTACCAATCTGCAGGTGGGCGATACCTTCCAATACCGGTCGGATGGCAGGGGACCTTATCAGCGAAAAATCATGGGAAACCTGCAAAGCGAATCCCCTGTTGATATCTGGAACGGGAAACCCTATAAAAAATTCAGGAACTCTTTTTCAAGGAGAAATCTTGATCCGGTCTGCAGGGGTTGCCCTAAACTGGGCGGCGACTCAGGGGGGCCAAGGTCCATCGGAGACTTAATAAACTTTTCCCCTTTTTCTGCCAAACTATTAACGCCATAATCCATTTTGCCGATCCATCCTCTGCGGGAACCTAGAAATTAGCTTGACAATTTTGCTTTATCCCCTACAATTTTTTCGAACGCCGAACGGAAACCATATGGATGAATACAAAGTCATGGGAAAAATCTTGGAGATCAGAGGGACCGGCATTTGTTCCTATGGACATCAGGTGGGGGAAATATTTGAATTTTCGGAAATGGGCTCTTCTCTTTGTCAATGGGCATTAAACAGTATTTTCCCTTTTTTCACCGCCCTTAAATTCGGCGGCCGGTTTCCCTGGTCCAAAGATCCCGACCGGCTTCAAGTGGCCTGTCCTGATCCGGATAATGTGGTGGTCTTCGAAATTTGGCGGGAAAGGATAAAATAACAGGCTATAGGCAAGAGGCGATAGGCTATAGGTGAGAATGCCCAAGGTACTTGGGTTTCCCCATAGCCTATAGCCCATAGCCCCTTGCCCATAACCATATTTATCCTCCTTCGTTTTGTTTAAAAATTGAATGAGAATGTGAGGATTAGAGGATTATATGAAGATAATCGCCGTTTCCATCAGTGATCAAAAAGGAGTTCCCAAAAAAAATATCCCGGAAGGGATGTTGCTGGAGGAATTCGGGCTGGCCGGAGATGCCCACGGAGGACCGTGGCATCGTCAGCTCAGCCTCCTGGCCCTGGAGAGCATTCAAAAGATGAAGGATCTGGGTTTAAAGGTCCACCCCGGTTCATTTGCCGAAAACATTACTACCGAGGGAGTGGTACTGCCGGAACTGCCCATCGGCACCCGGATGAGCCTGGGGCCGGAGGCCCTGGTTGAAGTCACCCAGATCGGTAAAGTCTGTCATGATAAATGCGCCATCTATCGTCTGGCCGGTGATTGCGTCATGCCTAAGGAAGGCATCTTTGTCCGTATTCTGAAAGGGGGACTGGTTAAACCCGGAGACCAGATTGAAATTATACTAAAAAATTAAAATGTTACCGTAAAAAGCTCATCTATTGCGTTGCCCCCTTATGACTCACGAATCAGATAAATCAAAGGTTTAAATTCCAGGCTTTTCACTCGGACCCTTGAATCCTGAACCCGATTTTTGAATTAAATTATGGCCCAGGTTCAAAAACTTTCTGGCAAAAAATGCCAATACTTCAAAAGAGGACATTGCCTAAAACCGGAAATCTCCCCTCGGCCCGAGGAGCATCTTTGCGTTCTCATTGTTGAAAGGCAACGGATGGGACATCAAACCCTGGACCGGCTCAAGCGATTGGAACGATTCGGATTGACCATCCATGACCGGGACGGTTGGATCGCTCAACGCTATATTGTCAATCAAAATATAAAAGAAATGGGCAAGATATCCTGCAAAAATTTTATTGAATCCGGGTCTAACTATCCCGCCTGTCTCCATCAGGTCCAAACCCGATGCGTTTTAAAAATGGCGACCTGTTCCGGGCGCTGCCCTGAATATCGGCTGGAAAGAAAGCCATCTTGAGCCCCCCGGCCCTCGATTATAAGAACCCTGTTCCCACAGTGGATATCATCATTGAGTTAAAGGAGGGAAAGATCGTCCTGATCCGGAGGAAAAATCCGCCCTTCGGCTGGGCCCTGCCCGGAGGGTTTGTGGACTATGGGGAATCCCTGGAAGCCGCGGCCATCCGGGAAGCCGAAGAAGAAACCGGTCTTAAAGTCAGGCTGATTCGACAGCTGCACACCTATTCCAATCCCGATCGAGACCCCCGCCGTCATACCATCACCACCGTGTTCATCGCCAGGGCCGAAGGGATCCCCAGGGCGGCCGACGATGCTGCGGAAATCGGGGTCTTTGAAGACAAGACCCTGCCCAGCCCCCTGGCCTTTGATCATGGTTTAATCCTGGCTGATTATTTCAGACAGTGCCCGGTTGAGAAGGCCCTGGAAACATCCCCGGAACGAACCGAAGAAAATACCCGGAAGGTCATGGAACGGTTGAAAGACAAGATTCCGACTGATACCCGGATCGGGATCGTTTTGGGGACCGGTTTGGGAGAGTTGGCCGATCGTCTTGAACAGCCGTCTTTCATCTCCTATCAGGACCTCCCCTCTTTTCCCCATTCCACGGTGGAATCTCACCAAGGGAAGCTGTTCTGGGGGCGTATAGCCGGCAAAAACGTTCTGGTTTTACAGGGGCGTTTCCACCTTTATGAAGGCTATGCGGCTCAGCAGATCGCTTTTCCAATCCGAGTATTGGCTGCTCTGGGAATCAAGATTTTAATAGTCTCCAACGCCGCCGGAGGACTGGACCCTCTTTTTGATCCGGGCGATGTTATGCTGATCACCGATCAGATCAATTACACCGGAGAAAATCCCCTGGTCGGTCCTCATCTGGAATCCTGGGGTCCCCGCTTCCCGGACATGTCTCAGGTATTTGATCGCCGACTCAATGCCCTGGCCAGGGAAGTAGCCGAAGAACGGAAGATCCCCTTGCGTAGCGGGGTCTATGCCGGCCTTAAGGGGCCTTCCCTGGAGACCCCGGCCGAAACCCGTTTCTTAATCTCCCTGGGGGCCCAGGCCGTCGGCATGTCCACCGTCATCGAAACGATTACCGCCGTTCAGGCCGGAATGCGGATTCTGGGCTTTTCGATCATTACCAATATTAACCGTCCCCACAAGATGAAAAAGATATCGATAAAATCGGTCATTAAAACCGCCCAAAAA
>CAZSTT010000096.1:6733-12719 GCA_964609705.1 uncultured Thermodesulfobacteriota bacterium
CGAAAAATCATGGATGTCCAGGGAGGAATCGTCCTCCCCGGATTGATCAATGCCCATACCCATGCGGCCATGACCCTTTTCCGGGGTTTGGCCGATGATCTGCCCTTGAAAACCTGGCTGGAGGAATTTATTTTTCCGGCTGAAGCCCGTTACCTCAATCCCGACTCGGTTTATTGGGGAACCTTGCTGGCCTGCGCCGAAATGATCCGTTCCGGAACAACCGCCTTTGCAGACGGATATTTTTGTCTGGATGGGGTGGTTAAGGCCGTGGATCGTTCGGGAATGCGAGGCCTTTTATGTCAGGGAGTGGTCGATTTCCCTGCTCCCGGAATCCCCGACCCTGCCCAAAATATTTTGGAAGCCGAACGATTTATTGAAAAATGGACGGGTTACTCATCGTTTATCCAGCCGGGGATTTTCTGTCATTCTCCTTATGTTTGCTCGACAGAGACCATCAGAGCAGTCAAAGAAATATGCAGGAAACAACAGGTTTCTTTCTTTATCCATGCCGCTGAAACCCGGGAAGAAAGATCCTTGATAACGTCTCGTTACGGTAAATCCCCCGTTCGCTACCTAGACAGCCTGCAGGTTCTGGATACCCAAACCGTAGTGGTCCATGCCATTCATGTGGATTCGGAAGAAATGGATATCCTGGCCCGAACCGGGACGGCTGTAGCCCATTGCCCGGAGAGCAATATGAAACTGGCCTCGGGAATCGCTCCGGTGGTTGAAATGATAAATAAAGGAGTTTTAGTGGGATTGGGAACCGACGGTTGCGCCAGTAATAACGATCTGGATCTATTTAAGGAAATGGATACGGCGGCCAAACTGGGGAAAATACGGTATTTGGACCCGACGGTCATGGATGCCCGGACGGTGTTGCGCCTGGCCACTATTGAAGGCGCCCGGATTTTGGGCCTGGAAAAAGAAATCGGTTCGTTAGAGGTCGGCAAGAAGGCCGACATCATCTTTCTCGACCCTGATCACCCCCACCTGGTCCCCTGTTATGACCCCTATTCCCTCATCGTCTATTCAGCCCGGGGATCCGACGTTAATTCAATGATGGTTGCAGGCCGGATGGTGATGGAAAAGCGGAAGATCCTGATCTTTGATCTGGATGAGGTTATGGATCAGGTGCGTCAAATCAGCGGGGTGATTGTTCCCGGGAAATAGCACCATTCCAACCCTCTTTTAATCTCCTTCAAATTCTGTAAGATAATAAACCGAGTATCCTTTTTCCTTCAGCTTCTTCTCCCCCCCTATATCAGGAAGGTTGACGATAAAGGCCAGTTCAATAACCTGCCCGCCCAATTTTTCGATCAGGGTCGCCGCCGCTAAAGCCGTTCCCCCGGTGGCCAGAAGGTCATCGATGATCAGGACCCTGGTCCCTTTGGAGATTGAATCCTTGTGCATTTCGATAGTATCGGTCCCGTATTCAAGATCATATTCATGGCGGACCACCTCGGCCGGAAGTTTTCCCACTTTACGTATCGGGATAAATCCCTTTCCCAGGGTATAGGACAAAGCCCCCCCGATAATAAAGCCCCTGGCCTCTATACCGACGATGATATCAAAAAGGATATCCCCCTGGATATACCGCTGGGTCAGATGGTCGATCACCAGCCGAAAGCCGACCGGGTCTTTGATCAGGGTAGTGATGTCCCGGAACAGGATCCCTTTTTTGGGATGATCCGGGATGGTTCTGATTCTTGATTTGATGGTCATAACTATTTTCTCCTCTTATCGAATACAGATGTCGTCATATTCCTTAATCTTCGGGATGGCCTCCATAATCAGATTAATGACGTTAGCGGCATTTTTCTTCATGGTATTGACAATCATTTCCCAGGTAACCGGCTCCTCTTCCTCATGCCAGCAGTCATAATCCGTGGACATGGCGATTACAGCATAATGGATCTGCTTCTCTCTGGCCAGGATGACTTCCGGAACCGTGCTCATGTTGATGACATCCGCTTGCCAGCTTCTGAACATATGGCTTTCGGCCTTGGTTGAAAACCGGGGACCTTCGATGGTAATGACCGTTTTGTCCCGATGATAAGGAACCTTCAACTGCTCGGCGCAGGAGGAAATCAGGGCAATTAAATTATTGCAAAACGGTTCGGCCAGGGGTGTATGGACGACCACGTCTTCATCAAAAAACGTGGTTTCCCTTTTCCGGGTGTGATCGATAAACTGCCAGGGAAAGACCAGATGGCCCGGGGCGATTTCTTCACGCAAAGAACCGACGGCGGTGGAGGCCAGAATATGGGTACACCCCTGTTCTTTCATGGCCCAAATATTGGCTCGAAAATTAACCTTACTGGGATAGATGTTATGGTTCTTCCCGTGGCGGGCGAGGATCACGGTTTCCACCCCTTCAATGGTTCCGCAGGTCAAAGCGGAAGTTGGCGACCCGTAGGGGGTGTTTACTGTAATCTCACGGGCATTTTTTAGAATTTCGGGATCATCCAGTCCTGATCCCCCGATGATTCCGATCTTAATCATTGGTACTCCTCGAATTATTTGATATCGTTCCGTTTATATCCTAATCAATCCAGTAGGAGTGAGCATAAAGCAGGGTCCCAGCGGGGTCAAGGAAAAAATTTTAGAAGAAATCAAATTCTCATCCCCACCTTAACAAAAACGTCATTTGACGCTATTGTCTTGAACAAATGTCATATTCAAGGAAGGAAGAACAATGGAGCTTACCAATTTAAAACAGGTCCTGGGATTGAAAGAGTCGATCCGGAGCCCGCTTGATCTGGTTAAGCTGGGCGGAAAAGGGATTTCCAAGGGGGCCGTGTCCCGGTTGGCCAAACATCTCTCTCTCGGTTTGCCGGAGATGGCCCAGCTCCTCTCCGTGAACCTGCGGACCATCCAGAGATACAGCGCCGAAAGGGTTTTCAGCCGGGCCGTCTCCGAACGGATTCTGCGGATTGCCCTGGTGGTATCAAGGGGCGAAGAGATATTTGGAGACAGCGAACAATTCAACGCCTGGCTGAAGGGACCTAACAGGACCCTGGACGGAAATAAACCTCTTGACCTCCTGGTGTCCAATTTCGGCATAGATATGGTACTCGATGAACTGGGCAGAATCGAGCATAGGATTATTTCCTGATGATTCTTTTCCTTATCGCCAAAACCGAATTCATTCGTGATCTGTCGGGAACGGGTCCAAGGCTTTACGGCGGGCGTTGGAACCCCAAGGGAATAAGTGTTATCTACACCTCGGAAAGCAGGACGCTGGCTGCCCTGGAGTTCTTTGTCCACTTAAACCGAACAGTAATCCCCCCCGGTCTCAGCCTGGCATCAATCGAGATTCCGGACCAGGCATCCGGGAAAGAGATAACCATAGAGGAGTTACCCCGGATCTGGCGATCCTATCCGGCTCCGCTCGAACTGGCGAATATCGGGGCATCTTGGATCAGATCGAAGGAAAGTCTTCTTCTTCGAGTTCCTTCGGTGATAATACCTCCCGAAAAAAACATCCTCATTAATACCGCCCATCCGGAGATGACCGGGGTTCGTATCACCAGGGTTGAGCCCTATTCGCCTGATCCTCGTCTGACTTATTGAATGTTAAAATGTCATTGGGGTCAGGTCTTTTTTATTAACATTATCCGAATATCAAGAAAATAGACCTGACCCCAATGACTGAAACTGGTATGAAGTCCGGGCTTATCCCCAGGAAAACGGGATCTCTGTCTTCTTCCAAGTTACGACTGAACGTAAACGGGCCGAAGAGGCTCTGCAGCAGCGGAGCTTGGAACTTAAAAAGCTCAATGACACCCTTGAGCAACGAGTGCTGGAGCGGACTACGGAGTTGGAAAAAGCGAATGAATCCTTACGGCATCTCTCCTCAAGACTTCTGTCTGCCGAGGAGGATGAAAAGAAACGGATCGCCCGGGAAGTTCATGATGTTCTGGGATCGTCCCTGAGTGCCATCAAGTTCAAGATGGAAGATATCATAGAAAGGAATCGTAATCTATTGAGCAGTCAAGTTATCGAGGGTCTGGAAAACCTTTCCCCCGTCATCAAGGAGACCATCGATAATGTCAGAAGGATTCAAGCCGATCTGCGCCCCCCCCTTTTGGACGATCTGGGTGTTGTGGCCACCCTGTCCTGGTACTGCCGAAGATTTGAAACTATTTATTCCGGCATCAAGGTGGAGCAAACGGTTACTGTCCGGGAAGAAGAGGTGCCGGAAAATCTTAAAATTCCCCTTTTTAGAATTACCCAGGAGGCTCTAAATAATATCGGCAAACATGCCAAGGCCAACTCGGTAGATCTTGGGCTTCGAAAAGTCGACGGTACCATAGAACTAAGTATCCAAGATAACGGAGTAGGGTTTAATCAGTTAAGTTGGTCTTCCTATGAGAATTCTGAAAAAGGCCTGGGGCTCTCCAGTATGGAAGAACGAACTAAATTCTCTGGCGGCTCTTTTTCCTTCGACTCTGCCATAGGAAAAGGGACGGTTATCCGGGCCGTTTGGCCCGTCTGACTATAAAAGCTTGTGCATTCGGGAATGGATAGTAAACCAGGACCATATAGACAAATCAAATCAGATTGTTCCCTTTATTGGAATAATAGATTTACATGGAATATCCCCCATTAAAACTACAGTATTTTTTTCTTCAAAATACATTCCTGCCTATATTCTCTAATGGGTTAATTTATGCAAAAGTAATCCATAATTGTTTTTTTAATCAGTAACTTGGTTTCTTTTTTCATTAGGCTTTACTCGGGTGGATTTATTAAGAAAAAGGATAATCATGAATACGCCGATTAAAATCCTGCACATCGATCCGGATTTTAGAATAACCTATTTTATTAAACATCCCGGAAGTGTGATCCGTTCCCTTGTTCCACTCAATGAAGCCATTCAACTGATAAAAACCCAGGAATTTAATTTGATTCTTTCAGAACCCCACAATAAAGCAATCATGAAACCAGAGGCTAAGAATTTACTTATGGAAAACAAGAACCGCATCCTAATCGTCGATGACAACCCTATCCTCCGGGAAGGATTAAAGTCCGTTCTTTCCCATTACCCGGCTTTTGAGATCGCCGGAGAAGCTGGTGACGGCCTTGAAGCCATTGAATCCGTCGACAAGTCTCACCCCGACCTGGTTTTGATGGATCTCTCCATGCCCCGGATGGACGGTTTAGCCGCAACCAGGGAGATCAAGAAAAAATGGCCCGCAACAAAAATCCTGGTTTTCACCGTTCACAAAACCCCTGAATACCTGACGGCCATCCTGGAAGCCGGTGCAGACAGATATCTGATAAAAGATTCTTCCCAGACCGAATTGATTCAATCCATTCAGGATATCATGGATGGAAAGCAAGGATTTAATACAAGCATCGTGGGAGAGGCCGCCCATTGATCTTGATGGTTACGGTAAAGGCTTACTCAAGGAGGATATTTCATGTCAACAACAGACGAACTGGACGAAATTCGCAAGGCATCAGAACAGCTCTATGAAGCATTGCAACACATGCTCAACGGTGATTCCTGCCTTATGGATTCCATCTGGTTGCAAAATACATGGGTGACAACAATGCACCCGGTCGGGGATCGGGAAGTCGGGTGGAACGATGTTCAAAAAAAGTGGAAACAATTAGCCAGTCTGACCTCGGACGGGAAGATCGAACTGAAGAATCAACTCATTCGAGTTGAAGGGGACATAGCTTACGAAGTGGGAACAGAACAAGGGCAGGTTAAACTTGGGGGGCACCAAGTCTCCATGGAACATCGCGTCACAAACATCTACCATCGGGAAGCAGGGAAGTGGAAGGTTGTCCACCACCACGCTGATATTTCTCCGATAATGCTCGATATTCTTCAAAAATTGAACAAACTTAAGAATTAAAAAATACCAGTGTGGCATACCTGGAAACACGGGATGAAATAGCTTGATTATGAGAATATGTCAATAATCATGTTTATTGTACCCCCCTGGGATCACCTTAAATGACCCCTTTG
>CAZSTT010000097.1:0-1198 GCA_964609705.1 uncultured Thermodesulfobacteriota bacterium
GTTTAGTTCGAAAATAGGGTTCGAGGAATCAAGGTTCCAAGGTTTCAGCCGCTCGACTTTGTCGAGCTATAGAAAAGGTTTCCCATGGGAAACCGCACGGTTTTAAATTCCATGCCTTTCACTTGAAACCTTGCCCCCTTGATTCCTTGAACCCTTAGAATAATTTTCATATTTCGTGGTGTCAGGCCACAAAAGGCGCGGCATGACGGTTTATTATTTAACTGCCGGTCGGTTCCAGACCTTTGCCCTGAAGGACCCCCCCATCGATCACAATCTCAGTACCGGTGGTGTAGCTGGAGGCAGCGGAAGCCAGGTATACGGCTGCCCCGACTATTTCGTCAGGTTGCCCAATCCGTCCCATGGGAGTCATTTTGGCCATGTCCTCCTGCCCCTTTCGGGCCTCTTCCGGTGAGAGATGAAACCAATGGGAGTTCAACATCTTGGTGCTGATCGGCCCGGGAGCGATGGTATTGACCTGGATGTTAAAAGGGGCCAATTCCAGGGCAAAGGCCCTGGTTATCATGCGGACACCGGCCTTGGATATGCTGTAGACGCTTACTTCGCGTTCCGGGGTGAAGCCGTCGATAGAAGCGAGATTGATGATTTTTCCGCTCCCCTGTTCCTTCATAACCCTGGCCACGGCCTGACTGGTGAAATAAAGGCCTTTCAGGTTAAGGTTCATAATGGTTTCCCAAAGCCGTTCATCGGTTTCCAGGACGCTGCCCATCGCCGGGCTGGCCCCGGCATTATTGACCAGGATATCGATTCTTCCGAACTTGTCCATTACGGTGTTGACCATCTTATTTATTTCTTCCATCTTGCCCAGATGGGACTGAATAGGGAAGGCTTCTCCTCCAAAAGCTTTAATTTCCGCGGCGGTCGCTTCCAGATCGTTAATCTTACGACTGGTGACGGCAACTTTTGCTCCGGCCTTGGCAAATCCCTGAGCAATCGCCTGGCCGATGCCTCGACTGCCTCCGGTTACAATCGCTGTTTTGCCGGTTAGTGAAAATCTGGATAGATCAAACATGGCTAAACCTCCAATAGTTTATTTTCTGCTATCCGAATTCTAGGTCCTGAGAGAAAATTAGCAAGAAAAAAATGGGAGCCTCCCTGGAATTCGTTTATTATTCTCCCGTTTGTTATTCTCCTTGACCCATTTTTCTTTTCTGTTTTATACTCCTGGCATTAATACGAA
>CAZSTT010000097.1:1298-12700 GCA_964609705.1 uncultured Thermodesulfobacteriota bacterium
TATTCTCCTTGACCCATTTTTCTTTTCTGTTTTATACTCCTGGCATTAATACGAAGATAGAGTTCAGCGCTTATGAAGTTCTATTTTCATGTTTCGTGGTGCCACGCCCCAAAAGGCGGGGCATGGCGGTTTAGTAAGAAAATAGGATTCGAGTTTATCCTTGCCCAGCCCTATTTTCACAGTTCTTGGTGTCACGTCCCTGACGGGACATGACGGTTTAAAAGAAAATTTCCTTCAAGGGAGGTAGCAGAAATGGATTTTTCATTAAAAGACAAGGTAGCCCTGGTTACCGGGGGGGGCCGGGGAATAGGCAAAGCCGTTGCCCTGGGATTGGCCCAGGCCGGGGCCGACCTGGCCATTGCCAGCCGGAAACTCCCCAATCTGGAAAGTGCGGCCGAAGAGATCAGGAAAACAGGTCGGAAATGTCTTCCCATCGCAGCCCATATGGGCCGGATCGAGGAAATCAACAACCTGGTCAAGAAGGTCATGGATGAGTACGGGAAGATTGATATTCTGGTGAACAATGCGGCCACAAATCCTACCATGGCCCCGGCCCTGGACGTTGATGACCGGGCCTGGGATTCGGTTATGAACCTGAATCTGAAGGGTTTGTTTTTCCTGAGTCAGGCCGTGGCCAGGGTCATGAAGGAACAGGGGGGCGGCAAAATTATTAATATTGCCTCTGTCGCCGGTATCAGCCCAGATATATTGCCGATTTACTCGATCAGTAAAGCCGGAGTAATCATGGCCACCAAGGTTATGGCTCAACAATGGGCTCAGTACAATATCCGAGCCAACGTTGTAGCCCCCGGGATGGTCAAAACCGGCTTCAGCCAACCCCTTTGGAGTAATCCTGATATTCTGAAAGCAGTGACCGGCAGAAATCCGATGGGACGGATAGCCGATCCTGAAGAAATGGTGGGTGCCGTTATCTTCCTGGCTTCGGATGCTTCCTCTTATGTGACCGGTCAGGTCCTGGCGGTAGACGGGGGGACCACTATTTAATTGCTTGCCATAACTCCCATAAATTATTCCACAGTTTTTAATGGAGTATTGGAGTACTGGAGTGATGGTCTCATAGTCCAATAGTCCAACACTCCATTACTCCATCTTTTCCCGGCAGTCATTGGCGATTGGGATCAATAAATATTTCATATGCTTTTGCTTGGTCTTTTAATCCTATTTTTAATCCGTTAGGCTTGACAAAGGCTCAATGGGTAATTAAATTTAGGTAAAATTGAAAATTAGTAATTTATAACGATATTATTATCTTATATGACCATCGTCCTGAACCAGAGAAACCGGACCATTTTAAATGCTATTGTCAGGGATTACATAGAGACTGCCGAGCCGGTCGGATCCAGGGCCTTATCCAAAAAAAGCGATATCCATCTCAGCCCGGCCACTATTCGAAATATCATGTCCGATCTGGAAGATATCGGATTGATTACCCAGCCTCATATTTCAGCCGGCCGGGTGCCGACCGAGACCGGACTGCGTTTTTATGTCAACTCGATCCTGGAGTTGCGACCATTAGCCGATTCGGAGAAGCGGAGAATCCAAAATTATTTATTGGATAGCAGCCAGGAAGTGGAGGAATTGTTAAAGACCACTTCCAAGATGTTGGCTGTCGTTACCGAACAGGCGGCCATCGTCTCCCGGCCCAAATCTTCGGTTACAGTTTTTAAACACATAGAATTCATTCGGTTGAGGGATAATCTGGTTTTAATGGTCCTGGTCACCCAATCCGGACTGGTCCAGAATAAAATCATTGAAATAGAAGATAACCTTTCCCAGGTTGAATTGGACCGGTTAACCCAGTATCTCAACGAATTGCTCGTTGACCTGACCCTGGATCAGCTCAAGCAAAAGGTCCTGGAGGAAATGAAAAAAGACAAGGATGATTTTGATGCCTTGTTGACCAGGGCCCTGGAAATTTCCAACCAGGCCTTCCAGGAGGAATCAATCGGAGAAGTGTATATCGAAGGCCGGATCAACCTGATGCAGTATCCGGAATTCCGGCAGATAGAAATATTACGGGATCTTTTCAAGGCCTTTGAAGAGAAAAATATTTTAATACGGCTGTTGGAAAAAAGCATCAACGCCATTGGCATTCAAATCTTTATCGGTTCGGAAACCCAGATCAATGAAATGGAAGGGTGCAGCGTCATTACCGCCGCTTACACCAAGGAGAATTATCCCATCGGCACCCTGGGTGTCATTGGACCGACCCGGATGAATTACGATCGGGTGATACCCATTGTGGACTATACAGCCAAGGTCATCAGCCGAATCCTGGAAAAGAAGATCTGACAGGTGCGCAATCCTCTGGTCCTTTTATTAATCGATTTCCCTCGACAAAGGGTTGCGGGTAGTTCGAGGACTTAAAGAGAAAAATACCAAGATAACGCTGACAAGATAAGAAAAGAGGTAAACCATATTGACCCAGATTAAGGTAACGGAAGAACCGGCTAATCCCAAATCCCCGGAGGCCCAGGAGAAAGTGAAAGCCGACGCCGGGAAAGAAGAGAAAAAGGATTTGGAGACCCGGCTTCAGGAAAAAGAAAAAGAAGCCAAAGAAAATTATGACCGCTATCTCCGACTTTCAGCCGAATTGGAGAATTATAAAAAGAGGACTGAAAAAGAAAAAACCGAAACTTACAAATTCGCCAATGAAAATATCTTGAAAGACCTTTTGCCGGTTCTGGACAATCTGGAACGGGCACTGGAGCACGGACGAGAGGTTGGGAACCCCAAGGCCCTTCTTGATGGGGTCGAATTGACCCATAAAGCGCTTTGGACGGTCATGGAAAAATATGGGATAACCCGGGTAGAGGCCATGGGGGAAGAATTTGACCCCAACCATCACGAGGCGGTTATGGTTCAGGAGGATCCCCAAAAACCGGCCGGCACGGTTATCTCACAGTTGCAAATCGGATACCGGTTGCATAATCGTCTGGTCCGTCCGGCCATGGTGATCGTATCCAAAAAACCGGAACTGAACCCGGATGAAGATCCCGAATCCTGATCTTAAACCGTCATGCCACGCTTTTAGTGGCGTGACACCACGAGCCGGTCGGGTCCCCCGACCTAAAAAGGAGGCTTCTTAAAAGAAGCCGGGACATGAAAGTAGGATAGTTAGGCTCGGAACCTATTTTCGCACTATAGAGTTCGAGATTACCTGAGTATAAAAAATGAAAACATGCAGGGCGCTTAAAAACAAAAGGTGTTTTGCCCCTGTTTAATAGATTGATATAATTATAAGGAGGAGAAAATGAGTAAAATTATTGGAATTGATTTGGGGACCACTAATTCGTGCGTGGCCATAATGGAAGGTGGAGACCCGAAAGTAATTGCGAACGTGGAAGGGAGCCGCACCACCCCTTCCGTGGTTTCCGTAACGGACAACAACGAACGGCTGGTCGGGCAGGTGGCCAAACGACAGGCCATCACCAATCCAACCAACACGGTTTATGCCGTCAAACGGCTGATCGGCCGTAAATATGATTCAAAAGAGGTTCAGGGCGATATCCATATCCTTCCCTACAAGATCGTTAAGGCCTCCAACAATGATGCCCATATAGAGATCCAGGGAAAAGAATACAGTCCGGCTGAAATCTCTTCCATGATCCTGACCAAGATGAAACAAACCGCCGAGGAGTATCTGGGTGAAAAGGTCACCGACGCCGTGATCACCGTTCCGGCCTATTTTAATGACAGCCAGCGCCAGGCCACCAAAGATGCCGGACGCATCGCCGGTTTGAATGTCCAGCGGATCATCAATGAACCGACCGCGGCCGCCCTGGCCTACGGGCTGGATAAAAAGAAGGACGAGAAGATCGCCGTCTTCGATTTGGGCGGAGGAACCTTTGATATCTCCATTCTCGAAATCGGTGAAGGGGTCTTTGAAGTCAAATCCACCAATGGGGATACCCACCTGGGTGGGGAGGATTTCGATTTGCGGGTCATTGATTATCTGGCGTCTGAATTCCGAAAGGACCAGGGTATTGATTTACGGAGCGACAAGATGGCCCTGCAGCGCCTGAAAGAGGCGGCGGAAAAGGCCAAGATGGAATTGTCCACCGCCATGGAAACGGATATCAATCTTCCCTTTATCACGGCCGATGCCAGCGGCCCGAAGCATCTGAACATCAAATTGTCCCGGGCCAAGCTGGAAATGCTGGTGGAAGATCTGGTGGAAAAAGTGGCTCCCCCCTGCCGGATGGCTTTAAAAGACGCCGGATTGACCGCCGACCAGATCCAGGAAGTCATCCTGGTAGGCGGCATGACCCGGATGCCGAAAGTCCAACAAAAGGTTAAGGAGCTTTTTAATCGTGAACCGCACAAAGGGGTGAATCCCGATGAAGTGGTGGCCATTGGGGCCGCGATTCAGGCCGGGGTTTTGAAAGGGGACGTCAAAGACGTTCTGCTTCTGGACGTGACCCCCCTGTCTTTGGGGATCGAGACCCTGGGCGGGGTTCATACCAAACTGATTGAGAAGAACACCACCATCCCGACCCGGAAAAGCCAAACCTTTTCCACAGCCGGCGACAATCAGCCGGCCGTTTCCATCCATGTTCTTCAAGGTGAGCGGGAAATGGCGGCCGACAACAAGACCCTCGGACGCTTTGAATTGACCGGTATTCCTCCGGCCCCCCGGGGTCTGCCTCAGATTGAGGTCACTTTTGATATTGATGCCAACGGGATTGTTCATGTCTCGGCCAAGGACCTGGGAACCGGCAAGGAACAGTCGATCAAGATCACGGCCTCCAGCGGCTTGTCCGAAGAGGAGATCAAGCGGTTGGTCAAAGACGCCGAGATGCACTCCGAAGAAGACAAAAAGAAAAAGGAACTGGCCGAATCCCGCAACCATGCCGATACCCTGATCTATTCCACGGAAAAAACCGTCAAGGATCTGGGGGAAAAGGTGGAAAGTTCCTTGAAATCGGATATCGACTCGGTCATCGAGCGATTGAAAAAGGCCATGGAAGGCAGCGATGCCGCGGAAATCAAGAGATTGACCGATGAACTGACCCAGACCTCGCATAAACTGGCGGAAAAGATGTATTCCCAGGCCAGTCAGCAAGGCGACCCGGGCGCCGGTCCGGAAGCCGGAGCCGGTCCGGCCGGTGGTAAAAAAGCCGATGATGATGTGGTCGATGCCGACTTTGAAGAAGTGAAATAAGTTTTTCTTGTTAACTTATTAAACCGTCATCCCCCGCCTTCCTTCCTGGTGAGGGTTTAGTGAAACAAAAAAATTAGGTTCGCTGAACGACGAACGTTCTTTTTGGATTAAAACCCCTGTTCCTCCCGGGTTGGAGGGACAGGGGTTTTTTTTGGCCGCGAGGGATTGAATTCTTAAAGTAATTCTGATAAGTTATTCAAAGGAAAACTTGGCCCTGAAAAACCTTAGACCCTCAAGGGGGAACTGAATGGTTAAAGGATGATTATAGACCCCATTTTCGAAAAGGAAATGGGGTTTTCTTTTTTGGGAGGAGGTCACATTTTTCGTTGACTGGATTCATGATGACCGCAATTACGAAGAGCAATCATTCCCGGTTCAGGTCCGTATTCAAAAGTAATCCTCAAGGTCATGGAGGCATAAGCAATGAATACTTCCTGGCCGCCGGTCGGATATTTGGCCGACACCTTTTTCGCCTTATGAATATTAAGAGAGGGATGTCGGGGATTGCCAGCCAGGTATTCCACCGCTTTGTCTATGATTCTCCTTTCCTTGGGGGACAACATCGCGTAGCTCTCCAGGAAGATCCTTTCAAAATACATTTGAAATGGAGGAACTCGGGCAGGCATCGGGGGTTATTTTCCAAGCTTTTTCAAGGCATCCAAAGCCGAGGCTGCTCGAATCCCTTTACGGGTATCCTTGTTTATCTTTTGTTCTTTTTGTTCCAAATCAGGAGGAAGTTTTTCTTCAGGAAGGTCGGACATATTCGGGTATTTGCGAACAGTTCTAACAGGATAAAGAATGATTTGTTCCCCCTCGATCAGGTATTCGAACAAAGGCTCTTTCCGAAAAGCGGGGGGAAGGGTGATCCTGCCCCGATGGTCGGTTTTTAAGAGATTGATTTCGGACATGGTTTGTTCTCCTGGATAACAAATTGATTGAATGATATCATAATCCCATTGATCCCAATTGTCAATAATGGGAAATGTAACATTTTTTAAAGAGTGTTGTGCTTTGAGGTGTTTGAATCTTTAAGATCACAAATGGAATGAATGAACCGGGTCCTTTCGAAGACGCGCTGAAAAGACCCATAAAACTAAATTAATTTTTCTATCATCAAGGAGGTAAGTTCGATGATCGACGCGTAATCAATGGTTATTCCTAGAGTTGCGGGGAAATAACCCAAACGTAGACTTGATTGATTTACCTCAAGTAGACTCGTAAGGGAAGGAGAGGGGAAAGCTGCAATGGCTGAAACACCACAGGTCTGGAAAGAAAAACGAATAGTCGAATCCTATGATGTCGATCTCTGCGGTCGGCTTCGACCCCATATCCTCTTCTCCTATTTACTGAACTCGGCCTGGAACCATGCCAATGGCACACGATATGGGTATGCAGAGCTTTCCGCGCGTAACCTTATGTGGGTACTCATAAAGTTCCAGATGATCGTTTCGACCCCACCGAAATGGCAAGACCGGCTCAATATTGAGACCTGGGGAAAAAGGATCGAGCGTCTTTACGCGCTGCGGGATTTCAGAATAAGCGCCCCTTCGGGGGCGACTCTGGTCTCTGCCACTTCCTCCTGGCTGATATTAGACAAGACCACGGGTCGTCCGCAACGCTTTGACGCAAACACTGATGGCTTCCCCTGGCAACCGCAGAAAGAAGAAATAGAAATCAACCTGAAAAAGGTGCCCGAACTTCAAGGAGGAAGGGAAGTGGCAAGCTTTCGGGTGCATTTTTCCGATATCGATGTTAATCGACATGTAGGATCGGCGAATTACCTGCAGTGGTTCATGGATAGCCACTCTCCGGATCAGCTTGAAAAGGCAATCCCCCAAGCGATCGAACTTAGCTTCCTAACCGAAGCCCTACTCGATGACCAGGTGCTTGTAATATCTGAGCAGAGAAATGAAAGCGAACTCTGCAGCCTAAGGCGGGCAAAGGATAGAAAAGAACTATGCAGAGCCAGGATCAAATGGGGACGAGCGGATTAGATGCTTGTTTCGCCGGTGGGTTAATTTACAAACAGGCTTTGCAATTAAAAGGAATTGTTAAATGGGGGACCAGGCGAAAAGGGTGAGGTCCACCCCAAACAAATTTTTAAAGCCAATGTCCTCTTCTATAGAGATCGATGAAAGGCATTGGAGGTTAGGCAACATAGAAACAGCATCCAGGTACCTGGTTGATTTGATCAGGTTATTTATTAAGGTTCGAAATGGTCGGGGTTAACTCCAGCACCACCATATCGAGTAAAATGTTAACGCTCTCGTTCACGAATGGAGCATACTGGTCCCGGGCCTTCTTTTTGAGCTCGGCAGGGGTCTCCTTCCTCTTTCCACTGTTTTCCTTCTCCATTTCCTTGCGTAAGTCGGCTAGCCGGATCACCCCTTTCTTGCCAGCGTCCTCTTTGTTGTTCTTGATGATCTCGTCGAACTTCTCATTTTTGGCGACCCTGGCCTTGGACCTTGCTGCCAGCTCTGTGAGCAAAGGCTGCTCCAGAGATTTCCAGAGCCTTGCGGTTTTTCCCGGCACGCTGAGGAAGGGCGTGATGGCCTCGGCTGGAAGTGGGTAATCCAGGCCTTTTTCGCCAATATCTTGGAGGATGAACCAGATTGGAAGCCGTACATCTGCTTCAACGCCGATCTTTTGTGTGGATTTGCCACCGGGCAGGAAATACAGCGCCGTGGTAACTTTCATGCTGCCCAGATCCAGGGGAAGAGGCGTCAGGACTTGTACAGACCCTTTGCCAAAGGTATGGTCCTGCCCGACGATCACCGCGCGATGGTAGTCTTTGAGAGCGCCCGCCACGATCTCACTAGCCGATGCGCTCTGGCGGCTCGTCAGCACGACGAGTGGACCTGTATAGACTGAGCGAGGGTTTTCCTCGGGGAACCTAAGCATTTTGCGCTTATCGCTTTCCATCTCCGATGGGCCGGAACCATTGGCGAAAATCGTCACCTGATCCCTACTGTCTTTGATTGCCACGATCCCTCCCCCGCCGAGGAAAAGGCCGGCAAGGTGCACCGCCTCCCTGAGCAGCCCCCCTCCATTGCGAGACAGGTCCAGCACGATTCCTTCGACCTGCTGTCGACCGGCCTCCGCAAGGAGGTTCTTCACATCCTGATAGCAAGACTTATTTTCTTTCTCGTCGCCATAGAAGGAAGGGAGATCGATCACGCCGAAGCGGTACTGCCTGCCGCTCACTGTCCGTGTCTCATAGGTGATTTTGGCCTCCTGCTCCTTGATGTCAATCTTATCGCGCATGATTGTGACGTCGAAGCGGTCTGTGTGTTCCGCCTGCCGCAGGATTGTCAGGGTCACCTGCGTACCTTTTTTGCCGCGGATCATCTTGACAACTGCCTGCAATTCCATATTGATCACATTAACAGGCTTTTCCCCTTCCTGGGCAACAGCAATGATTTTGTCCTTCACCTTCAATAGACCCGAACGCTCGGCGCCTCCCCCGGGAATCAGCTCCTCAAGGACAGTGAATCCGTTGCTGCTGCTGAGGGTGGCCCCGATCCCTTCCAGGGAAAGCTGCATATGAATCTGGAAATCCTCAAGTTTATCGGGGGATAGGTAGTTCGTGTGCGGATCCAGGGCGAGAGCGAAGGACTCGGCGACGCTCATTATAAGCTTTTCGGGATTGCCTTCGACCACCCGTATCGTCTGCCGCTCATAATCGTAGATCTGCTGCCTCTTGGCCTCTGACAAATCAACGCCGGCCAGCAGGGCATTTTCGATCTGGAATTGGACAAATTTTCTCAGAAGCTCGTGTTTTTCCGCCGTCGTCTTCGCATAGGGGCGCTTGTCCACGCTGAGGTTCAGCTCCACTGTTTCGTCGAGTCGGTATTCCGGCTCCAGAATCTTTTTGACTATGGCCTCGTTCTCCCGCGCCCGCGAGACGAGAACCTCATAAACCTTCTGAAGCAAGGCACAGTCACCCGCCTGCAAGCGGGTAAGCACACTTTGAAGAACCGGCCTTAGCATCTTCAGATCAGACTCATACAAAAGCGTTTTAGAAGGGTCAAGACTCTTGATCATCTGGTCGACAGTGTGCGTCTTGAGATCCTCGGTCATATTCTTGATCGCGTAGTGGTTGGCCAGGAAACCTTCCATCAGTATGGGCAGGCGGCGACAGGTAAGGTTTTCAGCCACGGAGGAAACGGGTAACAGCAGGACAAGCAGCAGAACTAGGATCAATTTACGGAAATAGAACAAGCCCCCCCCTTTGCTGCCGAAGTTAACTCTGCGGCTACAATAATTGTCCCCGGTGGTGTTTCGGAAGATATTTCCAACGCTTCTATCGTACATGCTCCTGTCCTCTGTTCTTCCCATGCCGCACTGGGGCATGGTTATTCATTCTCTTATTCTGTTTGAGATATCCTAAACTTGTGACCATAAAAGGGTGGATGTGTTCTGTCAAGGGAAAAGGGGAATTGCCTGAGGTTGGAGTTGAGCGGGGGTTTAATTATTTTTTGCTTGATGGGGATAAAAGAGGGTATAATATTCGAGATAATTTAAACCAGACTGTTAAATGAGGGGAATAAATGGTTTTAGAACCAGCGTCCCGTCTTATTAATCTTATTAAGCGCAACAGAGAAAGGAAAACATGACCATTTCATTATCCAACAACGCCTGGGTCTATGTGGTAATTGGGAACCCCGGATCAGACGAAAAGCTCGCCGGATTTCAGGAAAAAGACGGGACGGCTTTTATTCCGGTCCTAAGGACCAAAAACGATGCCGAAGGATTCTTGGGTTATATTCCCCGGGAATCGGGCATACATTATGAGATACAAACGATCATCTTCGAAGATATTCTAAAGTACGCCCGGGAAAACGGGAGTAAGATTTATGTGGTCAACGAGAGAGGGGAAATTTTGGAAAAAGAATCTCCCGAAACAATCCAATAACATTCTGAAAAATAATTTCGACCACTGGAACCACTTAAAGATTCATGATTAAAGTAAACTCTAATAGACTAATAGACCTTACAATCAAAATATAAATCTATGAAGGGGTCAAGTCGCCGTTTGACTGTTAAAAACGATGTCGATTCTTTTTACGCCGTTTAATCTGGGACCCGTGGAAATCAAAAACCGGTTTGTTTTCTCAGCCTGTGAGGACAACCTGGCGGATGAAGGGGGGCAGGTCACGGAGGCGAGCTTACGGAAAGTTCGAATGGCGGCCCTGGGAAGAGTCGGACTGATTATTTCCAGTCATCTTTCCATTCATCCCTGGGGACGCACCAGGATTCGCCAACTGGGAATTCACGATGACCGGATGATTCCGGGGTTAAAAAGACTTGTGGACACGGTTCATAAGGAATCCGGGAAAATCCTTTTTCAATTGGGACATGCCGGACTGACCGCCAAACAGGAAGTCATCGGCAGATCTCCTTTAGGGCCTTCGACCAAAGACAACCCGATGGACGATGAAGCTATTCACCTGGTTCTTTCTTCTTTCCTGAGGGCCGCCGAAAGAACAGCGGCGGCCGGGGCGGATGGGATCCAGATCCATGCCGCTCATGGATACCTGGTCCATGAATTCCTTTCCCCGTTTTTTAATCAGCGGACGGATTCCTGGGGTGGTTCGGAAGAAAACCGGTTTCGCTTCCTCCGGAAGATCATTGTAGAAACCAGGAAAATCCTGCCTCCGGAAATGGCCCTGACGGTAAAGCTCAATGTCCATGATTATACACGGCAGGAAGGCATTACTCCCCCGCTGGCAGTCGGCTATGCCAGGCGTTTGGCCGTTTTGGGAATCGACGGGCTTGAAATCAGTTGCGGCACATCCGCCTTTTCCCCCTGGACTATGTGCCGGGGGGAAGTCCCGGTACCGGAAATCCTTCGGAATGTTGAGAGTGCAAAAAGACCAAGGGTGGAAGAGACCTTACAAAAAACCAGGGATAATTTTCGCTTTGAAGAGGGATACAACCTCGACAAAACGATTATGATTCGGCCGGTAATGGGAAATATCCCGCTTTTCGCCGTGGGCGGTTGGCGAACCGTTTCGGCCATGGAAGAGGCGGTCCAAAAAGGACATACGGACCTTATCTCCATGTGCCGTCCCTTCATTCGGGAACCGTCGCTGGTTAGAAAAATACAGGAAGGCAAGGTCCTGGCCTCCTCCTGTACGAACTGTAACCGTTGTTTGATGGCTTTAGCCGCTGATTTACCCGGCCGTTGCTATGTCAAAGGATTGCCGGAATAATA
>CAZSTT010000098.1:0-3921 GCA_964609705.1 uncultured Thermodesulfobacteriota bacterium
GGATAGGATATTTTGGACAGTCTTTAAATCCTCATCTCCCTTGAGGGGAGAGGGTTGGGGTGAGGGTGAATTTAATTAAATTAGTTTTTCTGTATCAGTTTTGCTTTTTAAAAAGTTAAGAGGTCAGATCTCCGTTTGACTTATAAGAATAGGAGGGGGTCTATTTTCTTTGCATTCTGCTATTGGTCTTGATCTTGCCCCTTGGTAAACCGAATTCCCTTCTGTCCAAATCAAAATAAACCTTTCGGGCTAATGGCCTAAGTGCTGAAGGATTCATCCCAGCGCCTCCTTAAAAATTATTTGTTACTTTCAATAATCCCGGCAAGTTCTCTTAATTCTGGAGGAGACATCCCATAACTTTCTTCTAAACTGACTTGTGGAAAAATCGAAAATTTAGCTACTGTTTCACCTTTTCGTACATGGATATGGGGAGGCTCGGACTTTGCAGAGGGATTCGACAGAGAAATTAAAAAGACGTAATTCTAATTTAATGGGAATCTGGAAAGAAAGAAAAAAGTCAGGTCTGATGACGAGGGGGTCGATCTTTCAATTTGTCAAAATCAACAAGATCCTGAGGCCTTCCACTGGCACGTTTATTGATTAACAAATCTTCTTTGGATATAAAATTTACTTGCAGTTCACCAAGATCAGCGATGATACGATTTTTGTAACAGGAATTAAAAAGAACCCCATCAATGGAAGTTAGGATTTCCAATCGCATGGGAGGAACCCCCATCCGGATGACCTTTTCCCTTTCTAAAAATAAGTCTTTTTTTAATTCCGGAAGGTTGAATCCAAAGGCCCTTAAGACTTCAACCAACTTCAAGGCATTTCTTTCGTTGACAGCTACCCAGACATCAAGATCACCGGTTGCCCGAGGATAGCCATGAAAGCCCACAGCATATCCTCCAACAATAAGGTACTCAATCTTCCTTGAGTTCAGTAATTGTAAGAACTCTTTGAAGTCTCTCGGAAATTCGATCATAACCGAACATCGCCCTCCTCAAGAATTCGATGGTTTCAATTCTTTCAAGGTAACTGCGGTCCTGCCAAGTGTCCCTATCATCCTCATCATGCAGATTTCCTACTTCGAAGATATTTCTTTGGATTCTTTCTATAATCATTTATTACCTTTTTAAGAATAGGCCCTAATGCCTAGGGTCTTAATCTGGCTGACTAATTTCTGATCAAAGGTCAAGAGAACGGAACCCTTCTGGGCTTTGCAGAGCGCGGCGACCAGGGCGTCGCCAAAATCGGAAATAACTTTCGGCCAGTAGTCGAAGACGGTTTTAATAATGATCTCTTGGACAACTCTCACTCCAGGGAGGATCATAAAATCCATGACCATCTCCTTAATTTCCTCCGGGGGAACCTGATAGATTCTTTCCATAACATAGACAAATTCAGTCAGGACATGGGAGTGGCAGAGAACGATCCCTTTCAACTGCGAAGCGGTTTCAAAGACAGACTTCATGACCTGCTGCTGTTTTAGGTTCCTGTCGGTTACAAAGGAAATCAGGGCGTTGGTATCGATGACATATTTTTTCACCGGTATTTCTCCAAGCGTGAATCCCTGGCCAGGGCAATGTCCGCCTCGATATCCCCTTTTCCGACCTTTACCTTGTTCTGATATTTCAGGAAATTTTTTTGTTTTGGAGCAACAATGATTTTTCCGTGATCGACCTTCCATTCCAAGGTGTCGTTCACCCCCAGGGCCAGATTTTCCCGGATGGCTTTAGGAATGGTCGTTTGAAATTTAGAGGTGATGGTTGATTCCATGACGGATCTCCTCTTAAAAAATATTTCCTTACCTTTTCAATATATCGTAAGGAACAGGAGATGTCAATAAGCCCTAACCTCGACAAACCGGATTATTTTTGAGTCGAAGGGACTTTATTGTAGTGGGAAAATTGCATGGTGAATGTGGCCCGCCCCTGGCTGGCGGAACGAAGAACCGTGGAATAGCCGAACAATTGGGACAAGGGGGCCGTGGCCTGAACGTGCTGAATTTTATTCCGGGGAACGATTTGTTCGATTTTCCCTTTCCGGGCGCTGATATCTCCGATGATTTCGCCCAGGAATTCGTCGGGTACGATAATTTCCAGTTTCATAACCGGTTCCAAGAGTACCGGTTTGGCTTTGAGGGACCCGTTTCGGAAAGCCATGGAAGCCGCCACTCTGAAGGCCATCTCGGAAGATTGGCTTTCGGTAGTCGAAGCCGATTCGAGAATGACTTTGATGTCGGTGACCGGATAGCCGGAGAGGACCCCGGAAGTAAAGGCTTCATGGATTGAAGATCTAATAGCCTCAATCGGAGGCTGCGGGAGGATATCTTCGGGAATCATATGGAGGAACATATTTCCTTCCCCCCGGCCGTTGGGGATTAGACGTAATCGAACCTGGGCCTGATGACGGGTCCCTCCCAACTCCCGATCAAAGGTTTCTTCCACTTCCGCTGTTGCTTCTATGGTTTCCCGATAAACCACCTGAGGTTTGCCGATATTGACCGACAAATTATATTCCCGTTCCATACGGTGCAGCAAGACCTCAAGATGTAATTCGCCCATTCCGGAGATAACCGTTTGCCCGGAATCCTCATCATATCTGAAATGAAAAGTGGGGTCCTCCTGGGATATTTTTTCTAAAACCTGGACAATTTTATCCTGCTGGCCGACGGTTTTGGGCTCGATGGCCAGGGAGATGACCGGTTCATAGATGTCGATAGTTTCCAGTATAATCGGATGATTGAGGTCGGTCAGACTGTCGCCCGTGGTGGTATCTTTAAGCCCCATCAGGCCCACAATATCCCCGGCCCGGGCCTGCTCAATCCGTTCCCTTTTATTGGCATGGATGCGCAGAATCCGGGCCACCCGTTCCCTGATATTTTTTGTCGGATTCAAAATCTCCTGCCCGACGTTCAGGATTCCGGAATAAATGCGCAGATAAGTCAATTTTCTCCCCTGGTCCATAAGGATTTTAAAGGCCAGGCCGGCGAAAGGGGCCTCATCGGCAGCAGGACGGGTTTCCATTTTTTTACTGATCGGATTGCGGCCGCTGACCGGGGGTATATCCATAGGGTTGGGAAGAAAATGAATAATGCCGTCCAACAGGGGTTGAACCCCTTTGTTACGCAGGGCCGCCCCGCAAAAGATGGGGACGATTTTCAATTCAATGGTGCCTCGGCGAATGGCCGCTAAAAGATCGGCCAGGGGGATTTCCTGCCCGCCCAAGTACAATTCCATAAGGTGATCGTCCAGATCCGCCAGGGTCTCCACCAGCTGTTCCCGATAAAATTCCGCCTCTTCCCGCAGGTTGTCCGGTATCTCCACCGGAAGGTATTCCATCCCTAATGTTTCTTCCCGCCAGCGGATCCCCTGCATCGTCAATAAATCAATGGTCCCCTGAAAACCTTCTTCCCTTCCCCAGGGTAAGTGGAGAATGAGGGGACGGGCTCCCAGTTTCTCTTTTATTTGGTCGACCGTGTTGCTGAAGTCGGCCCCGATTCGGTCCATTTTATTGATAAAGGCGATCTTGGGTACCCGGTACCGGTCGGCCTGATGCCAGACGGTTTCCGACTGGGGTTCCACTCCACCGACGGCACAAAAGACAGCGACGACCCCGTCCAGAATACGCAAGGAGCGCTCCACTTCGATGGTAAAATCGACATGCCCCGGAGTGTCTATGAGGTTGATGGTATGTTGAAGCCACTGGCAGGTAGTAACGGCCGAGGTGATGGTGATGCCTCGTTCCTGTTCTTCGGGCATCCAGTCCATAACCGCCTCTCCATCATGCACTTCTCCCATCTTATGAGACCGGCCGGTGTAATAAAGGATCCGCTCGGTCAAAGTGGTCTTGCCGGCATCGATATGCGCCATGATGCCCATGTTTCTGGTTTTATGAAGTCGTGATTCCCCGGCCATT
>CAZSTT010000098.1:4021-7138 GCA_964609705.1 uncultured Thermodesulfobacteriota bacterium
AGCAATAATTCCCAACTGCTGGATCTTTATGATCGACTGTACCACTATTTCGGACCCAGCCACTGGTGGCCGGGAGAAAGTCCCCTGGAAGTCATGGTGGGTGCCATTCTTACCCAGAACACAGCCTGGAGTAATGTCGAAAAAGCGCTCAGACGGTTGAAGGCCGAAGAGGCTCTTTCCGCTTCTTTTCTCGACCAGGTGGACCAGATGGTTTTGTCGGAATGGATACGGCCGGCCGGGTATTTTCGTATCAAGGCCGGAAGGATAAAGAATTTTTTCAATTTTATTATTCGACAATATGAGGGGCAAATCAATAAAATGAAAGACCAGCCCCTGGATTTTATTCGTTCACAGCTGCTTTCAGTCAAAGGTATCGGACCGGAGACCGCGGACAGTATCCTGTTATATGCCCTGGAAATGCCTTCATTTGTAGTCGATGCCTACACGCATCGAATTTTTTCCCGGCACCGGCTCATTGATGAGGAAATCGGTTATGAGGAACTCCGTGCCTATTTTATGGATCGTTTGCCTAATGATCCCCAATTGTACAATGAATACCACGCTCTTTTAGTGCGCCTGGGAAAGGAGTTTTGTAAGAAAACGAATCCTCGGTGCGAAGAATGTCCTTTGAGTGAAAGGGAGCTGTAAACGGGTGATGGCGAAAAAACCCAGGAAAAGAACGAACTCCCTGGTCAGGGAGAATACCCTTGAGTCGTAAAAAAGGCTTCAACAGAAGCAGCGGCGGATTTTACCAAAAATTGGATAACGATGATATTTTTTTCCTGGCTTCGGGTTTGGCCTTTAATTTGCTGGTTTGTTTTATACCCTTTATTCTGGTTATCTTATCCATCCTAGGGTTTTTTCTCCATTCTTCCCAAGATATCCTCATGACCCTTCAAGGGTATCTGGAAAAGATGCTCCCTTATGCCTCCCCCAGATTGACTTCAAGTATTTTGGACTTGGTCAAAAACCGAAAACTCGTAGGGTTAATCGGGTTTCTGGGTTTACTGTGGGCGGCAACCCGTCTTTTTGGCTCCATCCGCACGGTCCTGGATAAAACACTGGAGTCGACCGCTCAGCATGGGTATTTAAAGGCTAATTTATATGATTTAGGCATGGTTTTTATTACCGGCCTCTTTTTCTTGGTTTCGATTGCCCTGACCAGCATATTTAGTCTGTTAAAGACCTTTCCGGAACGAATCGGGATCAATCTCCCAGGGCTGTTTCAATTTCAATGGGCGGCCAAACTGGTTGGATTGGGAGTGGGCTATTTTTTTTCCGTTCTGATGTTTTTTATATTATTCCGTTTTATGCCCAGCCGCCGGCCCAGCCACCGGACGGCCACGATCACGGCCCTGCTGATCGCCGGATTATGGGAAATCGCCAAATATTTTTTCCGTCTGTATGTGGATTTTATCAATAATTTTACCGCTATTTACGGTTCCTTGGGTTTGCTGGTCGTTCTTTTTTTCTGGATCTATTACTCCTGCCTGATTTTTGTGATCGGGGGAGAGTTGATTTGGTTACTCCAAAAACGGAAATAACCCGGTTCACTTCCCTAGTTAGTTCTCATCCGGAAAAGACCTTTCCGAATGAGAACTAATTAAAGGTGATTTATTTGCGATATCCGGTAAAATGAGGTGCCTGGAAGTGATACAGGAGACAGATCCAGGATGCAAAAGGCATTTTATCGTCCATTAATCATTAATAATCTTTTTTAACCAAATAAATGGATTCAGAAATATATAAACCAATTCAAGCCGAAAACCTTCCCCCTCTGGCCGAGAGGATGCGTCCCAGAAACCTGGAAGAATTTGTCGGACAGGAACACCTTTTGGGGGCGGGAAAATTCTTACGCCGGATGCTGGAGTCGGGAAAGATCTTTCCTTTGATTCTCTGGGGGCCTCCGGGCTCAGGGAAAACCACCCTGGCCCAAATGATGGCCCGCTATACTCAGGCCCATTTCGTCCAATTCTCGGCTGTTCTTTCCGGCGTCAAAGAGATCAGGGAAGTAGTTAAGGAAGCGGAAGAAAGGACCAAGGAGAAGGATCAAAAGACTATTTTATTTGTCGATGAAATCCATCGTTTCAATAAGGCCCAGCAAGATGCTTTTTTACCCCACGTGGAAAAGGGAAGCATAATCCTTATTGGCGCCACCACGGAAAATCCTTCTTTTGAGGTTATTGCTCCTTTGCTCTCCCGGACCAAAGTTCTGGTGTTAAAATCTTTAATGGGATCAGACTTGGAAAAAATTGTTCAATATGCCCTCCGGGATTCGGAAAGAGGTTTAGGTAACCTCCGGGTAGAGCTGACCCCGGATGGTTTGGAATTGATCAAGAACCTGGCCGACGGCGATGCCCGAATCGCCTTGAATACTCTGGAGCAGGCCCTTTCTTTTACCCAACCCGAAGCCGATGGGAGGCACCTTATCAGCCGGCCTATGGTGGAAGAAGCCCTGCAAAAAAAAACCTTAAGATACGACAAGGCAGGAGAAGAACATTATAATCTGATTTCCGCCCTCCATAAAAGTCTGCGGGGCAGCGACCCGGATGGGACCTTGTACTGGTTGGCCCGAATGCTGGAAGCCGGAGAAGACCCCCTGTATCTGGCCCGGCGAATGGTTCGATTCGCCTCGGAAGATATCGGCCTGGCTGATCCCCAGGCCCTGCAACAGGCTCTGGCCGCCAAGGATGCCTATCATTTTTTAGGATCTCCGGAAGGAGAACTCGCCCTGGTTCAAGCCGCCATCTATCTGGCCACTGCCCCTAAGAGCAATGCTCTTTATCAGGCCCATGGCCAGATTAAAAAGATTATTGAAAAAACCGGGGCTCTCCCTGTGCCTCTGCACCTCCGAAATGCCCCGACGGCCTTGATGAAAGGTTTGGGGTATGGCCGGGGATACCGGTATGCCCACGATTACCCTGAAGGGCTGGTGGCCCAGGAAAATTTCCCTGAGGAATTAAAAGGCCGCCGGTTTTATCATCCCACAGAGCGGGGATTTGAAAAAACCATTAAAACCCGGTTGGAATACTGGCGGAAAAGGTTGAATTTGGAAAAAGCTTAGTGGTATTGTAGGAAGAAAGACAAAGATCGGGCGGCTCGTTACTCGTTGCTGGT
>CAZSTT010000098.1:7238-12561 GCA_964609705.1 uncultured Thermodesulfobacteriota bacterium
GTTGCTGGTAATAACGAGAAACGAGTAACCTGTAACGAGTAACGGAACGGAAGAGAGATAATTTTTATTAGAAATAGGCATGATAAACTTTTACTCCGGTTGGGGGATTAGGAAATGAAAAGATGGCTGGATTCATCCTGGACACAGGAAATGCGTGTGGAGATCGATACCAACCTGATGATGGTCCCGGTTCTGGGGGAAAAGGAAGGGATTTCCGAGGAGGATATTGAAAAGCTGCAACCTTTAATCCAAGCCATTCATGGACAACTTGAAGAGGAGAAAGGTCGGGAACTTCTCCCTTTTCTAACCATACCCTTTGATTTGTCTCTGGCTCCCCAAATAAAAAAATTTGTTCAGGGGACCAAACCCTGGGTGGAAAATTTTGTGGTTCTGGGGATTGGCGGATCAGCTCTGGGGGCCAAAGCCCTCCAAACCGCCCTTTCCCATCCCCATTATAATCTGTTATCCAAAACCATGCGCAAGGGATTTCCCCGGCTGTTTGTGACCGATAATGTAGATCCCGATGGATTTAAGGCCTTGCTGGATCTTCTGGAAGCGCGAAAAACCCTGTTTAATGTGATCAGTAAATCCGGTGGAACGGCTGAAACCATGAGCCAGTTTTTGATTATCCGTGATTTGCTTAAAAAAAAGCTGGGGAATCGGAAAGAAAAAGAGCACCTGGTGATAACCACCGATCCGGTCCAGGGAGTTCTTCGAAAAATAGCCGAGGAAGAATCCTTCAAGAGTTTCGAAATACCCTCCCTGCTGGGCGGACGGTTTTCGGTTCTTTCGGCCGTCGGCTTGCTGCCGGCCGCCATGTGCGGAATTGATATCGACGAATTGCAGGCCGGGGCCAGGGAAATGGCGGAACGCTGTCAGAATCCTTCCCTCTGGGAAAATCCGGCTTACCGGTGTGCCTGTTTATCTTTCCTGAGTTATAAACAACTGAAAAAAAACATCAGGGTGGTCATGCCCTATGCGGATGCCTTGAAGGGAATGGGGGAGTGGTTCTGCCAATTATGGGCCGAAAGTTTGGGGAAACGGTATAATCTCAAAGGCCGGGAGGTCTGGAACGGGCAAACGCCGGTAACGGCCCTGGGGGCCACGGATCAGCATTCCCAGCTGCAATTATATATGGAAGGACCCGGAGACAAAGTTTTTTCTTTCCTGGAAATTACAAATTTTACCGGCCTGATTCCCTTGCCGAAACTGTATCCTAAAATGGAAGAACTGGCCTATCTGGGTGGCCATTCACTCAACCAGCTAATGCAAGCCGAAATGAAAGCCACCCGTTTGACCCTAGCCCAAAATGGCCGTCCCAGTTTAACCATCACTCTGCCCAAAATAAATCCATACACGATTGGTCAGCTGATTTTTCTGTGGGAAATGGAAACGTATATCTGCGGCCGGCTGATGGGAATTAATCCCCTAAACCAGCCGGGCGTGGAAGAAGGAAAAAAGATGACCTATGCCTTCCTGGGGAGAAAGGGATTTGAAAGAGAAGGCAAGGATGGGGAATTCTTTTTCAAACACAACAAAAAATATATTTTATAAATAGAACCATGGACATCCTCCCGGAAACCGCCAAGCCCTTTAAACTGGTCAATTACTTTTTTTTGAGCAGCTTCATCGTGATGTTGATTTTCGCCGTATCCCTAACCCTGCTTATTACCCAACGCTCCAAAGAGGCCTTGCTGAGAAAAACCGAGGCCTTCGCCGTCCTTCTGGCCGAGAATCTCAATCATCAAGTGTTTCTTAACTTCGTTCTGCCCATGGCCTTGCAGAGAAAAGAGGTCCGGTCGAGAGATCCCCAACAATTTAAATATCTGGATGTCATCGTACGCAATACGATTTTCAGTTTTAAAATAGAAAAAGTCAATATGTATGACCCCTTAAATATTATTGCCTATAGTACCGACCTCTCCCTGGTCGGCAAAAAAGGTTTGGGAGGACCGGATTATAGAAAAGCTATGGCCGGGAAGTATTCCTCCCGATTCATTTCGGAGGAGGGTTTTTTAAAGATTCGCCCCGGAAGGGACGCTCCTACCCGCAAATTAATCACTACCATCCCCTTTCGGGTAGAACCTACTTCCAAACCCACCAGTCAGATTCTGGGGGTCTTTGAGATCACCCAGGATATTTCGAAGGATTATGAAGGAATCATCTGGGACCAATATCTGATGGTTTTTTTTTCGATTGGACTGATGACGCTTCTGTACCTGATCCTTTTGTTTATTGTTAAAAGGGGGGAGGTGATCATGGAAAGGAAAGCCCAGGAACAAAAATTTTTAGTGGATAAACTGCACCAGGCCGAACGAATGGCCTCGCTGGGCGAGATGATTGCCTCCGTCTCTCATGAGATCAAGAATCCCCTGGGGATTATCCGCAGTACCGCCGATTTGCTTGAAAAAAAGGTAATTCAATTTGAACCTCAAAACCAATTGGCTTCGATCATCCGGGAAGAAGCGGATCGGTTGAATCGTATCGTGACCGAATTTCTGGATTTTGCCCGACCTCAGATCCCCAAGATGGAACAGGTTCGGATTGAAACGATCCTGGAAAAAAACTTGCATTTTTTGGGGCCGGAACTGGACCGTCGCCGGATAGAGGTTCAGAAAGATTTTATCCCGGGTTCACAGACCATCCCGGTGGACCAAGATCTCCTTTATCGGGCTTTTTTAAATATTTTGTTAAATTCCGTTCAGGCTATGTCCGAGGGCGGAAAGATCGGCATCAAGGTTCGATATCTTTCCCGTGAGGCGATCATTGAGATCAATGATTCGGGGGCCGGTCTATCCGAGGAAGAGCGGGCCAAGGCCTTTCAACCTTTTTTTACCACCAAGGAAAAAGGCAGCGGTTTAGGGCTGGCCATTGTTAAAAATATCATCGAAGCCCATAACGGGTCCATTCAGATGGTTAATTCGGAATCGGGGGGAACCTCGGTGGTGATTTCCCTGCCCAATAGAAAAGAATAATACCGATCGTTACTGGTCGCTGGTTTCTCGTTTTCTGGTTAGGTGTGCCGCTTATTACGAGCAACGGGTAACGAGAAACCAAGGATTTTAAGTTTATGGAAACAATTCTGGTTGTGGATGATGAAAAAAATTATCTTTTAGTGCTGAAAGAATTGTTGATCGAAGAGGGGTATGAGGTGTTTATTGCTCAATCGGCTTCGGAGGCATTGAAGATTTTTCAGGAAACGGAACTGGACCTGGTGATCACGGACATGAAAATGCCCGGGATGAACGGGATGGAGTTATTGGGCGTTTTGAAAGAAAAGGATCTGCATCTGCCGGTGATTATGATGACCGCTTTCGGAACGGTGGAAAAAGCGGTGGAAGCCATGAAAAAAGGGGCTTATGATTATATCCTCAAACCTTTTGATAACGAGGTCTTAATAAAAACGGTAGCCAAAGGCCTGGCTATGGGGCAGGTCATTAAAGCCAACCGGCTGCTCTCGGGAGAATTGAAGGAAAAATTCGGTTCCACCGAACTGATCGGTAACAGTTTACCGGTGAGGCAGGTCAGGGAACTGATCTCCAAGGTGGCCGGAACCAAGGCCACCGTGCTGATCAGCGGTGAGTCCGGGACCGGAAAGGAATTAGTCGCCCGGGCCATCCACTTTAACAGCCCCAGAAAAGATAAACCCTTGGTTTCGGTCAATTGTTCGGCCTTGACCGAAACCCTGCTGGAAAGTGAACTATTCGGTCACGAGAAAGGCTCATTCACCGGGGCCGTGGCTCAAAGAAAAGGACGCTTTGAAACAGCAGATGGTGGGACCCTTTTCCTGGATGAGGTGGGAGAGATGTCCCCCTCGGTCCAGGTTTCCCTTTTACGGGTTCTGCAGAATCATGAATTTGAACGGGTGGGCGGCAACAAGACCATTAAAGTGGATGTGAGGGTCATTACCGCCACTAATAAGGAACTGACCAAAGAGATTGCCAAAGGACATTTCCGCGAAGATTTATACTATCGTCTCAATGTGGTTCATATTGAAGTCCCTCCCTTAAGGGAACGGAAGGAGGACCTTCCCTTACTGATACGCTATTTTTTGGAAAGATTTGCCAAAGAGATGAATAAGAAGGAGGTCCCCTCTTTGGCCCCGGAAGTAATGGGCGCTCTGCTGGCCTATGACTGGCCGGGGAATGTCAGGGAACTGGAAAATATGCTTGAAAGAGCGATTATCCTGAGTTCAAAACCGATTATCTATCTTGAAGATCTGCCTTTTACCAGCATTATTCCCTCAGGCGCCAAACTTAATGAGGTACTGGAATTAATAGAAAAAAAGATGATCACTCAGGCTTTATCCCTTTCCGGGAATGTCCAGGCCCATGCGGCCGAACTGTTGGGCATAGAAAAGAACCTGCTTAAGTATAAGATGAAAAAATATGCTTTGGTATAAAATGAAAATCGTGAGGCGTGAGGCGTGAGGCAAACCACACTTTTTTTCATGCTTCGTGGTGCCATTCGGGTATGAGTGCTTAATACGAAAATGGGTTTCAAGGATTCCAGGGTTCGATGGTTCAAGGGTTTTAAATTCCACGCCTTTCACTTGAAACCT
The DNA here is from genome assembly GCA_964609705.1 of uncultured Thermodesulfobacteriota bacterium. Classification (GTDB taxonomy): domain Bacteria; phylum Desulfobacterota; class RBG-13-43-22; order RBG-13-43-22; family RBG-13-43-22; genus RBG-13-43-22. The sequence continues at coordinate 11,800 of CAZSTT010000098.1, forward strand.
TGGCCCCTCGACCCCTTGAAACCTTGTTCAAGAATTCGTGGCGCCCCTCCCGGCGCAAGAGGAAATATTTTGAAAGAGATGACTGAACTATTAAAACGCAATCCACTCTTCAGCGGACTGGATGAGTATGGACTTGCCAAAGTCAGAGGAATTACCTCTCCCCATTCTATTAAGAAAGGGAATGTCCTTTTCTCCCAGGGAGACGAGGCTCATGGGTTTTATCTGGTATCCGAAGGAAAGATAAAAATATATCGTCTTTCGCCAAACGGTCAGGAATATGTGATGCGCATCGTTGGATCGGGAGAAACAATCGCCGAGGCGGCGGTTTTTTCCGGAAAAACCTTTCCGGCTTCGGCCGAAGCCCTGGAAGACAGCCGACTCTACTACCTGAATAAATCGGAATTCACGACTCTCATTCGGGAGAGTCCCCAACTGGCCTTGAATATGATGACCGGGTTATCTTTATTATTAAGAGAACTGGCCCAACAGGTCGAGGATCTTTCATTGAAGGAAGTCTCGGCCCGACTGGCCCGTTTCCTGATTGAGGAGGCCGAAAAAATTTCCCCAGTCCCGGCTGATGGGCTTGAAATTCCATTAGAGATGAAAAAAAATCTCCTGGCCAGCCGCCTGGGGACCATCGGAGAGACCTTGTCCCGAACCCTGGCGAAAATGAAGCAGAGAAAGATAATCCATATCAAAAAGGATATTATCATAATCCTGAATTTTGAGATTCTGAAAGAAATTGCTCAAGGACTAAAACTA
>CAZSTT010000099.1:0-5722 GCA_964609705.1 uncultured Thermodesulfobacteriota bacterium
TATTTTGTTTTTAAAAATTGTTCGCCGGTGGTGGGGTACAGGGCATAAACGAGCAGGTCAAAATCATCCTTGGCCAGGGAGCCGATTTTTTTTCTGGCTTCCTCAAGTTCGGGCTCCAGATAATCGGCGGCCCGTCCGGTGACCGGCGTCTGCCCCCGCTTATAGTTTTTTAAGATGATCTTCTGAATCTCCGGGTCGATGGGGGTCGGGGTTTTTCCATAGAGTCCATAGACCAGGTCTTTAACCTGATTGGTGATCATTTTATATTTGCCGAGCAGAACGTTCATAACCGCCTGGACGCCGACAATCTGAGAGGTCGGGGTGACCAAGGGCGGAGTGCCCAATTCCCTGCGGGTAATGGGGACCTCGGCATAAACTTCATTCAAACGATGAAGAGCCTTGGCTTCCTTCAACTGGCTGACCAGATTGGAGATCATCCCGCCCGGGACCTGATGGACCAGGACGGCGGTGTCGATAACCGACATCCGGTTAGTAGCCAGGAAATTGCCGTACTTGGGCGCAATCGATTCCAGATATTCACCCATTTCGAGAAGGGCATTCAGGTCCAGCCCCGGATCCCGGGGGGTTCCCCTGAGGGCGGCCACGATGGGTTCCACTGCCGGTTGAGAAGTCCTCAGGGCGAAAGGGGCCAGACAAGTATCAATGATATCCACTCCGGCCTCGATGGCCTTCAGATAAGTCATGGAAGCCATCCCGCTGGTGTAGTGGGTATGGAGATGGATTGGGATTTTAATGGCTTTTTTCAATTCCTGGATCAGCCAGGCTATATCATAAGGGGCCATGATACCGGCCATATCTTTGATGCACAGGGTGTCGGCCCCCATGCCTTCCAGCTCCTTGGCCTTGGTGACATAGTAATCCATGTTAAAAACCGGCCCCCCCAAAGACCTTTCGGTCAGGGAATAACAGATGGCCGCCTGAAAGTGTTTTCCGTTGGCCTTGATCCGCTCCACGCAGGTTTCAAAGTTGCGGAAATCATTAAGGGCATCAAAGACCCGGAAGATATCCATTCCGGCCTCACAGCTTTTATCCACAAAGAGCCGGCAGACGTCATCGGCATAATTGCGATACCCCACCAGGTTCTGGCCCCGCAGGAGCATGGTTAAAGGGGTTTTTTTGATATACTTTTTTAAAGTCTTGAGCCGGTCGAAGGGGTCTTCGTCCAGGAACCGGTGCATGGTGTCAAAAGTCGCCCCGCCCCAAACCTCCATGGCCCAGAAGCCCATCTCATCCATCCTTTCGGCAATGGGCAGCATATCTTCGGTCTTCATCCGGGTGGCCAGCAAGGATTGATGTCCGTCCCGAAAGGTATTGTCCTGGATTTTAACCGGGAGGGTTGAACCCTCCCAAATGGTTTCCTTCATCGGTTTCCTCCTTAATTATCATAGCGTTGAAATTCGATTTGAGAAGTGGTCTGTACTTAATTTCCAGACGGGCAATTCTATCTTGGATATTTAAAAAGATAAAGAGAAAAACTTTGCCGGCTTTGGAAAGAGAACCCATTCGATTATTTATTTGCCAAATTTCCATAATAAAGTTATAGTTAAATTGTCTTACAAAATCTTTTGGTTATAACCAAAAGGCCCAATCGATTATTATGAAAACTGCAGACAGGGGAATAAAAATCAACAGGGCAGGTGATGAATGCCGAAAAAAAACAACCCGGTTGACAATAATCTAATTGTCAACAACCCGATTGTTCTCCTAAAAGATCTTTTTCTAACCCTGCGTCCCAAACAGTGGATCAAAAACGGAGCCTTGTTCGCTCCCCTCCTCTTTTCACAAAATTTGTTGAATGGGCCGCTGTTCATCAAAACCCTGGAGGCCTTCGGACTTTTTTGTCTTCTGACCGGATCGGTCTATATTTTTAATGACCTTAGAGATCTTAAAGAAGACCGCCGGCACCCGATTAAGCGAAACCGTCCCTTGGCCTCCGGACGGGTGAATCCGACTCTGGCCGGCATAGTCGCCTTCCTTTTTTTGATAATGAGTTTCCTGATCGGATTGAGAATCTCGGTTCCCCTGGTGGAGATCATGGGGGCCTATCTGCTTTTGCAAATCCTTTATACTTTATATTTAAAGCACCTGGTTATTCTGGACATCTTTTCCATCGCCGCCGGATTCGTTTTCAGGGTCGTGGCCGGGGGTCTGGCCATCGGAGTCCATCTTTCACCCTGGTTGTTAATCTGTACCATGCTCCTGTCCTTGTTTTTGGCCATGGCCAAAAGAAGGCATGAATTGATCTTTCTGAAAGAGGAGGCCGTTAATCATCGTGGGATCCTTAAGGAATATTCCCCCTATCTTCTGGACCAGATGATGGGGGTGGTCACGGCCACTACGGTGATGAGCTATGCCCTTTATACCATCTCAGAAGAAACCATCTCAAAGTTTCACACCCCCAACCTGATTTATACCCTGCCTTTTGTGCTCTATGGGATTTTTCGTTACCTTTATCTGGTGCATCAAAAGGTGGAAGGCGGCCGACCCGAGGAGATACTTTTGACCGACCTCCCGCTTCTTTTGACCGTTTTGGGTTGGACCATTACCGTGCTGGTTGTCCTCTACCGCTGAAAATAATGGCCGATTCCCAATTTCCCATTTTGTCGAAACGTTTTTTCCTTTTTTTGGGCCTGGGAGTTGCGGTATTCTTAGGGCTGTCTTTGTATGGGAACTGGGTAGCGGTCACCGGGGCTTTTAAGGATTTTGCTTACTGGACCCTGCCTCTGATTCTGGCCCTGGCTTTTATGAACTACCTTTTTCGCTTTGGACGATGGGAGTTATATTTGAAGCGGGCCGGAATTGCTTTACCCAGGAAAGAGAGTTTTTATATTTTTATGAGCGGCCTGGTGATGACCGTGACCCCCGGCAAAATGGGTGAATTAATAAAATCCTACCTGCTCAAAGAAAGCCGGCAAGTGCCCCTGACCCGGTCAGGCCCTATTGTCCTGGCCGAACGATTTACGGATCTTCTGGCGGTTTATTTGTTAACCCTTTTGGGAGGGATCTCTTTCGCCTTCGGGGCCCGGCTGTTATGGGTGGGGTTGCTGGTTTTGGTTTTGGGTCTGCTGCCGTTGATTTCCCCGAAGGTCTTTAATGGCCTCCTGGGGATTATGCGCCGGTTTGCCTGGGGCCGTCGACTGGAAAAGCCGTTGACCGAAGCTTTTCATACCCTTCATGATCTAATGGGGTTTGGCTTGCTCTGCTTGGCCACTGTCCTGGGAATTGCAGCCTGGTTTTGTGAATGCCTGGCCTTTCAGGTGGTCTTTACCGGATTGGGGGTGAAAGTTCCCCTGATCAAAGCTACCTTTATCTATGCCTTTGCCACCCTGGCCGGGGCACTGAGCATGCTGCCGGGCGGTATCGGGGCGGCTGAAGGGAGCATGACCAGCCTGCTGCTCATGATCCAGGTCCCCAAGGCGCAGGCCACTACGGCCACCATTATCATCCGGATTTGCACCGTCTGGTTTGCGGTCCTTTTGGGTTATGGCTTTTTAAAAATATTTCAAAAACAAAAAAAATATGAACATTGACCTGGTAAGAAAAATCGATTACTGGGCCGGTATTCCGGCCTGCTGGGTTTTGACTCTGGTGAACCGTCTGACAAAGCCCTTGAGCAGAAGGCCGCCCCACCCGCCGGAAAAGTTCCTTTTTGTGGAGCTTTCGGAGATGGGCAGCGCCATCCTGGCCTACCCGGCCATGCAAGCCCTCAAAAAGGCCTATCCTTCCGCGGAACTGTTCTTTTTGATCTTTGAAAAAAACCGGGCCAGTGTGGACATCCTGAAGATGATTCCCAGGGAAAATGTCCTGGTCATCCGGGAAAAAAGCCCTTTTTATTTCTTGATCGATTGCCTGAAGGTGATTTTCCGGATGCGCCGGGAAGAGATAGATTGTGTTTTTGATCTGGAATTGTTTGCCAGGATAACGGCCATTTTTAGTTACCTAAGCGCGGCCCCGATCAGGGTTGGGTTCCATAAATTCCGGATGGAGGGACTCTATCGCGGTCATCTTCATACCCATTGGATCCAATATAATTACCAGCAGCATATCAGTAAATCCTTTTTGTCTTTTGTCCGGGTGTTAAACTATCCGGAAAAGGATTGGCCGGCTCTGGAGGAAGCTATTACGGAGCAAGACATTGAGACTGCTTCCTATCTGGTTTCGGAATCAGATGCGGCCGGTCTCCGGAAAAAATTGCAGGGATTTTGCCCGGAAATCGAAGCGGGGACTAAACTGGTCCTACTTAATCCCAGTGCCGGAGAAATTCCCATTCGGGCCTGGCCGATTGCCAAGTACCTTGAACTGGCTAAGCACCTGTTATCCGATCCTAAAGTCGTGGTTGTTTTAATAGGAGCGGGGGCCGACCGGCAAACCACTCAAACGATTTATCAAACCTTGAACCATGCGCGATGTGTCCAGTTCACCGGCCAGACCACCTTTTCAGAATTAATGGATCTGTTTGGTATCTCCCATCTCCTGATCACTAATGACAGCGGCCCGGCTCATTTTGCTTCCCTGACCGGAATTAACAATTTTGTTTTTTTTGGGCCCGAGACCCCCCGGCTCTATGCCCCTTTGGGGAAAAATACCCGGATCCTGTATGCGGATTTTCCCTGTTCCCCTTGCCTAACGGCCTATAACCATCGCAATACCCCCTGCCGGGACAATAAATGTCTTCAAAGCATCCCGGTTGATGAGGTGTATGCTTTGGCAAAAAGGTGCCTGGCCGACGATTAACGGCAAAAGGATTAGGACTTCTTTTGATCATAGTCCTGGGTAATTCCCTTGTTTTTCTGGCTACTTAAGGAGTTATTATACTTAGGTGGTCGATCGTCGGGCCTGGTATCTTGGAGCCAAAAGCAACCAGGATTGGGAGGGGGATCAAAAATGGGTAAAAATTTTTTTACTTAATATTTATAATAAATTAAGTTAATTACCGTTATTAAGCCTCAAAATGGTGCTTTCCGGTAAAAATATTTTTACTGCGAGGTAAAAGATTCCAGTCTTGAGAAAAGGTGTAATATTTTTTTGTTTAATAAAATCAAGTTATTAAAAAAATAATCCAATTATTTTTTCTTTGGCATTTAATTTGCATTTGTTAATAACAACAAGAAAATAAATCTCTTTATCTCCTTTCCTTGAACAAAAGCCAACCTGAAAAAGGTTGGCTTTTGTTTTTTTGGCCACTGATTCCCTAAATCCAGGTAACCCAATTGGCCAATGGATCCCGTTTGCTTCGATACCGATTGGCGGGTGCTTTCCAGTCCGGGTATCCCAGAGCAATTCCGACAAGGATTTTTTTCCCTTTAGGAATGGGAAGATGGGCCCGGATGACTTCCGGGTAGCGGGCCAGTGCGGCCAGGACACAGGTACCCAGGCCCTGGTCGACAGCCGATAGACAAAGGGTTTGGATAAACAATCCGGCGTCCAGGAGGGCGTAGGGGCTCAAGCCCTCATCCAATAAAAGGTAGATAAAGACAGGGGCACCGAATCCTCTAAAGTTATTTAAAGAATGTTCCGTCCGTTTGGCCGAGTCATCCCTTTGAATATTTAAAATCGAAAACAGATCTTTCCCCACCTGCCGATAACGAGATAAAAATGGTTCGGGAAAACCTTTGGGCATCTCAAATTCAGAAGTTTGAATCGATCCTTCCCTGGCTTTTTGGCAAAAGTCCTCCCCCAGTTTTTTAACCGGATCTCCCGA
>CAZSTT010000099.1:5822-12560 GCA_964609705.1 uncultured Thermodesulfobacteriota bacterium
GGTTAAGAAAGGAATCAAAAGGGCCCTTTACCTCCTTAAACAGAAAGGGATTGAACCCCCTTCTTCAACGTCTCAGCCAAAACAGGAACGGAGCATTCTAAGAAATATTGATTCATTCCAGGCCGAGGGCTATCTTTCGGAATTCGATGGGTTAAAAAATCAAATGGTCGGGTTGTTGATTCCCAAACCCGCCAAAGGCCGATTATTTATATTTGCCCTGATCGGCAACCTGGGGTTGGAGAGTTTTCAGGCGGTCGAGGCCAGTAAACGAGAGGTCAAAGACATTTTAGCTGACCTGGAAAGTCAAGCCGGTCATGCCTTTTTCCTGGCAGACTTCACCCATGCCGCTTATCTTCTTCAGGAAGCGCATGATCGACATTCCAAATTATCCAAAGAGGAAGAAGGGGCTTATGCCGGGATCAGGTCTTTTCTGGCAGGGAAAAAAATGATGGGGCAATCGCCGATTATCCGGTCCTTGCTGGGTCAAGGGCAATCGCTTCCGGATTCTGATATCCAAAGGCTTCGACAAATTCCGGAAATATTCTACCTGCTCCCGGAGCCTGGCGTTATGGAATCCCACTTTCGAGCCATTCAGGAGGTCCGGACCAGCATTTTGATTTTGAATGAGATTCAACGAAGAGAGCGGATTCGAACCATTGTCGACAAGGCGGTCTTAGAATCGTTTCCACCTGAGAAACGGCCTGGGTTAGTACGTTATCTGGAAGAGGTCGCTTATTTATACGTTCTCAGGAAACGACCGGATGAAGCTGAAGCTATACTGTATTGGGCCAAAACCCTGGATGAGGGAGAGGAACCCCGGGTCGGCAAGGGAAATCTTTTATTATCTTGGTTGATGGAAACGGTGCTGTTGTCCGAAGAGACCGGTAAGACCCCCATCGAAGAACCGAAGGAAAAGACCACCCCGGGAGGGCTCATTATTCCTTCCTGGGTCAGAACCGAGGAGGTTACCTGATGATCTCCTTTACCCTTTCCACTTCGCAACAAACGGAGTTCCTGGATATTACCCGGGAGGTTGAAGAAATTACTTTAAAGGCCCAAGTTTCAGAGGGCCTGGTTCTGGTCTATTGTCCCCATACCACAGCCGGAATCACTATCAACGAAGGGGCTGACCCCAGTGTTCAGGAAGACATCCTGAAAATAATTAATCAGCTGGTTCCCTCCAAAGGCCCTTATCGCCATGGAGAAGGGAATTCACCGGCGCACATAAAAGCCAGCCTGATCGGTTCCTCGGTTACGGTGATGATCGAAAATGGTCGTTTGCTTCTGGGCCGTTGGCAATCCCTGTTTTTTTGTGAATTTGACGGCCCCAGAACCCGGAAGGTTTTTCTTAAAATTATTTCTTAATGACTGGATTGGGGCCTGACTTTGATCCCCAGCGGATGCGGAAGGAATAGATTTTTTTCACCCATAGGATCATATGCCCACCCTCAGAATCACCTATTATATCTCCGGACACGGATATGGTCATGCAGTCCGTTCCCTTCAAATCATCCAGGAATTGATGGAGTTAGGGGTTACCGTTATTATTAAAACAACCACCCCGGCCTTTTTATATAAGGAAAGGCTATCCCGACCGACACCGGTCATGGCCGAAGGCTTTGATGTGGGTCTCCATCAAATTGATAATATCCGGTTTGATCTGGAAAAGACAAAAGAGAGCGTCATTGCCTTGCTGGCCGCGGCTGAGGGCTTGGTAGAAAAAGAGCAAAACTTTTTTTCCGACCAGAGAATTTCCGGGATTGTTTCCGATATCCCTTTTATCCCTTTTGCCGCCGCCGGGCGTTCAGGACTACCGTCCATCGGCATCAGCAATTTCTCCTGGGACTGGATTTATTCTTATTACAGTAGAAGGGACCCCGAATGGCTTCCCCTGGCCGAGGCCATCGCCGGCTATTACCGGGAAGGAGGGCTCTTGTTACGGCTCCCTTTTCACGGAGAGATGTCGGCCTTCCACAGGATCGAAGATATTCCATTGGTGGCCAGGAGATCCGATAAAGAAAAAACGGAAATTCGAAAGATTCTTGATCTTCCTCGCGGTCGAAAAATCGGATTGATCGGTTTCAGCCGGTTAGATTTAGAGGAGGAAGCCCTTCATAAGATTGCCCGGTTTTCGAAGGACTACCTATTTTTAATTAAAGATCCATTAAACTGGAAATCTCCGGTTTTCAGGAGGGTTGAGGAAGGGGTTCCCTTTGCCGAGCTGGTTTGCGCCGCCGATTTTGTTATCACCAAACCCGGATACGGGATGGTGGCCGATTGTCTTTCTCACGGTACCCCGATGATTTATTCCGACCGGGGGGAATTTCCGGAATACCCGATCCTGGTTGAAGGGATCAAAAGTTATTTGGCCGGTTGCTTTATGCCTAGCCAGGACTTATATTCAGGCCATTGGGGACCCTATCTGGAAAACATCATCAACCAGCCTCGGCTTCAGCCTAAGCTCCGGACCGATGGTGCCAGGGTGGCGGCTCACCGAATCGTTGATTGGGTAGGGCAGGGGCGACGGGATAAGGCGCGAGGAGGAGGCCTCCTGTTTAGGTCAACGAAGTCGACCGGCGTGAGGCCGTGAAAAAAGGCCAGCAAGGGTAATCCATAATAGTGGATTGATGCAGGAGCTCAAAATTTACTGGTCTCTTATCACCAGAAACTCGAAACTCGTAAATGGTCACCTTAAAACTTGACCGATTTAATAAAATCCTTATACGTTTCAAATTGTTCGGGCATCAATTCCTTTCGGAGTAATTTTTTGTCGACCCGGATCGGGAGGTTACGATTTATGGCCAGGGCCAGGGCATCGCTGGGCCGGGCATCGGCCGTGTTTTTAATCCCCTCTTTCTGATAAACCACTCGGGCCCAATAAGCCTTTTCTCTCAGATCATGGATTTCCACCTGAAGGAGCTCGATCCTGGTCTCGGCCAGGATGCTCAGATATAATTCGTGAGTCAAGGGACGAGGGGTTTGAATCATTTTTTTCTCTTTGGCAATAGCCAGGAACTCGGGTTCCCCGACCATCATGGTTAATGAGGTGTCTGAATTCTTATTTTCCTTCAGAACTACGACCCAAACCGACTCTTTTTCGGCTTTAAGAGTTATTTCATTGATGACTACGAAATTGGAATCAGCCATAATTTTCTTCTCCCCGTTGTTTTAATGAAACCAGGATGGACTCGTCAAAAGCCCCCCGCAGGTCCGTCCTCTGGCGGGATAAACCGCTTGAATATACTTTAAACGGCGGGAAAGTGCCGCCGAGGAAAAAGTCACAGGCGGACTTTTTACCAGCTATTCAAACTATAGATATCCTTTGAATCGTTTTCAAGGGGTTTTTAGGAGGCCGCCTTATGTCGTCCGGGATTGTGTTAAAAGATTGTTTCAAAACCTATACCTACGATCAGGATAAATCCCGGACCCCCCGGGAGACGATCGACCGGGTCCGGGCCCGGTTAAAAGAAGTGGATTTGGATATTTTGAAAGAAACCGTGCGAATCGACAGCGGCAGGCTGGGTATCCCCATCTTCATCAGCCGGTGCGGCCGGGATGCGGTCCGAGTCATCGGTACCCAGAAACAAATGGGGAAGGGGGGGACCCCCGAACAGTCCGAAGCCAGCGCCCTGATGGAGTTGGCGGAACGGTTCAGTTTTTTTGATTATATAAAAACCCGGCCTTTTATCAGGGAAAGCTATCGAAATCTTAAAGGGCAGGCCCTGCCCTTTGAAGCCCTGGGATTATGTTTTTACGATCGATCCCCGGACGCGGAAAAAATCAGGGCCGTGTTTAAAGATATTCCCCTGTCCTGGGTCCAGGCCTATAACCTCACCCAGGAAAAGGATCAATGGGTTCCCATTGACTGGTTTTATCTGATCCATGAATACAACGGGCCTTCGGCCGGCAATACTCTGGAAGAGGCCATTTTACAGGGTTTATGTGAGGTCATTGAACGCCATGTCTCTTCCGTTATCAGCCACGAAACGTTGCCGACTCCCACGATCGATCCGGCCTCTATCACCGATCCGGCGGCCAGGGATCTGATTGAAAAATTCGATCGTCTGGGTATTAAATTGTTCCTTAAAGATTTTTCTCTGGACACCGGGATCCCTACGGTAGGCTCGATCGCCTATGATCCTTCCACCTATCCGGAAAACAGTGAAATTGTTTTTACCGCCGGGACCACCCCCAATCCGGAAAAATCATTGATTCGGGCGGTAACCGAAATTGCCCAGCTGGCCGGAGACTTCAACAGTAAAACCCGATACCGGCCGACCCTCCCTAAATATCAGCGTTTGGAAGAAGCCCAATATGTCATGGATAATCCCCGGACCATCCCGATTACCGATTTGCCCGACCTTTCCCATGAAAATATCCGGCAGGAAATTGAATCCTGTGTTCAGGCCCTGGCCCGGGTCGGCCTGGAAGTTTACATCGTCAATGTAACTCATCCCCGACTCGGTATCCCGGCTGTTTACACCATCATCCCCGGGGCCCATTTCCGGGACAGGACCCGGCATACGGGTTTTCTTTTTCACCTGGTCAAGCTGGTTTCCATGATGGAGGACCCTGAAGAGGCGATTGAAATACTGCAAAAAATCATTCACCTTTTCCCTGATCGGTATGAAGTCCATTTTTTCCTGGGCTTCGCTCTGGAAAGAAACGAACAGCCGGAAGAGGCTATAAAGTATTTTAATCAAGCCCTGCAATGGAATCCACGGGAGATTGACCTGAGCAGCATTTATTGCCATGTCGGCGTCTGCCTTAAGGATTTGGAAAGGTATGAGCAGGCTCTTGAGTTCCTGGATAAGGCCAGGACCTATAATGCCGGCCAAAAAGAGATTTACAATGCCATGGGCTTTTGTTACTTTAAATTAAAGGAACACCATAAGGCCATAGAGGCCTTTGAAAAGGCCGTTGAGATCGATCCCGGTTCGGGGATCGATTACGCCAATATCGGGGTCAACTTAAGGGAACTGGGTTTTTATCCCGAGGCTCTTAATCTTTTTCAGATGGCTCTGGAAATAGACCCGACCATTGAATTTGCCAGGGATAACCTGGAAAAGTTGACCCAAACGTTGCATAAAAAACTGGGCAGAACTGAATAATAGAGTCTGTAACGATGCGTGGTTATTTGATAATTAGGAGATCATTTAATAATTCACCAAAAGTGTAATACTGGTTTAGCAAAAAACCGCCCAGTTTTTTACCCTCCGGGAAAGCCGTGTGATTCCGTCCCGCCGATGGCGGGATTGGCAAGGGTTCGCAGTATCCCGCTATTAGCGGGACTTCACCCTTGCCCCGCCGCTGCTGGCGGGGCATCCTAGGCTTTTGCAACGTTTAGGTTAACCCGCAGGATTGAGGAAGACAGAAATAAGAGAGGATAATTTTCGCCGTTCGGTGTTAGGTGTTCATCGACCGGCCCAGGTTGGTTATAATGGATTTTACAAATATCTTTGAAAAATATGAGGCCCTGGTGGCTGAGATCGAAAAGGGGATCCATAAGATCAAAGAAGCCAATCCTATGGAAATCCATTGCGAAAAGGGGTGTTGTGACTGCTGCTATGCTGTGTTTGACCTTTCTCTGATCGAAGCGGTTTATCTGAATTATCGTTTTTTCCAAATCCAAGAAAAAAAAGACCAGGAGGAAATCCTGGAAAGGGCCGATACCGCCGATCGGCAGGCCTATCGGATCAAACGAAATCTGAATAAGCTGCTGACCCAAGGAAAACAGACCGAGGATGAAATTCTGACTATGCTTTCCCGGGAACGGATCCAGTGTCCTTTGTTAAATAAGGACACCCTTTGCGACCTTTATGAAAACAGGCCCATTACCTGCCGGGTTTATGGGGTTCCGACGGCTATTCATGGGGCAGGACACACCTGTGGAAAATCGGGCTTTAAAGAAGGAATCTCCTATCCAACGATCAATCTGGACCGGATTAACCAAAGACTTTTCGGATTGTCCGAAGAACTTTTGAAAGAAATAGGAGTTGAAAACGAAGAGCTGGAGAGGCGACTTCTACCGGTGTCGACCAGCTTGCTGACTGATTATGATGAAGAGTTTTTTGGGTTGCCGCGCTGCTGAAAGAAAATGGCGGGGGGTGAGGGACTCGCACCAGGGCGTCACCCCGGTGAAAACCGGGGTCCAGATGTTTTACGGATGAATTCCCTGGATTCCGACTTTCGTTCGAACTCAGCAACAAAAAACACGAAACCGTTTTTTAGGATAATAATTGAGCGAGGAGGAGAATGGGGCCTATGGCCAAGTTAACCCCTGAGGAAGAAGAAAGAAAAAAGGCCATTTTTGAAAGCATGTCCCCAAAATCACAGGCGCGCATCCAGAAAAAAGGGTATGAAAACTGGGACCCTTTCATGCTGCCCAACGATCCGATCGATATGCGCAAAAGTAAGCTGAATCGAACGGCCCTGGATTTAACCCGGTCTTTTCTGGCGGCCTGGGAGTCCTCGAATTACAGCAATGCCTTCGGGGAGGGGGCCTGGGAGATGTGCAAGGGCTTGGTCAATGACGATGACCGGTTTAAAGGTATGTATGCCTTTGCTGTCTGGTATGAAAAAGAATTGGCTAAAAGCGAAATCTGTTAATACCCGATATCTGGTATCCTCTAGAAACGTTACCATAGAAGTCGTAATAGCGGACCATTTGTTCTCTCTGGTCGGGGGAGTCCGAGTAATCTATTGGATATAACCCTAACTATTTTGTGTACATTTAAG
>CAZSTT010000100.1:0-7491 GCA_964609705.1 uncultured Thermodesulfobacteriota bacterium
CTCAAGGCCCAGAGCCTGCCGATGGGCTCGTCGCAAGCCTTGAATCCTTGGCCCCTCGGCCCCTTGAATTCATTTTCATGCTTCGTGGTGCATCAGCGAGGCATGAGGGTTTAATATCAAATATGAAATAAAGATGCAAAAAAAATAAGAATTTGTTTTGGGAAAGGAAAAAAGGACGAAATACTTGTTTTTGGGAGCATTGTGTATTATTTTTTATACCATTATGAGCCTACTCGGGGGTTCATACTACAGAACTTTTTTAATAAAACACCTAGATGGAGAAAAAAATTGGATACCAAGACCCTTGATCGTAGAACTTTTTTGAAATATCAAATGATGGGGGCCCTTTGGGCTGCCACCGGGGCCGGATTGTTACAGCCCCGGGATCTTTTTGCTCAGGGAGTCCCGGATATTTCCGTCGTAAAAGGTGCTCCGGGTCCGGCGACCAGGGCTGCAGTTGATCTTTTAGGGGGTATAAAACAGTTTGTAAAACCAGGTCAAAGGGTGGTAATCAAACCGAATATGAGTTTTTCCACCCCGCCGGACAGGGCTTCCAATACCCACCCGGAAGTGGTCCGGGAATTGGTAATCCTCTGCAAGGAAGCCGGGGCGGCCAATGTCCTGGTACTGGACAATCCCCTGGACCGGGCGGAGAGATGTCTGGAAAACTCCGGAATCCGGGCCATCTGCGATGCCATCCAAAAAAATATGGTGCAGGCTGTTGACGACAAGGACCTTTACAGTGAAGTCAAGATACCGGGCGGAAAAAAGATGAGTTCAACCGATATCATGAAAGCGGTCCTGAAAAGCGATGTCCTCATTGCCGCTCCGGTAGCCAAATCCCATTCAGCCACCGGGGTCAGTCTGTCTATGAAAGGCATGATGGGACTGGTTTACGATCGCCATGTCATGCATTTCCGGGGCGTAAATACCACGGTGGTTGATATCTGTACCGTCCTGAAGGCCCACCTGACCGTGATCGATGCCACCAGAGTTCTCTCCACCGGCGGGCCTCAAGGCCCCGGAAAAGTCCTGAAGGAAAATACCGTGATTGCCTCCAAAGACATGGTCGCCGCCGATGCCTTCGCCGTTTCCAGTTTTGAATGGTACGGTCAACGCTTCAAGCCTTCCCAGGTGGCTCACATCCGGGAAGCCCATGAAAGGCGATTAGGGAGGATGGATATTGAAAATCTTAACATAAAAAAGATCAGCCTTTAATGTCCTTGCGTCGGGTTCTCCAACTCTTTAGCCTCTTTTTGTTTCTGTTCTTGCTGTTCGTGGCCCTGACTTATGTATCCACCGCCTGGCCGGTCGATCTTTTTCTGAGGCTGGATCCTTCCCTGGTAACCCTCACCGCTTTGAGCGCCGGGGCTTTGCTCCTTACTTTCCTGCCGGCTGTGGTTCTTCTGGGGACTACCCTGATCCTGGGGCGGTTTTTTTGCAGTCATGTCTGCCCTATGGGTACGACCCTGGAGCTTTTGGGAAAGCTGAGGTTGTCCGCGGGCAAGAAAAAATTTTCTCTCCGCCATCTTAATTTTCTTAAATATCTTGTGCTGAGTTTTCTGCTCGGCGGTTCCCTCCTGGGAGTTTCCTGGGTTTTTATAGCCTCTCCTCTTTCTTTGATCACCCGGTTTTACGGAATTTTCATTTACCCCATCCTGTCCTTTTTTGCGGAGGGAGGTCTAAATATTCTGCGGCCTCTGGCCGATCGGCTGGATTGGAATGCCTTATCTTTTGCCCGGATCGCTACCCCGCGTTTCGCCACCCAGGGGTTCATCTTTGTTTTTTTTGTTGCCCTGGTAATCCTGGAATATTTCTCCCCACGCTTTTGGTGCCGAACCCTTTGCCCCTCCGGAGCCATTCTTTCCCTTTTCTCCCTCAGACCTTTGATCGGACGCCGTGTATCCGAGGCCTGTACGGAATGCGGGAAATGTGCCCGGATCTGTCCCATGAAGGCCATCGAGGCCGAAGCTCCCCAGGCCACCCGGCATGGCGAGTGTATTGTTTGTCTCACCTGTGAAAAAATATGCCCGGAAAAGGCTATCCATTTTCCCTTTCTTTCACCAGAGAAGGCCGATCCGATCCCCTCCTTTTTGCCGGAACGAAGACATTTCCTTCTGGCCGGATTTACGGGGGCCTTAACCGCCGCTTCCAGTCTGACCGGTTTGAAAAGTCCGGGAGGTAAAGCCGGACCGGGAAAGGTCGCTCCTGCCGGACTTCTCCGGCCCCCGGCTTCCCTGCCTGAAAAGGAGTTTCTTTCCCGATGTGTCCGCTGCGGCGAATGCCTGGCCGCCTGTCCGACCAACACCCTTCAACCCCTCTGGTTTGAGGCCGGATTAATGGGTCTGTTCAGTCCCGCCTTAACTCCCAAAAGAGGTTATTGTATTTATGATTGCCGCCAGTGCAGTCTGGTCTGCCCAACCGGGGCTATCACTTATTTAGCACCCAAGGAAAGGCTCTGGGCCAAAACCGGCACCGCGGTTATTTATAAGGAGCAATGCCTGGCCTGGGAACATAAAAAAGGCTGTATGGTTTGTGACGAGGTTTGTCCTTTTAAGGCCGTGGAATTTCGCTTTCAGGAGGGGAACCCGGTGCCGGTCCCCGAGGTACGTGAGGAACGCTGCACCGGATGCGGTTATTGCGAACATTATTGTCCGGTACAGAATCAATCGGCTATCAGAGTTTCCCCCATGGGGGCCATCAGGCTGGCCAAAGGTTCATATCTGGAAACGGCCAAAAGGCAGGGTCTGAATTTCTCACTGAGACAGGCTAAGTCTTTCGAATATCCGCCCGCTCCGAAGGGAGATACGGCCGGCCAGGCGACCCTGCCGGGCCGGGCCCCCGGCTTCGAATAGGATTCTTCACTTCGTAAAGGGGTACTCAGGATGGATGCGTAATAGTCGTCACCCCGGCGAAAGCCGGGGTCCAGGGAAATTCTGACTAATTAAAAACACTGGATTCCGGCTTTCGCTCGACTTCCTTCGGAAGTCTCTTCAAAAGGTCGGTGAAACCGACCGACCGGAATGACGAATTTGAGCTTCTAGCGACTTTTTGCGAACTTGTCACTCAGATTTCTTGATGATTCCTCTGGCCCGGCCTTTGACATTGATGGGACCGTTTTCCTGTTGTATGAGGAAGGCAAGGGTCAAACGCGAACCATCTTTACCTGCCGTTTTTTCGGTGATTGAAGCGCGGATGGTTATGGGTTGCTTTTGATGGACCGCTTTTATAAAGGCCAATTCGATCTCCCCCCCGGTAAACCAGTCAGGCCCGAAAAAATCCTCAAAATACTTGGAAAGGTAACCGCAGAGGACATAACCGGAAAGCAAGGCGGCGGGGTAGCCCTTGGTGCGGGCGTAATCATCTTTGTGGCTGGAATCTTCCAGAAAGGGAAATTCATCCAACGCCCTTTGGTAGGCAATTCGGGTAAAAGAAGGTATTTCCCGACCGGGGTCCAAATCATCAAAAGGGCTGATCTCGGTTACCCCCTTCATTTCCTGAATATCGGTTCTCTTTTCCAGGCTCAACAGGAAGTGGTCGGTAGTTTGTCTGATAGGGAGTCCGTCTTCATCCGTCATGAGTGTTTCGATAGCCGCGTATTCAAGTCCCCGTCTGATGTATTTGTCAACCAGCCGGCCGCTCAGAAAAAGCTTTTGGTCGAGTTTGGCCGGGTTGATGTTCTTTTGAAAAAGCCTGGCAGGTACGGTGGCATGGGAGTCATATCGAGAGCCGATCATCCGCAAACCGAGAAGAGTTCCCATATACATGGCCGGATAAATCGGTCCGCCCCATGGCGATTCTTTGGTATGGATCGGGTCCAACTCATCCATTTCGCAGGTGAAGTACCGATCGATATAAGGCAATTCCACCGGCCCGTAGGGATCTCCGATCTTTAGATCTTCCCAGGGAATGTATTTTGACATTTTTTTCTCCTTGTCCTGTTCAAATAGTAAAAGAAATAAAATAAATTTGCAACGCCTGGATTGGATAGTTTTTTGTAAATTGGCTTGACATGAAAGAACCACCCTACCTATACTTCTTTTACCTGAACAAAAATTGATGAATCCGTAAAAAGTCGCCTAAGCCCGAATTCGTCATTCCGGCAAAAGCCGGAATCCAGTGTTCTTAAGTAGTTATAATTTTCTGGACCCCGGCTTTCGCCGGGGTGACGGTTTTTTACGAAGCCATCAAAATTATCCGTCGCTTAAATCGTCCATCGTGCCTTCTGTTTTAATGATCAGGGAATAAGCTCTCCTTAGGAATTGAATAATGGATCTTAACGGATTATTTTATCCGAAAAGTGTCGCGGTCGTCGGGGCATCGGCCAATCTGGGGGGAGGAAAACTCCCCTATTTCCAGATCCTGCTCCGGAACCAGTTTGCCGGGGTCCTATATCCGGTCAATCCTAAACATAAGAAAATAGAAGGCCTGAAGGCCTATGCTTCAATCGATGAACTTCCTGAGGGGATCGATCTGGCTATTGTGGCCGCCCCTGTTCAGCAGTCCGTGGACATCATCCGGGCCGCCGTTCGTAAGAAGATCAAATTCGTCCATTTTTTTACCTCCGGGTTCGGGGAAACGGGTAACCGGGGACTGGAGGAAGAATTACTTCGGGAAGCCCGGAAAGGGGAGGTCCGGATCGTGGGCCCCAATTGTGTCGGGGTTTCCTGTACGGAGTCCAGAATTAGTTTCGGCGCCGAAATTCAGGAAAAATCGCCTGGGTCGGTGGCCTTTTTAGGGCAATCCGGTGGGATCACCGAAAATTTTGTCGCCGTGGCGATCACCCGAAAGATCTGGCTGAATAAGGTGGTTTCCTATGGAAATCAGATCGATCTCCGGGTGGAAGAATACCTGGATTATTTTGCCGCAGACAAGACTATTCGTCTGATCGCCTGCTATATTGAAGATATCAAGGATAGCGGAAAATTTCTCAAAGCCCTGGGCCGGGCGACGGCCCAAAAACCGGTCATCATACTCAAGGGAGGCAGAACGGAAACCGGCGCCCGGGCGGCCGCCAGCCATACCGGCGCCCTGGCCAGCGATTATACTATCTGGGCTTCCGCCGTAAGCCAGTATGGAGGGATTCTGGTGGATGACTTGGATCAAATGATGAATCTGGTCATGCTCAGCACCAGCAGAAAAGCCCTGGGAGGAAAACGGGTGGGCTTCCTCGGCGCCGGAGGGGGCATTTCGGTCATCTTCACCGATCTGGCCCTGCAAGCCGGGCTTTCACTGCCGGAATTAAAAGAAAAAACACAACGGATGATCAGCCGGAAGATTAAAGGGGTCAATACTTCCACGGTAAACCCAGTTGATCTGGGGGCCTTCGGCTTTGACCTTCAGGTCATGTCCCACACGATGAAGGCCCTCGATGAAGATGACGGCATCGATGTGATTATCCCTTATTTTTCCGTTGAGTATATCATGCGGTCGGAGATCTTTCTTAATGTGAAGAACAATGAGCAGACTTTCTTCGACATGGCCGAAACCATAAAAAAGCCGGTGATACCCATATTGTCCTGTCTTACGGAAGATAATCTTTCGGTTGAGCAGACCCGAATTTCAACCTTTTCCGCCCTTCGAAAGGCCGGTTTTCCCGTTTATCCCAAGATTCAGGACGCGATTTATTCCATCGGAAAATACTGGGAGTGGATCGCTAAACAATCTGGTAATAAAGGGGATGGCTATTGATAAAGAAAGGGGGGAGGTTTTTTTCAACCCTCCCCCTTCCAGTAGAATTATTAGTTGACTAAATCTTCAGGCCCTGTGACGCGCCTGAATGTGCAGAGTTGGTTTTTCCTGAACGATGAACGTATTTACTTATTAAACCCTCATGCTTCGGGTAAGAGATTTTATTCTGAATTCTGGCTCCTGGATTCTGGATTCCAGATTTCTATTTTCAAACTAAAACCCCATCTTTTTCTTCATTTCCTGATCGATCCAAAGACGGGCCATGATCGGGCCGCCCCTCTGAGCACCAACGAAGAGCTCTCCTTGATAATTATTTACCCAGGGCCACCAGCCTAAATAGTAATAGGAAGTGGGAAGGACTATGGCGGGGGCCTGGTCGAGGGCATAAACCGCCAGTTTTTTCATGGTCTCCATAACTTGTTTGTCGGTGAGTTTCGGATTTTCAAGGGCATCCTGCCAGGTCTTATCCAGGAAGGGATCCGCCATCATATGGGGATTCCAGGTTTGGCCGGTAAGGAAATTTTTCCGGATGCCGGCCGTAGGGTTGCCATGGTCGTTATCGAAGAAATAGCCTTCGGAATGATTCTTTCTCAACATCCGAGTCAGGTACAGGCCGTAATCCAACGGCTCCAGTTCCAGCTTGACCCCGACCCTGGCCAAGTAGGCCACCACTAAGGCCGCCAAATCCTGTTGAGTCTGGCTGGCGTTAGAAATCTGAGCTTTAAAGCTGAATCCATTGGGATAACCGGCTTCGGCCAAAAGTTTTTTGGCTTTTTCAGGGTTGTAAGTATACAATTCCCTGGCTGAGGGAGGGAGCTTATCCAGCGGGGTATACACGTCTTTAAAGGCGGGGGGGAAGGGATAGGTGTGCATTTCAGCATTACCGCCCCAGAATTTATCAATAATCTCCTTCCGGTTGATGGCCATATTCAGTGCCCGTCTGACCCGGATATCATTAAAGGGTTTTTGATCCATGCGCATGGCGAGCGAGAAATTTCCTCCGGAAAGGATGCGCTTCCAAGTTACCCCCTGGGGAAGGTTCTTTTTAAGCTCGTCTACATATTTCCAGTTTAAGGCTATGATGTCAAGCTTGCCGGACCTGAAGGAAGAAATGGCCGTTTGTTCATCTTTGATGATCGGCAGATATACCTTGTCAACAAAGGGCAATTTGTACTTTTTCCCATTGATGACATCCGAATCCCAATAATTAGGGTTCTTGTTATAGGTCTGGGAATGGCCATCTTTGTATTCGGTGATCATAAAGGGGCCGGTGCCGGTGGCGTTTTCCCATCTATTCGGACCTCCGGTGGCTTTTTCCTGCTCCGGGGCCTGGATGGCATCGTAATATCCCCAAGCCATACGGTAGGGCCAATCAGCACACCACTCAGCCATATCAATGACGACCGTATATTTGTCGGAAGCTTCCATTTTGCCAATAAAATCCAAATAAAGGGGGATGGCCTTTTTGGAAGTTTTTAACCGGTTAAGACTGTAGATCACATCATCGGCCACCAGCTCCCTGGCTTTCATGATCCCGGGCCGTTCCTGCCACATAACCCCTTTCCGTAAATGGAGAATGATCTGCATGGGGTTTTTCTTTACTTCCCACTTTTCTAAAAGCTCCCCCCGGGTCACTTCAGGGGGAATCCAACCGAGGGTATCGAAGGCGTATTGTTTGGTACCCCTCGGTCCCTTTTGGAGATCGCCCATCATCAGGTGTTCCGCATAGAATCCGGTGTCATTGCCGTGCTTCCATTGCCACTCGCCGATATCCCAGGCGATAGGATTGATGACCCTATG
>CAZSTT010000100.1:7591-12546 GCA_964609705.1 uncultured Thermodesulfobacteriota bacterium
TTGGATGGCCATTCCCCCTTTCTGGATGATGGTAGCGTCATTCTTCTTCAACCCTATATACATGGAGAGGTGTGAGACGACAAGACCCGCTTGCTTAAAAAATAACAAAAGAATATTTACCAATAGCCTGTTGATGCAAAACATATATGATGGAACAATCCAGGGTCAAGGGAAAAAAGATTCGGGGTTGGATTTTATCTTTGACGAAAAGATCCGTTGCGGCTACTATCTTTTTTCCCCTCGGTCATGCCCCGGGGTCCAATGAAGCCTGTTTTGAGGAACCAAATGAAAAAATATTCATCCCCCTCTGTCGATAGCGAAATTTCCATCGTCAACACCGGCTGCTGCCATGATTGCGGCGGACGGTGTGTGCTTAAGGCCCATGTCCGGGAGGGCAGGATCATTCGCTTCGAATCCGATACCGGAGAAACGCCCCAGATTCGGGCCTGTCTGCGAGGGCGGGCCTACCGGCAGCGCCTCTATTCACCGGACCGGTTACAATATCCCCTACGCCGAATCGGCGAACGGGGCCAGGGGAAATTTGAACGCATCACCTGGGACGAAGCCCTGGACGCTGTGGCCGAGAATCTCAAAAGGATCAAGACCTCTTATGGGAATTCGGCTATTCTTTTTTTGCCGGGTGCCGGTAACCAGGGTCTGCTCCATGGGCCCATTATGCCGGGGATGCTGCTGCAACAGTTCGGCGGCTTTACCCGGACCTGGGGCGCCCCTTCTTATGAAGGGCCTCTTTTTGCCTCTATGGCCACCTACGGCACCATCCGCACCGGTCATTCCCGGGAGGATCTTTTGAACAGCCGTTTGATTATTATGTGGGGCTGGAATCCGGCCAACACCATCTGGGACCCGGAAACCAGTCTATCCCTGGCCAAAGCCAGGGAAAAAGGAATTCGTCTGGTTGCGGTTGATCCCCGCTATACCGATTCCGTGGCTACCTTTGCCGATCAATGGATTCCCATCCGGCCCGGTACGGATGCCGCCATGTTAGGCGCCATGGCCTACGTCATCATTACGGAAGGGTTAGAAGATCGGGCTTTCCTGGAAAAATATACCCAGGGTTTTGATAAATATAAGGATTACCTTTTGGGAAAGGAGGATGGGGAACCTAAAACCCCCCAGTGGGCTGAACCCATTACCAAAGTCCCGGCCAAAGTCATTGCCGATCTGGCCCGTGCCTATGCCACTCAAAAACCGGCCGCCCTGATTGCCGGTTGGGGGCCGGCTCGAACCGCCATGGGCGAGCAATATGCACGAAGCGCGGCTGTTTTGTGTGCCCTGACCGGCAATATCGGGATCCCCGGCGGTTATGCCTCGGGATTTATGCGGGCCTATTCCAGCCGGGAAACCGGCCATCTGCAAAAAAAAGATCCCAACCAGCAGGTTGACAAATCCCAAGGTATTCCTTCGTCTAATCCGGTTGAAAACGGGGCCTTGCCCCGGCCCAACAGCCTGTATAAATTGAGCGGCGGCACCAACGCCACCAGTGCCCGGATTCATCAATGTAAAATCTGGGATGCCGTTCTGCAGGGCCGGGCCGGCGGGTATCCGGCTGATCTGAAAATGGCCTATATCGTGGCCAGCAACTGTCTCAACCAATATCCCAACAGCAATCTCGGGGCCCGGGCCCTTCGCTCGCTTGAATTTGTCGTGGTCCACGATCAGTTCATGACCCCCACGGCCCGGTTTGCCGATATCCTTCTTCCGGTTAATACCTTTATGGAACGTTCGGATATCGCGCCCCCCTGGTTGGGCACTCCTTATTATATCTACCTGAATAAAGCGGTCGATTCGCTTTACGAAACCAAATCCGATTTGGAGATCTGCCGGGACCTGGCCCCCCGAATCGGCGTCTCCCCGGATTTTTTCAGTCAGTCCGATGAAGCCATTCTGAGGACGTTCACTTCGCGCCGAAAAGATATTGACGATTTCGATCTTATGAAAAGCCGGGGCGTTTTAAAAATTCATCTGCCCGAACCTATTGTGGCTTTCAAGGACCAGATCGCCGACCCGGAGCAGTATCCGTTTCCTACCCTTTCCGGTAAAATCGAGATCCACTGTGACCATCTGGAGGAGATGAACAATCCGCGCATTCCGCCCATCCCCAAATATCTGGGCCATAGTGAACACTACGATGCGCCCCTGGCGGAAAAATACCCCTTGCAGCTCCTGACCACCCATTCCAAAATCCGCACCCATTCCACCCTGGAAAAGGTGCCCTGGCTTAAGGAGTTGGAGGGGCAGGGGGCCTGGATCAATCCCCGGGACGCCCTCTCCAGAAATATCAATAATGGAGATCGGATCGATATTTTTAATGATCGGGGAAGGATTCGTACCGTCGCCTATGTAACCGAACGGATCATGCCGGGCGTAGTCAATGTCTGCCAGGGCGCCTGGTACAACCCGGATGAGGCGGGCGTTGACCTCGGCGGCTGCGCCAACACCCTGACCCCGGACGAACCTTCCCCCGGCGGGGCCCTTCCCCTGAACAGCGCCCTGGTTCAGGTGGAAAGCTCTCCCGGTCAAAAATTGGAGGAAAGATAATGGCTCAGTTGGGCATCTACTTCGACCAGACCCGCTGCACCGGATGTTACACCTGTGTGGTGGCCTGTAAAGACTGGTACAACCTGGAGGCCGGCTCGGTTAATTATATGCAGGTCCGGGTTATTGAAAAGGGGACCTTTCCTGATCTGTTTGCCGCCTACCTGGCCAGGCCTTGTTACCATTGTCAAGAACCTCCCTGCCTCCGGGTCTGCCCCTCACAGGCGATTACCAAAAGGGATACTGACGGCATTGTGGTGGTGGATCGGGATCAGTGCCTGGGAAAGAAGGAATGCCCTCAGAAATGCCTGAAGGCCTGTCCCTGGAAGGCCCCGCAATTCGGCCCCGCGGTCGAGGACAAAATGCAAAAGTGCCAATTGTGTTGGGAGCGGTTGGAGGAGGGTAAGCAGCCCATCTGTGTCGAAGCCTGCCCCATGTTCGCCCTGGAAGTCGGGCCGTTGGATGAATTGCGCAGGAAGTATGGCGAGGTCACAGAGGCGGAAGGATTCGAATACCGCAAACGGTTCGGACCTTCAGTAGTATTCAAGCCGAAAAAAGACTTATCTGCTTAGTCCAACCAGAAGAACACAAACCCAGCATCTCCCAACCTTATATTCTCCTGTTCAGTGTCCTGAATAGAAGTTAGGTTGACGGGTTGTGTTAAGATAACTTTCTTGTAACTTCACCTACTAATGTGGAAACCAAACAGCACAAATGTTTGATGATTTCCAGTTGAAAGAGATAGTAACGGCAAAGCTCACGGGAGGCGTCCGTACACCGATCCCGTGAAGTGTTTGGTTAGCTCTCTTGTTATTTCTTTGATCTAAACCGGACCGTCTTCAAGAGATCAAGCGGAACATGTACGTAGCCTGCTTCAGTGTTACCGAGCAAGCCCAGCGCGAGAAAACCGACATCTTCCTTGAGTATTCCGACTCCTTCGTCGATTTCGCCAGATACCTGTTGATTTGTTGCCAACAGCAAAGTGAATGGAAGGGTAATGGTATTCGCCCGTTTCGCACCGAACTTTATCTCAGTGATTTTCGCAAAGGGTATCTTCGTCTTAAATTCCCCTGACTTTATCGGAAGATCTTGCATCAAGCCCCATTCAGCGTAAGAACGGCAAGGCATCCAACTTGGATCGCAGCCCGTCTCTCGATATACAAGCGCAACGTTTTCCAGCCCCAGAGCTTGTCCAGAGATGAGTACGGCATCTGCCATCAAAGAATATTTCGCGGGCCAATCCGGCGCATAATTCTTCCGTTGTTTTTTCAAGAAAGTCTCCATGGCGCCTGATTTTATTTCAATCCTACGTAACTTGTCCGCTCCAATTGAGAGCTTGCCGAGCGCAGCATCCCCCATGATGGTGACCTCGGATGGTATTATACCATGCAGCCGGTTCCCATTGATCAGGGTGATTCCACTCGTTTTCCCGGCTACGTACTCTTTTATGGTCGCCAGGGGAACGAATAGGATGACACCCCCCTTTTGAACAAGGGGCAATGTATTTGGTGACTCATAGATGCCATCAAGCCGACTGCCCTTTCCATAGAATCTTCCGATGTCTTCAGAAATTTTTACCTTAATTGTTGACAGGGTCTGGGACGTCCCCGCAGTATCTGTAATGACGGCAAGTTCCTGCGATGTGGCGTTCGAAACCTGCATAATCGCAGAAACCGACATTGCGAAAACAACTAATAGTGATCGACATCTTGATCCATACTTCTTCATGCTTCCTCCTTCCAGACGCAGGTGCCCGGCTAACGGTTATTAAGAAGTTTTCCCGGTATATACCATAAAATCGACTTAACTATAAAAAAATTGGCAAAATGATTTAGTTTGGTTAAAATCCTTACTGTGTAACCTCCAAATTTGGGCAAATACACCATTTCCGGTTCCCCTTAATCCAATTATAGGAAAATCGTGCTGATACCCTTTATTAGTCCGACAAATATCATTTTTTTTATTTAATACAGTTTATACTTTTCAGAATTTTCTAAGATAAAGTTTCGAGGACTTCAATTAAAAGCCTGCCCTTCTCAGAAATACCCATGGTTATCCATCGGTCTTCAGATTCGTTGTGGTCCAGATCGAATATGGAAAGCGCCTTTGAATCCCTAAACACTGTTGCAGCTTCGTCAAAAGCCACACCGTGTTTATCATAGTTGTCCCGACCTTTTCTGGGGTCCCACTCGAAATTATAATTTAAAGCCATTTTCAATACCTATCTGATTTTGAAGAAAAGTCAAGCATTCGGGAGACAAATTTTTGAGCCTAGATTGTACTCCTTCGGAACCTTCACGCCCGCAGCGAATTGGCAACCTTTTATTTGTTTTTTTGAACATAACTGAACTGGTAAAGTAATTGTGGACACCAAGAAGAGCGTGATAAAATAAACCAGC
>CAZSTT010000101.1:0-12531 GCA_964609705.1 uncultured Thermodesulfobacteriota bacterium
TATAGTTAATTAATTTCAAAGTCAAATATTTTTTCGTCGGGCATCCGGTGTTATGGGTTGGCATCAGCAGCACTAGAGAATAACTTGCCAATAACCGTCATCCGCCACTCAATAGGATCCTCCATTCAATGTGGATCGGGAAACAGTAAGATTTCTGCTTGATAAACGGTTGTCAATTCCCCTTCGTGACTGTTTGAAAACTTTGAAAGCCTTTGAACGATAACTATAGCAAAGAACGTACCGAGTGGTTTCAAAACCAAAAATACGGGACACAATTGAAAAAGTAATTAAAATTATTATGTTTTTTGGGAAAGGGACCTGTTCCATTTCTTTAAAGAAATTATGCTGCTAAGAAAATAGTAAAATTTTTGACGAGGAATTTTACGATACCGACGTAATATTCCTTTACGAATCTAGCCCTGCAGGCTTCCGTTAAGTGCACGGCGCCTCAAGGGGGCGCTTTCGGACTGGGCGCAAGTCGCATTAAAAAAACCATCCCCTTTATCATTCAGTTGTTTTTATCTCTTTTACCTCCGTTTTCGGTATATTTTGAGAAATCATCTGCGATAACCAGGCGTTGAAAAGGTTCCCGCCGGTTGAGGCATCCCCGCCCCCAACCAGAACCTGGGGCACAATCTGAATCTTCCCAGCCGCTATTTCCTGAATGAGTTTGATGATCGCTACATTCTGCTGTCCAATAGCCTCCTTCTGGGCGTTGTAGGCGGCGGCAACCCCGTCTCCTTCAATCTTGCTTTTATACGAATTACCGTCCGCCACCAGGATGGTAGATTCTTTAGTCCCCTGAGCCTGAAGGATCATAGAGCGTCTATTACCGTCCGCTTCCTTGACTTTGGCTTCAGCCCGGTCATTATTGATGTCTATTGACAGTTTGGCATCAATAACATCTTTCTGTTTATCCGCCCGGGATGATTTTTCCATGACTGCGATGCGTTTTTCTTGAGCCATTGCCTCCTGGTCATACTGGGCTTGCTGCTGATTGGCAATCTCCTTCTTGGTTTGAGTGTCCAGCAAATCCTTGGGGATATCGATATAAGCAATGAGCAGGTTTTGAGCTTCCACGTTGTACTCGGAAAACCTTTCTTTGGCGTGAACCAGGGCTTCGGTCTGTAAGTCCGTCCGGCTCTGGAAAAAGTCAATCGCCTTTTTCTCGCCGGCTTTATTCCTGAAAGATGAATCGATCAGAGGATGGACGATTTGATCGATCAGATTGGCCACCGACCCGAATCTGGCTATGATGTAGGCCGCATTCCCCGGCTGAATTCGAATCACCATTCGAACATTGACTTCCAGCTGAAAACCGTCTTTAGAAGTCACCTTCAGAGGATCAAAGCTGTACAGTACCGCCGCAGCCTTGGTCTCCGCTGATTTAACCCCCTTGACCTCAGTCCCGATTCTTCCCTCGGTGGCCCAGTCGATAGTAACGGCGGAAGTAGGCACTTGATAGGCGGTGAAAGCAACAGAATTCAGATTGTATTTCCCGGGTGCTATCGGCTCTCTCCAAATGCCGCGAGTGTATTTATTGGTTATCAGTATTTTCTCAACATCCTCATGGATCGGACCGCCGAGTTTCCCTTCACCCGAAGTTCGATCAGGCCCTTCAGGTGCCCTTTCCAACTCCAATCCCACGTTGGACCGGATTACGGCCACATATCCCGGAAGGACTTCGGCTACCTCTTCCACTTTAATATCAAACAAATCCGGATTGATGTAATAGATTCCCGGCTGCAGGGTATCCAACTGCGGTCCCCGATATCCCTTACTGTCGATAAAGAGCTGCCCGTTTTGATAGGCTTTGTGGTCCGCTTCGGTACCGTCGTCATTGAGAGCCTTGGGGGCGATGACATAGCCGGTCGGCAAGGGAATCCCATCTTTAGCCACAGCGACACCAATGGTATTTTCCTTTATTCTTACCGCGGGCGCTTTGGTAATATTGAACAGTCTGGAATTGATCCGGTAGGTGCCGGGACGTAAAATTCCAACCTGGGGTCCCTTCTTTCCATGGTTGGCCAGGAACATCTCGGCATCCTGAAATTGATTACTCTCGACTTCGTCGGCTAACACCCTGCCTTTAGTGAGGGGTTCGCCGTCAATAGATTCGACGATACCGATACTGGCAATATCAATCGTCACTACTGGAATTTTGGTAAATGACCAAATGACAGGCAGCCTCCAATAGAGCCCCGGCATCAAAGTCCTGGCCTGAACCCCTATTTCCCCATGACGGGCGATGATTTGTCCTTCCGGCATTTTTTTGCCGAACATGTTTTTAGTGAGGATGCCCACCTGATTGGCCCCGATCAAACGAAAACCGCGAAGGATAAGAAGCAGAACAAAAAGAATAACCAACCATAAAAAAATTCCTCCTATCATTGCCGTGTTTCTCCTTTCTGTTTTTTCCCGATGCCCCTAAGGGCTTCGAGTCCTTGCTGAGGTGATGTTATCCGTTCAATTTCCGCCAGTAAATTTCAACCAGTTGGCATCGGACTTTTTGATGTTGCCGGGGATGTCTCTGCTCCACTTTTCATACGATGCCATACTGCAATTCAGATAGAGCTTCCCTTCCACAATCTTCCAGACTTCCGGATCGCTTTGGGCTTTCCGAGCCTCGGTCATGGCCCAGGCACAATAACCGTCATATTGCGGGGCATATTTTTCGGGACCGGTCGCGAAAAGGTCCCGGTTCTCTTTGTTCTGAAAATGCCAGGTCAGGTTATGCCACTGGAAGGTAAACGACTCGTTGCCTTTTGAGGCCTTACCCGCCTTGAAATAGGCTACGGTATCATATCCCTTGATGGCCACATCGCCTGCCGGGGTCTCTCCGACAGCCTGGCTGCCGAACACGGTCAACAATAATAAGGGAATTGATAACCACCTTAGGATCCCATCGAAGGGGTTCAGTCGTTTCATCTCTGTCTACCTCCCGATTCAATTAACTGGAGGATGATATCAGCGATTAGCGATCAGCTTTCAGAAAAATCCGTTAAAGTGCTTTTGCCGGCTGCTATAGGCTGATAGCTGTCCGCTCCATCCGGAAACCCGAGGTTTCCTGATGAAAACTAATTGATTCTTCTCCTCATGAACCTTTCAGAATCTCTTACAAAACCAAACTTTTCATATAAGGGATGAGCGTCCATAGTAC
This sequence comes from uncultured Thermodesulfobacteriota bacterium, assembly GCA_964609705.1. GTDB lineage: Bacteria > Desulfobacterota > RBG-13-43-22 > RBG-13-43-22 > RBG-13-43-22 > RBG-13-43-22. The sequence goes on from CAZSTT010000101.1 coordinate 3,161, forward strand.
CCAGAATACCGGTCAGACTCTTAAGTTCTTCATGATGCACAATGATTTCCATCAGTTTTTTCCCCAACCCTTGCTTTCTGTGGTTTTCATCGACAAACACATCACACAGCCAATACATAACCGAATAATCCGTAACAATCCGGGCGAATCCAACCTGGTTATTGTCGAGATATACTCCAAAACATTCTGAATTTTTAATGGATTCCGCAATGGTTTTTTTTGACCTTTTATTGGCCCAGTAGGAGCGCGATAAAAATTCATGAATTCTTTCGAGCGACAACAAATTTTTATTATTGCTGATCAAATAGTTATTGTAGTTTATTTCTTCCAGTTTCATGCAGTTTAAATCCTTCTTGTAAAATTTTATGATCCTGCTTATGGGGTCGGACCTGGACCACCTGATTGTTCGCTGTGGCCTGGGACCGTAACGATTTCATAGCTTGGCCAGGAAGAGTGAAACAACTTGACCTATTCACGACCCCCATTATAACCCCCTGCACGATTATCGAAAATCAAACAGGATCTTGAGGGTACCTCGTTCACCGGCCTTGGCAAAGGCTTCCTTATATTGTTCGGGTCTGAAAATCCCGGTTATCATTTGCCTGAGGGGAAGGATACCCTTTGCCATGGCCCGGAGGGCCGGGCCGAAGGGGCCGCAACGGGAACCTAAAAGGGTAATCTCGTCGATTACCAGGGGGGTGAGGTTCATCTCTTTTCCGGCGGCCATGGTGCTCTTTAAAACGATAATGCCTCGGGGACGAATGCATTGAGCGGCGGTCTCGAAGCCGCCCGCCGACCCGGTGGCTTCTATCACCACATCATAACTCTTGGCCGGTTTGAGGTCAGGCCGGTGGATGGTGACGATACGCTGTTCAGAGGCCAGGCGGAGTTTTTCCATGTGGTTTCCGGAAACGGTTACTTCCAGGCCGACCAGATTAAGGACGAAGGCGCAGAGCAGCCCGAGTTTTCCATCGCCCAGCACCAGGACGCGATGGGTGGGACTTAGATGTATCTGTTCCAGGATCTCGAAAGCGGCGGCCAGGGGTTCGACAAAAACGGCTACCTCGTCCGCCAGGTGGGTAGGGACGGCCCAAAGGTTGGAAACCGGCAAGGTGAGGTACTCGGCAAAGGCGCCGTCTTTGTTCATGATGCCTAAGGTGGACCGGTTGGGGCAATGGGTCTTCATTTCCTTCAGGCAATAACCGCAGGTGCCGCAATAACAGTTGATCTCGCCCACCACCCGCTGTCCGGCCATTTGCTGATCCGGCCCATTAATCTTCTCCACCAGACCGACGAACTCGTGACCCAAAACGCCTTTGAATCCCAGGTAGCCCTTGGTGATTTCCAGATCCGTATTGCAAATCCCGGCCATCAGGACTTTGACCAGGGCCTCATTCGGCCCCGGTTCAGGAACGGGATAGTCTTCGAGATATTTCAGCTCGGTGTCAAAAATAATGGCTTTCATTATTTATTCAATTAGAATCTGGGGTTGGGCCATATCATATTAATCATTTTTTATAGCCCGACCCTGTTTGAGACCATCATCCCTGGCTCCATGGATGACAGCTAAAATGTCACTCCGGTCTGACTTTATGTGGTAGATGATCCGGAAGGACCCCTCGATCACTTCTCGAATCTGGTCAAAATCATATTCGGGGACTCTACGGCCTGACAATGGAAATACGGCAATTTGTTGAGATCTTCTGGTGAGCCGATCAACCATACGCCTGGCATATTCAGGCGAATCCTGAGCGATATAAGCATAGATGGCGTCAAGATGTCCTTCTGCGGTATCGGTCCAACGAACTTTCATTCGGGTAAACCATACTTCGCCCGGATATCTTTCACGTCTTTTGTCCGGCCTGCTTTGCTGTCGGCCAACCCGCGCTCAACCGCCTCCCGGACATAAATCTCATGAATGAGATCATCCCATGTAGCGTCTGGAGGCATTTGATCTATGATTCGGTGGGCTTCATCCTTTTCCATGATTATCGACATAGCATTTTCTCCTTCGTTCCTGAAAGACAGCGGGTCTTGTTTTGAAATATCACTTTTTCTTTCGGCCTCCACGCCCCAATTAGGCCAATTATAATATAAAGAAATTTTCAACAAAGTAAAGATCCGACCCCAAAGGGCCGGCCAAACCCAAAAAGTGCCTTATTGGAAGCAGCCCCTTTCCGGATTTAATGCCCTCCACAATTATCTATCACTTTCCTTGAATAACGGGCCTTTTTGACCCTAAAAAAATCGATATAGGCCACATTTAGCGGTCAGAATTAACAGTTTCTCATTTTAAGTCAACTACTTCACATGGCCCGACCCCACTTGAAATTTGATACCCATTTGAGCATTTGACTGACTTTTGGAGATGAACCTAATTTGCAATTAATTATCCCTCCCGATCACCCGGGAAAGGATCTCTTTCAAATCGTTGAACAGGAAAGGCTTCGTTAGGGCACCCCGGAATCCATGCCGTTCGTAGTTCTGAAGCACCGGGTCATTATCATATCCGCTTAAAACAATGGCCTTTACCGGAAAATTGATCTGAATAAGCTCCTGGATTGTTTTAACTCCTCCCATCCCTCCCGGCACCGTCAAGTCCAGTATCACCGCGTCGAAGGGTCGCCCCTGGGCCGTGGCCTGACGATAAACCTCAACCGCTTTCACCCCGTCCTCTACCAGCACCGCCTCATAATCCATACGGGAAAGCATCGCGCTGATCATGTTCCTAATCAGCGCTTCATCATCCATCACCAGGATCCGGCCAAGCACGGTAACCCTATCCGACCCTGCCCGTTCTTCATTCAGCCCCTCACTCAAGGCAGGAAGATAAATCTGAAAGGTCGTCCCTTCTCCCGTTCTGGAATTTCCGGCAATCGCTCCTCCATGTTTCTGAATGACCGAATGACAGATCGTCAGCCCCAGTCCCATGCCCTTCTGATCTCCCCTTTGTTTGGTCGAATAATAAGGATCAAAGATCTTCGACAGAATTTCCTTGGGGATACCTCCGCCCTGATCGGAGATACTTATTTTCACATAACTTCCTGCAGGCAAAGATAGATCTGATGGTTCTTTGAGGACCATATTTTCCGCCGTGACCGAGACCATTCCGCCTTCGGGCATGGCCTCCCGGGCATTTAAAGCGATGTTCCGTATGACCTGGCCTATCTGAGTTTCGTCCACCTCCGTCAACCAGAGGTCGGAAGGGATGGAAAAGTTAAAACCCACCGGAGAACCCCTCAAGGTAAAAGCGACCTGTTCTTCAAGCAGACCGGACAGGGCGACCTTCTTTTTAACCGGTGCCCCTCCTTTGGCAAAGGTGATCAACTGCCGGGTCAAACCCCGGGCCGCCAGAACCGCTTTTTCCGCAGCTTCCAGGTATGGAAAGGTCATCCCATCCAAAGGAGACATCTTAATCAGTTCAAGATTTCCAAGGATGACGGATAAAAGATTGTTGTAGTCATGGGCTATCCCTCCCGCCAGTATCCCCGTGGACTCCAGTTTGCTCATTACAACCCGGTCTTCCTCGGCCCGCTTGCGTTCCGTGATGTCGGTAACAAAAGTAAGATTGGCCGGGCCATCCTCCAGTTGTATTTCTTTAAGCCCTACGTCCATAAGAAATTCCGACCCGTCTTTTCGCAGACCTACCGATTCGAATTCAGAAGGGGCCGGTAAGCCCAGCAAGCGCCGTCGTATCCGTTCTTCTCTTTCTTCCCGCTGTGAAGGTGCAAAATAATCGGTGATGAACCCCCCGACCGAATCTTCGAGGCTCATACCAAAGAGCTCCCTCATTTTTTGATTGGAATAGAGGATAATACCGCTACGGGTCAGGCTGATCGCCATCGGGGCATATTCAAATAATGTTCTGAACCGCAATTCACTTTTCCGCAAGGCGACTTCCGCCTGTTTGCGCCCGGTGATATCGCGGACGATAGCAATGCTATACTGGGACTGAGACGAATTTATAGGACTGAGACGGATCTCAACCGGAAAGGTCGAGCCGTCCTTTCTTTTATGAACACCTTCGGCCAGGATTGTTTTTTCCGGTCTTACCCGTTGGTGTACCTTTTCGATCTCGTCGGGTTTAAGAAGAACCTCGATATCCTGCGTAGATAACTGAAGAATCTCATTCCGGGTATAACCCAGCTGAAGGAGGGCTTGTTGATTACAGTCTAGGATCCTTCCCCTCTTAAGATCGATCACATAAATGGCATCACCGGCACTATTGAAATAAGATCTCAATTCCTGTTCGCTTAATTGCAGGTCCTGCTCGGCCCGCTTGCGTTGAACCGCCAAGCCGGCTAAATGGCTGTACGTGTTCAAGGCGTCATCCGGCACCACCGTCTGATCGGTCGGCAAAAAGGCTAGGCAGGTTCCGATCAGCTCGGAAGCGCAGGTAATGGGGAGGGCCATGAGATGCTGACACCCAATAGCCTGACTGATGGCGTCCGAGAGGTCCTGCGGTATTCCCCCCGATGTAAGCTCGTAAAGATCTTTTGACCTTCTAATGCCCCGACCGCGTAATGGCTCCAGATCCTCTTGGCTAACCGGGAAGGATATTTCCAACAAACCGGTTCTAAAGACGGGTTCTGCTTTCTCTCTCATAGGCTGGTCGATCGATAGGGATACGATTTTCAAGACCCGATTCTCCGGATTGAAAACCAAGAAAGAAGAAGCCATAGCCCCGGTAAGAAAGCGGAAATTCTCTGCGATTTTGCTGAAGAGATCCTGCAAGTCAGGGGCCCCTGCAAACAGAATGGAAATCTGGTTGAGATGCTTATGGTACCTAGTCAGCAGGCGGTGCATTCGCTCACTCTCGGACAGGGCCTTCTCGGCCTGCTTCCGCTCGCTAATGTCGCGCACGATAGCCCACATTCCGCTGGGTTGTCCAAGGTGATCCCGCAACAGGAAAGTGCGTAGTTCAACGGGGAAAAGGGTTCCATCTTTTTTGCGATATTCCTTCTGATAAACCGCCGAGTAGCCTTGAATGAGAATTTGTTTTTCGACAATGGCAGTTTCCAGGGGATGCCATTTCTCCGGTGTTAACTCCGGGTAGGTCAACCGCCTGAGTTCATCATCCGAATAGCCCAGCATGGACCGAAAAATAAGATTGGTATCACGGATTTTACCGGACAGATCGACGCTGACGTAAGCATCCATCATGGAGTCGAAGAGACGACTATACTTCATCTCACTTTCCCGTTCTTCCGCCAGAGAATGGTCCAACTGATCCAACATTAAGGCCGGCGCCAAACCAGTCACCAGAGAAATGAGAGAAATGTTGGCAACGAACATCGTCCATTGACCGGAGGGGGCATTGAATACGGCAGCCCAGGCAGGATTCTGGGGCGGCAGGCCCCAATAGAGCAGGAAAAGAATAACGGTGTTGACGCCTGCGGCCACGACAGTTCCCCACATTCCGTATAACAACGTGGTCATCACTACACATAAGACCAACCACCCGGAGCGCGCATAGTTCGGTCCCAACTCCACAAAATAGAACACCATCATTATGTAAAGTATCACTAACCAGAGAATGGCTTTGAGGTGATAGAAACGCTGAGGTACGAATAGGAACCAACCGATAAGGATAAACCATAAACCAAGATCAAAAGCGATCAAATCGTACCGGCCCTCAGCGAAGAAGCTCAACAGGGAAGGCCACAAAATAATGGGAAAGGCGAATATGCTTAATAACGATATTGATTTTATAAACTGAATCCTCCAACCCCGGAGATCAAGCGACCCCTGAGGTCGGATCCTTGACAGCAGAGTCTGCAAATAGTTAACGCCCCCCATATCCTGCCTCCTTCCTGCCTACCGTGCGCTAATCTCTGGAACTTGGCTTTCTGAAACTAGTTTGGAAACTTTTCTGAACTTGCCTTTGAACTTGTTTGTGTGAACTTGCTTGTTATTATGGTTCCTAGGGTCGGGCCACGACAACTCGATGAATATTCAAAATTAATGCCCCAGTAATAGGAGTTTTTAAGCCCTATATCGGGTTTTTCAGGCCCGAAAAGTGCCTTATTGGAAGCAGCCCCTTCCCGGAGTTGATGCCTTCCACTATTATCTATCTCTTTTCTTATTTGAATAAAAGCCTTTTTGGCCCCAAAAAACGCAATATAGACCACATTTAGCGGTCCTAATTGACAGTATCTCATTTCAGACCAACCACTTCACGTGGCCCGACCTCATTTGCAGCCCAAAACCCGTAACCCCCATTGTCGGACTGAATCCTCTGTACCCGGGATCCCATTGATGTTAACAAGAAATTGAGGCTGCCATTATACTGGTTAAGATAATTATAGTCTCAGCATAGATTTTTTCATAATAGGTCTCCCTAAAGTTGCTACCTCTCTCCCTTATTAGGTGGTTCAATGGCACCAAATATCTCCAAAAATCTACTTGACCAATTATAAACAATAAAGATTATTAAGACAATGTTTTAACTGGATTGCACTCCCGCTTTCCGGTAGGCCAATCAAAAAATCTGATGTATTCCATTGGCTAATCAGTTATGATAGTTACCAAAAAGGTCAGGAAGGGAAAATTGAAAAGCAGAAACTCCTGCTCTTCTGTGAAGAGAAATAAGGATCCCAATGAAAAGTTATCGCAAAGAACTATGGTTTCAGGTGCCGACCCGGCGGGCCTTAATCAACATCACTCCCCAGGTTGAAGCTTGCCTGAAAGAAAGCGGCATCGTCGAGGGGCTGGCCCTAGTCAATGCCATGCATATCACTGCATCCGTTTTTATTAACGATGATGAGCCGGGGCTCCATCAGGATTATGAACGGTGGCTGGAAAAACTGGCCCCCCATGAACCGGTCTCCCAGTACCGCCATAATGTCGGGGAAGATAATGCCGACGCCCATTTGAAGCGGCAAATCATGGGACGGGAAGTGGTTGTGGCTGTTACCAAAGGGAAGCTGGATTTCGGAACCTGGGAGCAGATTTTTTACGGGGAATTTGACGGAAGAAGGAAGAAGCGGGTGCTGGTAAAAATCATCGGCGAATAGGCTGTTTCACCGCAAAGTCGCAAAGAGCGCAAAGAAATTATGAAGTGTTTGCCGATCTCTCACCGGCAAACACTGAGTTTCACTACCCTCCGGGTTAATATTTGGCCGAAGGTCAGAGTTGGTTTATTCAATCCCGCCTCTCACGGGATTGAATAAAAAAGATTCTCTTTGCGATCTTTGCGGCTTTGCGGTGAAAAACTAATTTTTAAAACAGATAACGTATCACAAACTGAAAAGGATTCAGCATGACTAAAAAATGGAAATGCACGGTCTGCGGATATATTCATGAGGGAAAGAACCCGCCCGACGCCTGCCCGGTCTGCGGGGCTTTCAAATATCAATTCATCCTCTATGAGGATCTTCCCAAAGACCTTGAAAAAAGGCTCCGGGAGGCTCTTGCCGGAGAATCCAAGGCCTATATTCGAAACACAGCCTTTGCCGAACAGGCCGAAAAGGAGGGCTATCCCCAGATCGCCCGGCTGTTTCGGGCGGTAGCCGAGGCCGAGAAGGTCCATGCCGAGGAGTACCTTAAGTATCTGGAAGGGGTCATAGGAAATACCGAAGAAAACCTGAAAGCGGCTTTTGAAAGTGAAATCCGGGCCAAAACCGAATTCTATCCGGATTTCATTAAAGAGGCCCTGGCCCTCAAACGGGAAGATGTGGCCTGGAGTTTTATCCGCTCCCGGGATGTGGAGGAAAGGCATGCCAAACTGTACAAGGACGCTCTGACCGCCATGCTCTCGGACAAGGACCTTCCCTATCATGTCTGTCAGATTTGCGGTTATGTTTTTGAAGAGAATCATCTGCCCGATCAATGTCCGGTCTGCGGGGCCAGGAAAGAAAAATTCAAGAGGATAGTATGAGCCAATACGATTTTGATCTGGGTATCTTGGGAGGCGGATCGGCCGGATTGTCCATCGCCTCTGGAGCAGCCCAACTGGGGGCCAAAACGCTGCTGATCGAAAAAGAAAAGCTGGGGGGAGACTGTCTTCACTTCGGCTGCGTCCCCAGCAAAACCCTGATTCGGACCGCCCAGGTTTATCACCTCCTTAAACAGGCCAACACCTTTGGCTTGCCGAAGGTAGAGGTCCCGCCGGTGGATTTTCAAGAGGTGGCTCAACGGATTCAATCGGTGATCGAAACCATCCAGGAATACGATTCCGAAGAAAGATTCTGTTCTCTGGGGGTCAAGGTGGCCTTTGGTCAGGCTCAATTTGTGGACCCTTTTACAATCAGTCTGAATGGGAATCCAATTTCGGCCAAACACTGGGTGATTGCCACCGGCTCCTCACCGGCCGTCCCTCCCCTCCCCGGTTTGGCGGAGACCTCTTTTCTTACCAACAGGGACCTTTTTTCCATGGACAAACTCCCTAAATCCATGATCATCCTGGGGGCCGGACCGGTGGCCATCGAAATGGCCCAGGCCTTCTCCCGCCTGGGGACCAGGGTTTTTGTGGTCCATCGAGGGCCCCAGATCCTGACCAGGGAAGATAAGGATATGGCCGACCAGATCATGGAGGTCCTGGAAAAAGAAGGGGTGATTTTTTTCCTGAATTCCTCGATTATTCGGACCGAAGATTCAGGCCGGGAACGGGTCGCAATTCTCAGGATTGATCCCGGCCGGGCCAAAGAAATGTCCTCTAAAATGGGGCCGGAGGAAACGGTTAGGATTGAACAGGACGGCACCCTGACCCTTCGGGCGGAAACCCTTCTGGTGGCCCTGGGCCGGGAAGCCAACCTGCGCGGATTGAACCTGGAACACATCGGCCTGACTTTTGACGCCAAAGGGCTGAAGCTGGACCGGCGCTTGAGGACTACTCAAACCCATATCTACGGCGCCGGGGATGTGACCGGAGAATATCTGTTTACCCATGCCGCGGCTTACGAGGCCGGCATTGTCATCAGCAATGCCCTCTTTCATTTGCCCCGAAAAGTGGATTACACTTATCTCCCCTGGTGCACCTTTACCGATCCGGAACTGGCGGGCATCGGCCTGAATGAACAACAGGCCCTCAAGACGGGCATCAAATATTCGGTCTGGACTGAAGAGTTTAAAAGAAATGATCGAAGCCTGGCCCAGGGCGAAAAGATCGGGAAAATAAAAATGCTGCTTGACGACCGTGAGAAACCCATCGGGGTCCAGATCCTGGGAACGGAAGCCGGGGAATTGATCAATGAATGGGTGGCGGCGATAAATGGAAAAATCAAGCTTTCCACCCTGGCCATGGCCGTCCACCCCTACCCCACCCTGGGTGAAATCAATAAGAAAGTGGCCGGAGATTTTGTGTCCAAAAAGTTTTTATCGGAAAAGGTCAAGAAGGGGCTGGGATTTTTCTTCCATTTGAGAGGCCGGGC
>CAZSTT010000102.1:0-1733 GCA_964609705.1 uncultured Thermodesulfobacteriota bacterium
CTTTGGGTTGACCCAGAGCTTATCACATTGTCCAGTTTTTGGGGACCACCTCAATAGTCAGTTCGTTGATCCAAAAGATGTAGTGACAGACACCTCAGGCAATGTTTATGTTGCTGATAGCTATAATATTCAGAAGTTTGATCCTGATGGTAATTATATAACCAAATGGAGTTTAGGAGCTTCGGGAGTTGCGGTAGATGCCTCTGGGAATGTTTATTTGGCTGGTGCAGGTTATAATTGTATTCAGAAATTTGACTCCACCGGTGTTTTCATAACCCAGTGGGGAAGTGCTACGGATGTTGAAGGTAAATCATTCGAATATCCCGCTGGGTTAGCATTAGATGCCTCAGGAAATGTTTATGTGGCTGTTATGCTAGACGATCGTATTCAGAAATTTAACTCGAACGGTATTTATATAACCAGGTGGGGAACTTTCGGTCATGACGTTGGCCAGTTTTATAGTCCAATGGGTATAGCGATAGATGTCTCAGGAAATATTTATGTGGCTGACACTGAGAACCATCGTATTCAGAAATTTGATTCAAATGGGACCTTTATAACCAAGTGGGGCTCCCGTGGTTCTGGCAATGGTCAGTTTGATTATCCAATGGGCGTAGCGGTTGATGTCTCAGGGAATGTTTACGTAGCAGATGAATTTAATAATCGTATTCAGAAGTTTGACTCTAATGGGAATTTTATAACTCAATGTGGCTCCATCGGTTCAGGCAATGGTCAGTTTTATGGTCCCATGGGGGTAGTGGTCGACGCTTTAGGAAATATTTATGTAGCCGATACACATAATAATCGTATCCAGAAATTTGCCTTGACTTCGGTAACAACAACCAATCTCGCTTCGAATGTGATTAAAGAAGGGGCGAGGTTGAACGGGACTATAAAACCTCAGGGATCGGAAACGACTTATTGTTTTGAATGGGGAACGTCGACTGCTTATGGAAACACCACAGCTTCTCAATCCGCCGGCGGTGGGACCAGTGATTTAGAAGTCACCGCTGACCTGACGGATTTGGTGCCAAACAGTGTTTATCATTACCGGCTCGTGGCCACCAACAGTCTGGGGACCAGTTACGGACTGGATGAGACTTTTTCGACCTTTCCCAAGGTGGATTTCAATAGTGATGGGAAGTCGGACCTACTTTGGAGGAATCGGGTCAGTGGGGATGTGGCCGCCTGGTATATGAACGGGTCGGCTTTAATGAGTGGAGCATTGATTTACCAGGGGGTCCCTCTTGCCTGGGAGATCGCCGGCACCGGGGATTTGAATAATGACGGGAAGTCGGACCTGCTGTGGAGGAACCGGGGCAGTGGAGATGTGGCCGTCTGGTTTATGAACGGGTCGGCTTTAATGAGTGGAGCCGTGATTTACCAGGGGGTCCCTCTTGCCTGGGAGATCGCCGGCACCGGGGATTTCAATAATGATGGAAAGACGGACCTCCTCTGGAGTAACCAGGTCAGTGGAGATGTGGCCGTCTGGTATATGAACGGGTCGGCTTTAATGAGTGGAGCATTGATTTACCAGGGGGTCCCTCTTGCCTGGGAGATTGCCGGCACCGGGGATTTCAACAGTGACGGAAAAACAGACCTCCTCTGGAGGAACCGGATCAGTGGTGATGTGGCCGTCTGGTTTATGAACGGGTCGGCTTTAATGGGTGGAGCATTAATTTACCAGGGGGTCCCTCTTGCCTGGGAGATCGCCGGCACCGGGGATTTGAATA
>CAZSTT010000102.1:1833-4306 GCA_964609705.1 uncultured Thermodesulfobacteriota bacterium
ATTTACCAGGGGGTCCCTCTTGCCTGGGAGATCGCCGGCACCGGGGATTTGAATAATGACGGGAAGTCGGACCTGCTGTGGAGGAACCGGGGCAGTGGAGATGTGGCCGTCTGGTTTATGAACGGGGTTACCTTAAACAGCTCCACAGTTTTTTATCAGGGAGTTCCTCTGGACTGGGAAATTGCCGGCCTTTAAAGCTCTATTTAAATATAACCTGTTGGGTTGATCCGATCCAAAGATTCTTTTGTTTTTTAACTTGACTTACCCCTATTTCCTAACTATAAACCGGCAGTTGCCCAATCTTCCCGGGTGTACTTCTAATCAAAATCCCTTTTATTGTGTTTGTGAAACGGCATTTCCTTAAGAATAAACCCAAGCCGGTTCCATCGGTAGAGAACGGTTCTACTCGACTCAAATAGATATGTTTTTTTATAGAAACCTTTAAAAAGGAGAAAAGAATGAATAAGAAAATTATTTGGATATCGTCAATGGTCTTCCTCCCTCTTATAGCTGGTTTGTTTTTTTGGGGATGCGGAGGTAGTTCTGGTGCGGGAGGGTCCTGTAATAAAACCCATACCTATACCAATGTGAGTCTGAATACATGTGAGCTTAATAGGAGTAATTTGAAGTGTTCAAATGAGGATTTTCAAGGAATGCCGACGAGGGACAGCGGTTCATGTTCTTTATCGGGTTGCTGCGATTAATCTATCAAAAAAATATTGCCCGCCCTTTCGGGATTATCCCAGATGGTCTGGTTTCCTGGAAGGGAAGAATGCGGAGCTGTGGGTGATCCTTTTTGCTGATTCAGATACTCATTTTTTCAAAACCCCTGAACCATTATTACTGAAGGGAGAATCGCGATGGGTGGATTGTTATCAATGGAAGGTCGGTACAACAGAGCCAAGTATTTCTGGACGGTTTTTTTATTGGGATTTGCAATTATTGCCCTCTGTATCGTGCTTGGTTTCGCTGTGGGAAAGAATGGAGGAGATCCGGCAGTTGCTGCAGGCCTGAGTCTCTTCATCAGCATACCGGGCACTGTAATCATAGCTTTTCAGGAAGTGAAACGATTCCACGACCTGGACAGGCCGGGGTCCCATTTCTGGCTGACCTTAATCCCGATCTATAATATCTACCTTCATTTAATTTTGGCATTCAAGAAGGGCACCATTGGACCAAACAGGTTCGGCCCTGATCCTCTGTCGGGCCGATAATCCGCCAGTTTTCTCTTCACCAAGGGTTTTTTACCTCAAACGGCCCTCCCGGACTTCCGGGAAGGCCGAGGACTTTTGTGTCACTGGCGGTAAGGAAATATTACAACAGTGAAAGTTTTTTACCTGCCAAATTTGGAATCCAATACTTTTACTTCCTGGTTCCCCTTGTTCATATTATCAATGGCACGCTGGACGAGAGGTAACCCGGCATCAAGACGTTTTTTAATTTTAACATCGATGGCATTTATATCCATTTCCATTTTCTTGGATTGATTCATCTTCCCCTGGATATCATCCAGTTTAATATCATCCTTAACCGGGATTAAGCTTAGGTTCGGGGTCATCCACCCCATGCTTACCTCGGCCAAAACATAGTACTTTTTCCCTGCCGCTAGTTCAGCATTGACCACATGATAATTTCCATAATACCCATTCGCCACAAAGACATGCTTACCGGGAGGGAGTTTTGTAATAAAATAGGACTTCCCTTTCAGGTTTCCCAGAAAACCCTGCTGATTCCAAATTCCAAATGATAGATTCTCAGCATAACTTTGTGACCGAATGAAGGTTACGGTAGCATTATTTGCGTCAGGCTCTATATTGGCCGTGCTTTCTTTCATCAGCGGCAAATTTACAAATCCGGGATTCATTAAGCCCATTTCAAAATCTGTACTTTTATCGGGATTATTTGAATCCTCGATCTTTTTATATTGCATGACTATGGTTTTCCCTGCATCTCTTTCAATTTCGTAAAATCCCTTGGCATACTCAAAATAAAGGAAAACAGTCTCTCCGGGACGAAAATCCACATTCTTAAAAAATACAGGGGTTTTCATTTGTCTCAAATTAATCGTGTTTATATCGGCTTTTGTTTTGAAATAGGTATATGATCCGGAAGATAAATCTGCGACATACTTATCATTACATGCAACCCACAAGCCCTGGGCAGCACCTAAAATAGTTTCCTGTCTGATCACAAAAACCAAAGTTTCCTGCTCATCAAGGCTTACCGGCGATGTATATTTACTGACCAGAACCGGATCGGGCTTTGGAATTGAAGCACATCCGGTAAGCAAACCATAAAGACCTAAAAACACTAAGAGGGTTCCGAAAAATAGTGAACGCTTAATACTGGGCATTTTTACTCTCCTTTTCAGTAGGATGTTCAGGGATCGCTTGTTAACTTGATTTTGAGATTCAACTTACTGCATTGTGAGCAAACCCGCCCATCAATATCTCATGATGAACGTTCCCTCCTT
>CAZSTT010000102.1:4406-10874 GCA_964609705.1 uncultured Thermodesulfobacteriota bacterium
TCTACATCCGGCAGATTGTTCCAAAGCAGGTCCGTGGTCGAGTACCGGGGAGGGGAGGGAGGGGGGGCAAGAAAAATTAATACACAGGGATTAGATGTCTAAAATCTCCAAAATATCCAATAAGGATTTAACTTCAAAATCCGGTTTGACCTCCGGTTTCCATGGTTCTCCGTAACGGTTTAACCAGCAGGTTTGGATACCCAGCTTTTTGGGCGTCAGGATATCGGATTTGGCATCTCCGATGTGCAGGATATTCTCCGGTTTGAGCCGGTAGTGCTGCAGGACCTGGGTGAAAAAACGGGGATGAGCCTTATAGGTCTTCATTTGTTCGGAGACGAATATTTTGTCGAACCTATAAATATGCTCGATACCATCCAGCATGTCGTTATCGCAATCCGTGGACAGACAAACAGGATATCGACTCCCGGCCGATTGTAAAAAAGGACGGGTGTCATCAAACAGATGACCCAGTTTGTGTCCTTGAAACATAGTCTCGGTCGCCGACCGGGGATCATACTGAAAATTTATTTCCGCGAAAAGCTCCGTGTAACTTTCAATAAAAATGTCCCGGATTTTTTTGAACGGGTTTAACCGGGCCGCTGCCGCATCCAGATTTTTGAACAATATCTCGGTGGACCGGTCCCAATACTCCCGGGCGATTTCATCCTCATAGTGTTCGCCCATCAAGGTCCGCCAGACCGCTTCACGGTTTTCGTCCACCTTGACCAGGGTCCGGAATAAGTCCGTGCTGATTACTTTTATGGCCGAGATATTATCCATGGGGGAGCAATAAACCTTTCCATTATTAAAGCGCTAAAAGCCGGTTTTGAGTTTACCCTGGCGTTCAAGATCCTTCAAAACAAAGCGCAGTTCGCCGTAGGATACGTCTTTCCCCAGGGCTTCTTTGGCCGAGGTCAGGCCCTGATAGGGATTACTCTGAAAATAGGCGGCAATAAGGGCCGCCTTTTCCGGTCCCATCAACTGGTCCAGACTCAGTTGCCCGGTGCCGATAAAGTGGGCCAGGTGGCCTTCGATAGTCGTTAAAGTCAGACCCCGGGCCACAGCCACTTCGGCTGAGCTTTTTCCTTCAAGAAACAACCTCAGGGATTCTTCTTTGGTTTTTGGCTTTTTGGGTTTTATCCCTGTAAGTCCGCTATCCCCGTTTACCTGAACCGCCTGAGATGCGGGCAGGTTGTGTTCTAACCGGTATAGAACAACCAGCTCCAGGATTTCAGGCCCCAGGGTTTTCCCTTTCTTGCCTTTCAAACCCTTGATGACTCCCAGTTCTTCCATTGTGGCCGGCAGTTTTTCGGAAATCTCGGCCAGGACCGTGTTATGCATTACCCAAAAGGCCGGCTGCCCGGCTTCCTTCGCCCTGGCGGCGCGCCACTGTTTAAGCCGGGTGTAAAGTTCCGGATGGCTGAATGTTTCCGAGTCTGCTCTTTGGACTTCCTTTTGCCGGGCCGTTTTGGCGACCGGTCCCTGAAACATAGCTTTGACGCGTATTTTGAGAAAATCAGCAAACACAATCCCGGATCGGCAGGCATCGAGGCAAACCATTTTCTCCGAAGCTTCCTTAAACACCGCTTCCAGGGCCTTTTGCAACGCCTTGCGGGCCTCACGGTTATCGGTTTCTACCGAAACCGCCAGCAGGGGTTGAGTCACCAGCGATTCGATTTTTCCCAAGAAATATTCGGCGGCCTTGCCAACCCGTTCCTGGAGCAGGGCGTTGGTTTCCAGGTCATCCACTTCTTGGATGATCTGTCCGCGCTGAAGAGCGAATTTTTCGGAGACCCCGGTTATCTCCTCCTTTACGGCATCAATAATGCGTCCGATAAAGGCCGGGGGAGCCCCTGCCAGTATGGTTTTATACTCGTTGGTGATTTTCAGGCAGGAGAAGAGGCCGCGCAACAAGGTTGAAAAATCAAACAACTCATCCAGGAGCGTGATCTGATAATCCCGCCGGGCCTTTTTAAGCTGGTCTTGATCCGGGGCCTGCAGTTCCAGATTGCGGTTGAATTCTCCCACGACGGCGCTGCTTTTGATGCTGCGGCTTTCTATGGGGGTGCTGAGTACCAGGCCTTCCAGGGTCCGGCAACGGCTGAGGGCCACGTAAACCTGTCCTTCGGCAAAGGCGGACCGGGCATCGATAATGACCTTATCAAAGGTAAGCCCCTGACTCTTGTGGATAGTGATCGCCCAGGCCAGTTTGAGGGGGAACTGGATGAACTTGCCCGATTCGGCTTCTTCAATCGCCTGGGTCGTTTCATTCAGAGTGTATTTGATGTTTTTCCATTCGGCGGGTTCGACCCTGATCGGTCCGGGATCTTCGGGGCATTCGACAATCAGGCCATCCTCCCTGATGCCTTTAAGCCGCCCGATTTTACCGTTGAAAAAGAGTTTTTCCGGGGAGGGATCATTTTTGACGAACATGACCTGAGCCCCGGCCTTGAGCACCAATTCGGAATCCGTTGGAAAGGCATAGGGGGGGAATTCACCTTCCACCCGGGCTTGGAAACAGTTCTCTTGGCCAGGCAGGGCGGCCAGCCGGGACTCGTTGATTTTCCGGGCCTGGTAATTGTGAGTGGTTAAAGTAATGGTCCCTTCCGGAGTCTCTTGGGCCAGGCCCGGATGATAGCGATTATTCAGGGCGATCAGATCGGCCTCTTCCATATGGTTTTCCCGGACCTTGGCCAACAGTTCAATAAACCGGGCATCGCTTTGCCGGTAAATATGCTTCAACTCGATGCTTACAAAGCTGGACCGGCCCAGAGCCTGACTGCTGAAAAAGAACATCGTCTCATAATAATTTTGCAGGATTTCCCATTCATCGGGTTTGACCACCGGGACCAATTGCTGCAGATCGCCGATCATCAATAACTGGACCCCGCCGAAGGGCCGGTTGCCGGGCCGGAAACGGCGCAGGACCGCATCCATGCCGTCCAACAGGTCGGCGCGGACCATGCTGATCTCATCGATAACCAAAAGATCAAGGCTGCGGATGATGTTTATTTTCTGGCTGTTGAAGCGGTATTGACCGCCCGGCCGTTCTCGTCCTGAGCTCATGTCCGGGACCAAAGGGCCGAAGGGCAACTGAAAGAAGGAGTGAATAGTAACCCCGCCGGCATTGATGGCCGCCACCCCGGTGGGGGCGACGACAATCATCCTCTTGGGCGACCGGGTTCTCAAGGTATGTAAAAAAGTCGTTTTGCCGGTTCCGGCCTTCCCGGTCAGAAAAACGTTCCGGCCGGTGTGCTCAACATATTCAGAGGCCAACTGAAGTTGCGGGTTGTTTTGGAAATCCGTCATTGGAGCAATCTAAAGGAAGGTTTTTGGATTTAATGAACCTCGATGTTGCAAAAGTTTCGGAGGCTGCAGATCAGAGGCATTCAGGGCGAAGGTGTATACGCATACTGCGAGCCCTGAATAACAAAGGAGATGCGGCCTCCCAAACTTTCCCGGAGGGGAAAAATTTATCAAAATATAATAAAATCCAAACCCCACCTGGGGAGGATTTTAGCATCGACCTTAAAATCTTCAAAACAAGTCATTATCATTGACAAATAATCAATTCATAAAAATTTTTATGCAACTTCGAGGTAAATAGGGATACGGAGTCCGTTCCATTAAAGAGCCTTGGCTCAATTATTAAGGCAGGCTCCGTATCCCCTGGTTGGGAGAAAAACCAATCGGTTTTCAAATAAGATTATCGGGTCATATTATTAATCAAGGCCCTTCCGGGATAGGCCCCTTTTTCCAATTCCTCGAATACCTGAGGCAGTTCGGTGAGGCAGGCCTCCCGGCTGATGTGGGTTTTGACTTTACCCTCCGCGGCCAGTTGAACCAATTCCCTCATTTCCTCAACGTTTCCCACAGCCGAAGACATGATCAGAGGATCCCTGGCCAGGAGATCCAGGGGAGACAACGACAGAGAGCCTTCGCTGGCGGCCGGCATGCCTACACTGATAAAGACCCCGCCGCGCTTCATTAATTTTAGACCAAGCTCGAAGCCGGCTAATCTGGAAGAGAAAACGATACTGGCATAAACTCCTTTGAATTTATCTTTGACCAACTGGGCCGCTTCTCCTGCATCCACGGCATAATCGGCCCCCAGGCTTTTGATGAAATCAAGTTTTTCCTGACCGATGTCAACCCCGACGACGATATAACCAAAGGCTTTGGCAATTTGTACGGCATAGTGGCCAAGGCCCCCGGCGGCCCCGAGAATAGCAATAGGTTTGCCCGGCAGGACCTCATATTTGAGGAGCTTTTTTACGGCGCTGTAGGCCGTTAATCCGCCACAGGCCAGAGGCACTTCCTGGTTGCCGACCTCGTCCGGAAGTTTGACCAATGATTTGGCCCAGAGGGAAATGTACTCGGCATAGGTCCCCATAATCCCTTTGGTCTGTTTGCAGAGTCTGGGGCGTCCGCTAAGACAATATTCACAGGCGCCGCACCAGTATCCTCCTCCCGCACCCCCGAGCCCTAAAATGACCCGGTCTCCTTTCTGGACGAATTTCTCCGCCCCGGGGCCCAAATCCTCGACAATCCCGATGCCTTCATGCCCCAGTGGCATGGGAAAGGGCTGGACAAAACGAGGCCAATCGCCTTTGGCTAAATGTAAATCCGAATGGCAAACCCCGGCGGTGATCATCTTGATCAGGGCTTCTTCGTTTTTTGGGGTAGGCTTTGGCACCTCTTTTATTTCTAACTTCCCGTTTTCTAAAATAGCAGCTTTCATTTTATGCCTCCCATAGTTTATTATCGGTTTCAGGATTCTTTTTCATTGTGTCAAGCATAGAAATGAGACCGGTGATTCTCTAAAAGGTATTGCGGGCCCTTGGACCTCTTCCCCTTGACAATAGTTGAATTATAATACAAAATATTTAAATAGTTCAAGTTTAAATCCATATTCAGGACCAATGTCAGGAGGGACGCCATGAAAATGAGCGAAATGGATTTTGTCAAAGAGGCTGTCCAGGTTGATCCTCAAGGCCGGGTTGCTGTTCGAGATAAAAAAAAGCTCCAAGAAGGAGTCATCGATCAACTGATTCACCTGGGGGTTTTTGGTAAAGCCGATCAACAGGCCCTGGCCTTTTGGTTGATCTGGGAAGTGGGACAGGCCGTGGGAATTTATCCGGCTTCCATCCACGAATTTTATCTGGCCATCGGGCGGGGAGAGGTCCCTCGACGATTTACGGTCCCGGCTATCAATCTCCGGGCCATGACCTATGACTGTGCCCGGGCCGCTTTTAAGGCCGCGATCCCCAGGAAGGTGGGGGCCTTGATTTTCGAGATCGCCCGTTCGGAAATGGGTTATACGGCCCAAAGGCCCAGAGAATATTTTTCTTCGGTCTTGGCCGCCGCCATTAAAGAGGGGTTCCAGGGACCGCTGTTTATTCAGGGAGATCATTTCCAGGTCAGTGAAAAAAAATTCAAGGAGAAACCGGAAGGGGAAACTTCGGCCATTGAGCAGCTTATTGAGGAGGCCATCCAGGCCGGTTTTTACAATATCGACATTGATACCTCCACCCTGGTGGATCTTGGTCAAGCCACGGTTTCCGAACAACAGCGGGCCAACTATGAATTATGCGCCCGCTTCACATCCTTTATTCGTCAGCATCAGCCTCAGGGAATAACTGTTTCCGTCGGGGGGGAAATCGGAGAAGTGGGAGGGAAAAATAGTGATGAGACCGAACTCCGGGCCTATATGGACGGGTTCAAGCGTTCTTTATTTCCCGGATTGGCCGGTCTTTCCAAAATAAGCATACAAACCGGGACGAGCCACGGAGGGGTGGTCCTTCCCGACGGCACCCTGGCCCAGGTCGCCATTGATTTCAAGGTCTTGAAAGACCTTTCCCGAGTTGCCCGAACCAGCTACGGAATGGGCGGAACCGTTCAGCATGGGGCCTCAACCCTGCCGGATGCGGCCTTCAGCCAATTTGTCGAAAATGATGCGGTTGAGGTGCACCTGGCCACCGGATTTCAAAACATGATTTACGACCACCCCCAATTTCCCTCAGGGTTAAAACAAAATATTTATCAATACCTCAAATCCAAGCATGGAGACGAATGGAAATCCGGGAAGACCGAGGAACAGTTCCTCTATAACACGCGAAAAAAAGGATTGGGGCCATTTAAGGCCGAACTGTGGGGATTGCCGGAAGAAATTCGATCGGCGATTAGAAGAGACCTGGAAGGAAAATTTGGTTTTTATTTTGATCAGCTTCAGGTGGATACTACCCAGGAACTGGTTCGAAAATTTGTTCCTCCGGTAAAAATAGAAAAAAAGCAAAGTGATTTTGGAGCGGTCCGGGACAAAACAGAGGATGTCTCGGATCTGGCGGATTAATGCGCAATAAAAAGCTAAAGGATGGATGGATCTAAAGCCTTCATCAATTCTTAGATAGGAGGTTCGCTATGGCGATCATTACCATTTCACGAGGAACTTTTAGCGGCGGCAATGAC
>CAZSTT010000102.1:10974-12405 GCA_964609705.1 uncultured Thermodesulfobacteriota bacterium
TTAAGCTCGATGATTTTAAAAATACTCCGGAATCACAAAAATCCTTTGAGGACTCTTTACTTAGCAGCCGGGTGTGGGCCTCTTTGGCCAAGGACGGCCGAACCCGTATTGCCTCCATTCAAGTTACTGCCGATTCCGGTACCGGTGTAATTACCTTAACAGGAAGCCTTGGGTCTAAAAAAACCCTGGAGGCTATTGTTGAAACTGCGGGTCAGGTTAAGGGGGTCAAATCCGTCATAAACCAGCTGGGCCTTGGAACCGACTGGTACTGGTAAGTAGTTAGTTCTCATCCGGAAATTCGAATTTCCGGATGGCAACTAGTTAGTTTCATTTTCAAGGAATTTATAAGCCCTCTCCCCCATCAGGAGAGGGCCGGGATATTAAGGGGCTTCTAAATCTTCCTTGATTATCCCTGAATAAAAATAAAAGCGGAAAGATCTCCGGAAAAACCAGAACCCAAGGGTGTCAACGGGCTTTGGTCGGAAAGGTATATTCAAATCCTGCTGCCGCCAGGAGATACCATTGACCCTGCCGGGACGGGTCTTCCAGGTGATAAGCGGTCATCATCCCCAGATGGGGCCGGCCTAAATACCGGATAGAAACAGCCGGCTCCCAAAAGAGGGCCAAACCGAGTTTTTGCTGGGTAATTTTGGTCTGGGAGGCCCGGGTAATCTGGTAATAGGGCCCGCCCAAAAGCTTTTTCCCCTGCTTGTCTGAATAAAAAGAGTAAAGAAGCTGGGTTCGGTTGGCGACCAGAAAGTCCTCCTCTTTTAAGAGGATATCTTCCCCGATTTCCAAGAAATACGGTCCCTTTCCGGAAAACCGAAAAAAGGCAAAATCGGTCTGGTTACGAACAATGAACCGGCCGATCTTTCCCTGCAAGGTCGGCTGGAATAATAATCGGTGGGCCGAGCCCCTTTCTTCATCACGGCGGTTATCCCGCACCTCATCCCCATAAGGAGAATTCGGAGAATCAAAAGAAAGCAAGGCCCCACTGCCGCCGGTATATTGATAATAATCATACTGGAGGCGTAAAGGCAGAAACAGCCAGGGCATCCATTCGAAATGAAGGCCTGCTTGCAGGGCCGCAGGGGATATCCCCAACCCCAGACCTGTTTGCCAATAGGCGCTTTCAACCTCGTATTTTTCGTCATAACGATAGATATTACGGTAGTTGATGCCGCCGAAAAAACCCAGGCCCCGGGGATTGATTCGGCCCACCAGATCTCCATAATAGGTATATTGGCCGCCAAACTTCTTTTCCGGGTCGGATTTTGGAGATGGTTTTTCAGATGCCGGAATAGAGGTTTCTTCAGCCAAGAGTCCAGGGACTGATGAAAAAATTACCAGCAACGAAAGAATAAACAGGGAAAAAGTCTTAAAACGTTTTCTCATCATGCTTCCCTTAGTGATATATTCATTCCTCTTGGG
>CAZSTT010000103.1:0-5963 GCA_964609705.1 uncultured Thermodesulfobacteriota bacterium
GATAAAATTACCGGAACACCTTCGAAATAATAAATACCTTCAGTTTGTCTACTCCCGGCCTGAATTTGCCGTGTACAATATTTACCGCTGGTACCACGGTTATTTCGACCATAACCCGGCCCATTTGCTGCCCAGACCGGACCAGGAGGTCAATGCCGAAATATTCAATTTGATCGGCAATGCCCAGGCCATTTTGGACCGGGCCAAAGCGCTTTATGATCAGGGAAAGGCCCAATTGGCTTTGCAGGTCCTGGATGTTCTGTTTAAATATGATCCTGAACATATCGAGGCCCGCAAATTGCACCTTTTAATTCTTGAAACTCTTTGTGACCAGGATTATTGCCTCATGTCCCGAAATTCCTGGGTCCATGCCATGGAAAAAGATAAAAAATTTTTAGAATCATTAGCTAATTAAGCGTGAATATAAAAAACAGGGGTCAAGGGTTCCAGGTTTCAAGGGTTTTATATTCCAAGCATTTCCCCGAAACCAGGAACCCCGCTTCGCGGTCCTTGACCCCTTAGAAGAATTTTCATGTCACGGCCTCCTTTGGGGGCCTCTTATAAAGGTCGGCGGATCGGCTCCCGTTCGATCGGCTTTGGCCGATCTCAGGGGGAGACTCCTGGAAGGAGTCGGACAGGGAGCTTCTTCAAAAGCTCGACAAAGTCGAGCGGCCCGACCGTATCGTGACGCCCCTAAGGGGCATGAAGGTTTTAATACAAAAAATTTAAGCTTAAAAAGGTATTTTATTATTGACATAACCCTTATTTTCTATATTAATACCCAAAATATAGATTTATTTTTTACTTATTAGGTATAAACTAAAAGGATGCTGAATTAAGGTATGCCCGACAAAAGACCTGTCAGCCAAGTGAAAAATTCCAAAGCCTTATATCGAGTCCTGGCCGACCAAATTCAGGGATATATCCAAAACGGGTATTGGAAGGTAGCGGATATTATTCCGACCGAGAATCAAATTTGCGAACAATTCTCAGTAAGCCCTTCCACAGTCAAAAAAACCCTGGAATATCTGACACGGAAAGGATATCTGGAACGAAGGGCGGGAAAAGGGACCTGGGCCGTCGATCATTATAAAGGTCAGGAAACCTGGGTCGTGGATGGCCTGGGTACCTTTTATCCTTATCCGGACCTGGTCCACGTGGAAATATTTTCCCAGGAAACCCTGATCAATGACCGGTCAGATCCTCTTCTCGCCGCTTTTGAATCGGAAAAGTTGTTGAGCCGCGTCAAGATGATCCGCTGGCTCGAACAAACGCCCCTTAATCTGGTCCATATATATATGAGACCCCCGGACGCCGAGAAAGCCCTGGCCGAGCTGGACCCCCAAAAAGATATCTATCTATATAAAATTTGGGAACGACTCACGGGGAAAACCGTCAGTCAGGTACAGGAGACCTATGAAGCCATATTGGCCGTTGGTGAAATTGCGGACCGTTTGAAAGTGGCGGCCGGCAGCCCCCTTATGCTGGCCCATCGATTGGTCTTTGATGAACAAGGGATTTTGCTGATGGGGACCAGGCTTCATATGCGTACCGATATCCAGAAACTCGAGATGTCCCGTAAACGGACCATGACGCCCAAAAGGCTTCAGCAGTAGTAGTATATTCCCAAAATCTTAGCCGGGCTGCTTGTCAGCCTGAATATTATTAAGGAGGATGACATGAAAAGAATTAAATTTTTCAAGATGGGGCTTCCGGTTCTGCTTCTGTCGCTTTTTGTTTTGGCTTCCCTGGCATCGGCCGCGGACATCAACTGGCGTAAATATGAAGGCACCACCATCAGGGGGTTGTTCTCTAAAACCGCCTTTACCCCCATGGGCCAGGAATTTTACAAGGAGTTTGAAAAAAAGACCGGAATTAAGGTGATCGATGAGCATTACGGCTCCGCCCCCCTGCGCCGCAAGCTGACCATGGAACTGGCGGCCAAGAACAAGGACCTGGATGTTTTTGGGGGAATGATGAAAACCAATTTGGAGTTTTACCGGGCCGGCTGGCTTTTCCCTCTGGATGATTTTCTAAAAAATACCGCTTTGACCAGCCCCGATTACGACTATAATGACATCTTTCCCAAGGTGCGCTCTATCGTCGACGGCAAGACTATCGGCATTACCACCGGAATGAATCCCCAGGTCCTGATGTATCGAAAGGACCTCTTTGAAAAATACAAAGTTAAAGTGCCTACCAACTGGAAGGAACTTGAGGAAGCGGCCAAGAAGCTGACCCTGGATACGGACGGCGACGGGAAAATCGACGTTTATGGCTGGGTAGCCCGCATGAATGAAGAAAACTCGGCAACCTTTTCCAATTTCCTGTGGTCCAACGGAGCCAGCTGGCTGGATAAAAAAAATAAGCCTGTCTTCAATTCCCCCAAGGCAGTCGAAGCCCTGAAATTCTATGGGTATCTGCTCAAGACTTATGGACCCCCGGGGGCCAGCACCCTGGGCTGGCAGGAGGTCATCGGGGCTATGGCCCAGGGAAAAGCGGCCATGACCGTGGAAATATCTATTTTCGCCGACATGGTGCTTGAAGACCCCAAGCAGTCCAAGGTGGCCGGTAAGCTGGGCTACACCTATTTCCCGCCATCTAAACCCGAGTATAAAACCATGCTGCTGCCCACCAACTGCCTTCACATCAGCGCCTATTCTCAGAAAAAAGAAGCGGCCTGGCTGTTTGTGCAATTCATGACCGATAAGGCCCGTACCCTGCCTTATCAATTAAAAATGATGCCCACCTCCAGAAAATCAGCCTGGCTGGACCCGAAATTCAAGGCGGCCGATAAATATCCCGAGCTGACCAAGATTCAATACGAGGGCATCCAGAAAGGGATCGTTGATTTTGAATTGACCATCCCGGGCTTCGACGAGGCCCGTCCTTACCTCTCGCGGATGATTTACACCGCCTATGAAGGAGGCGATGTGCAGAAAGCGGCCAATGACACGGTTAAGACCGTAGAAGAGATTATTAAGAAGACCCCCTAACCCGGACAGGCCGGAATTTGAAAATGCAAATTGGAAATTGCAAAGTGCAAATTTATGGAAAACGGCTGGTTAAAAAAAACCGGGGGCCGAATTTTTCTCAGGGCCCCCGGAGGAAAAAAACATGAATACGGTTATGAATAACGGACCGGACAGGGGCGGTAACCATGAAGAAGGATCATCCCTGATAAACCGGATCTTTGAAACCTTTGATCGGAATATCCGGTTTCTTTTTCCTTTACCGGCCCTGCTCATCGCCCTGGCGCTTTTCCTCTATCCGCTTATTGAATTGTTGTATCTCAGCCTGACCCGCTGGAGCCTGATCACCCAGGAGCCCAGGACCTTTATCGGCCTGGCCAATTTCGTCCGGGCCTTCACTCAGGACGAGCATTTCTGGAACGCGGTCTGGCTGATGCTCTATTTTGCCGTAGGGGCTCTGATCGGCCAGTTCGTACTTGGCTTTGCCCTGGCCCTGCTGCTCAACCGGGAGTTCAGGGGCGAATCCATAGTGAGAATGCTGATGCTTTTCCCCATCATTGGCACACCGGTGGCCATGTCTCTGGTTTGGGTGATTATGCTCAACCCGATGATGGGTATTATGAATTATTTACTGTCCTTGATTGGACTGCCGCCCAGCGATTGGGCCGCGAGTTCGACGGCGGTCATGCCTACTCTGATCATGGTGGATGTCTGGCACTGGACCCCGTTTATGATGCTGGTCCTTCTGGCCGGGCTGAAAAATCTGCCCAAGGACCCTTATGAAGCCGCTATGATCGACGGAGCTTCGAGGGTTCAGGTCTTTTTCAAAATCACCCTGCCCCTTATGCAACCGTATATCGTTTTAGTAGTTATCCTGCGTTTGATTCATAATCTCAAAGTATTTGACGAAATATTTGTCATTTCCAGGGGCGGACCGATGCGGGCCTCGGAGACCCTGAACCTGATGATTTATCACCAGGCCTTCACCGCCATGAACTACGGCTACGCCTGCGCCCTGGGACTGTTTTTGCTTCTGGTCATTCTGGCCATCAGTCTGGCCGTTTTCAGGTATCGGGAAAGGAGCTGGAGTTACTGATGAGTCTATATCTATTAAAAAAAATCATATCTAAACTATTTTTTTGGATAGCCTGTCTCCTGGCCATCACTTTCTTCATTTTCCCTTTTCTATGGGTGGTGCTGATGTCTCTGAAAGACCCTCAGGCAGCACAATCCATGCCCCCCAAGCTGATTTTTACACCCACCTTTGAAAACTACAGACAGGTATTTGGCGGCAGTGATTTTCTAAATGCCTTTAAAAACAGCACCATCGTCGTCCTGCTGACCCTGGCGGCCAACTTGATCGTCGCCCTGCCGGCCGCCTACATTATCGCCCGATGGAGGCAGAAATGGCTTTCTTTCGCCATCCTCTTCACCCAGATGGCCCCCTGGATTATTTTTCTGCTGCCCTGGTATATCATTTTTAAACGCCTGGGGTTGTACGATACCTATATCGGGCTGGTTCTCTCCAACCTGACCTACCTGATTCCCTTTACCGTCTGGTTGTTACTGGGCTTTTTCGAAGATGTGCCTAAGGAGATTGAGGAAGCGGCCTGGCTGGATGGGTGCTCCCACACCGGCGCCTTTATCCGCATGGTTATCCCTCTGGTCAAGGGCGGAATTATCACTGTCTGTACCCTGGGTTTTATGTTTGCCTGGAACATCTTTCTCTTTCCCCTGGTCCTTTCGGGGTATCGTTCCAAAACCCTTCCGGTGATCGTCTATAACTTCCTGGCCGACAACAGTCTGGACTTTGGACCTTTGTCGGCCGCCGCGGTGTTGATCACCCTTCCGGTCATTCTATTTATTCTTATCAATCAAAAATATTTCTCCCGCGGAATCGCCCTGGGAGGGAGGAAGTAGGTTTAGCCCATGGCTGAAGTAAAAATAGAAAACGTCGGTAAAAAATTTGGAGAAGTCGTTGCCGTAAAAAGTTTCTCCCTGAATATTGAGGACGGTGAATTCATTATCCTGGTGGGTCCTTCGGGGTGCGGCAAAACAACCATTCTCAGAAGCATCGCCGGTCTGGAGACCATCACCTCGGGCGAGATTTTCATCGACGGTCGGCCGGTGAGCAAGGTGGCCCCTAAAAAAAGGGACATCGCCATGGTCTTTCAGAATTATGCCCTGTACCCGCACATGAACGTCCGGAGCAACATGGCCTTTTCCCTTAAGCTGCGAAAGTTTCCCAAGCAGAAAATTAATGAGATCGTCGATCGTACCGCGGATTTGCTGGGCATGAGGGAATTACTGGACAGGAAACCGAACGAGCTTTCGGGCGGTCAGCGTCAAAGGGTGGCCCTGGGCCGGGCTATTGTCCGCGATCCCAAGGTTTTCCTCTTTGACGAACCTCTCTCCAACCTGGATGCCAAACTCAGGATCAGTATGAGGGCCGAGTTGCTCAGCCTGCACCAGAGGCTCAAGACCACCACCATCTATGTGACCCATGACCAGTTGGAGGCCATGACCATGGGTGACCGGATCGTGGTCATGAACAACGGCGTCATCCAGCAGGTGGACTCCCCCCAGAACGTCTATGATCAACCGGCCAACAGATTTGTGGCCGGATTTATCGGTTCACCGGCTATGAACTTTATTGATTGCCAAATCAGCGGGGATAATGGACAATTCTTTGCGGTTTCTCCGGGAATGAAGTTGAAAATTCCGGAGGACAAAATCATCAAGGTGAAAGACCGGGTGGGGCAGGGGGTGTGCCTGGGCTTGAGGCCGGAACATGTTGTCCATAGCAGCCTCGTAGATCAGACTGATCCCGAGGTCTCCTTTAAAGGGTCGGTCTGGGTCATCGAACCCCTGGGTTCGGAAAAGCTGGTTTATATCCGTCCGGAAAGTCAGGAAACCCTGATCGCTCGACTTGATCCGTATGCCAATATAAAACTCGGAGACGTAGCCGATTTCACCGTCCGGATGAATCTG
>CAZSTT010000103.1:6063-12323 GCA_964609705.1 uncultured Thermodesulfobacteriota bacterium
CCCCTGATCGGAGTTTCCCGCGGAGATGACCCCATCTTTGACAAATTTAAAGAGGTGGTGGCTCCGGAACATCTGACTCCACTGGAGGTCTGGACCGCCGATGGCTTGAAGAGACCGGGGGATACAGACGACCGTCTGCGTATCCTCTCTATCATCTTTCCTTATGTGAAGCAGATCCGGGATGAGAGTAAAAAACATATGAGGGATGAGAATGAAATCAGGCCTAAGATGCCGGCTGATATTTATTGCGTCGGTCGAAATTATGCCAATGAATTCATGAAGGATGTATTGCGCAAAACCATGGCCTTCTTTCGAGACCAGGGGTTCAGGGCTACCGCCGGCATGCTCAGCCCGGCCTTCCAACTCCGTCTCCAGGAAAAGCCTCCTCAATTCTACTCGCTTTGGTCCGAGCGTCATATAGCCTTTGCCGCCGGGTTGGGCACCTTCAGTCTCCATGAAGGGCTGATCACCGAAGCCGGCTGCAACATCCGGGTCACCTCCGTCATAACCGATGCCCCTTTGGAGGTGACTCCCCGAAAGAGCGACGAACCCTATGCCAACTGCCTTTTTTATGCCACAGGGGAATGCCGAAAATGCGAGAAGCGTTGCCCCGGAGAAGCGATCACCGCCGAAGGGCATGACAAGGTCAAATGCCGGCAATACGGGGTGATAATATCCAAAGCGATGAACAAGAAGTTCGGTAAATTGCTCAAGCCCCATGAACGCAATGTGCAGGGAACCATTATCGTATCTTACCCCGTGGGCTGTGCTTTCTGCCAGTTCGATGTTCCCTGTATGGATAAAAACCCCATGGCCAAGGCAAAGAAAAAAAATTAATCCCAGAACGCAAGATTCCAACATAATCCGGTACATGGTGTACGGTACAAGGTATATAAACGGTTTACCTTAGACCTTAAACCTTGTACCTTATACCTTGAATCCCGATAGGAGCAACTATGTCCAAACTACCACTCGAAGGTATTGTCGTCATTGATTTCGCCACCATACTGGCCGCCCCCGTAGCCGCTACATTTCTGGGTGATTTCGGGGCCTATGTCATCAAGGTGGAACGACCCAAGGTGGGTGATCCCACCCGGGGAATGCCCTTTATCGAAGACGGAAGGTCTCCCGGATGGCTTAATGAAGGCCGCAATAAAAAAACCGCGACTCTTGACCTGAAGACACCCGAGGGCTTAAGGCTGGCCCACAGGCTGGCGGAAAAAGCCGATGTGGTTCTCTTGAATTTTCGGCCTGGAAAAGCCGAGGCCCTGGGAATCGGTCCCAAAGACCTCCACCGGACTAATCCGAATCTGATTATCTCCCTGGTGTCGGCCTATGGGCAAACCGGAATGTACCGGGCCAAGGGGGGATTCGACCGCACGGCCAGTGCCTTCGCCGGAATGACCTATGTTACCGGATACCCGGAACAGCCTCCAGTCCGTGCCGGATATGCCATGGTCGATTATATGACGGCCTATTTGAATGTTTTCGGGATCATGATGGCCCTCTATAACCGGGCCGTGAACAACAGCGGCGGGGAAGTGATCGACGTTACCCTGGCCGAAGCGGCCTTCCGCTCTTCCGAGTCGGCCCTGACGGAATACGGTCTGACCGGAAAAATAAGAGAACGCTCCGGCAATCGTAATGTCGGATTTGCACCGGCGGAAGATTTTGAAACCCGGGACGGAAAGATCCTGGTGATCAATGCCGGCACAGACCCTCTTTTTGAAAAGCTGGTTCAGGTTATGGGTAAACCGGAGATTCTTCAGGATCCCCTTTTTTCGACTCGGTTCAATAGAACTATGAATCAGGAAAAACTTTATGGAATCGTCGCCGACTGGGTAAAAAGTATTACAGCCGTCGAGGGGCTTAAGCTTCTTGACGACGCCGGGGTCCCGGCGGACCTGGTGCGGAATATCGCTGAACTGGCTAGCGACCCTCATATGCTCGAGCGTGAGGCGGTCCTGGCTTTTGAAGACCCGGAAAAAGGAAAGGTGCTGATCCCGGGAATTTTTCCCAAGCTGGCCAATGCGCCGGGACGGGTTGAATTTCTCGGCGCCCGTCTGGGCGAACACAACGAGGAAATTTACGGTGATTTTCTGGGGCTTTCTGCGGAAGAGATTGAGGATTTGAAAGAAAAAAATGTGATCTGAACACAAAGGTAAACAGCTTCAACCCACTTGGTCGAAAGAAAACCTCGTTCACAAGGTATATCCTTGACAAACAATCATTCATCACTAAATTATTAGATAGTTTCCATCCGGAAATTCGAATTTCCGGATGGAAACACCTGGATTTCCGCACGACGCTCTCGCCAGAACCCTTTTTCAATCGGTCGATTTCATCGACCTTAACAGGAGCTCGGCTAAGCCGAGCGGGGGTTTCTGGCCAAAGGTGATAGCCAGCAGCTGTGTGTTCTCATCCGGAAAGACCCTTTCCGGATGAGAGCTAGGTAACCTTTAATACATTTATTGCACAACATCAATAGCACGTTTTGTTGAGCCCAAGGAAAGGAGGTGCAGCCATCGCATTCACCAATTAAAGGCAGAGGAAAATGGATCTTTTTAACAAAACCCAGCCCACCCATTGACCTGCAGGAGGAAATTTTATGATCGGGAAGAAGCTGAAAAACGTGTTTTTGTTTTTTCTGTTGACCTTTGTTTTCCTCTTACTCCTAACTCCCACCCCGGGGAGGGCCATACCGCCTAAAGGTGAAGTAGTCGTAGGCGCCGCGACGGGCGTATTTGCTCAGGTCGGCGGTGATCCGGCTACCCATACGGCCGGATTTCCTGTTCTGGCCCGGACTATCTTTGATTCCCTGGTCTATGTGAATAAGGAAGTCGATATCTTGCCCGGTTTGGCTAAATCCTGGAAGATCGCTCCCAATTGGAAAACCATTGATTTTTTCCTGAGAGAGGATGTGACCTTCCACAACGGCGACAAGTTCACGGCTGAGGATGTGAAGTTCAGTTTGGAAACTTATTTGCGGAAGGATTTGAAGTATCTTTTTTACCCTTTATGGGCCAGGAACATCGTTAAGGGCGAGGTGGTGGGTCCCTATCATTTCCGTCTGCATTTGAACGGACCTGATCCCGGTTTTTTGGGACGTCTCTGGTGGTCGACGGGTATGATGCCCAAAAAATACCGGGAACAGGTGGGCGATAAAGGGTTTGCCGAAAAACCGGTAGGGACCGGGCCCTATAAGTGGGTGGAATACAAACAGGACAACTATTGGAAGGTGGAGGCGGTTAAAAAGCACTTCCGGCATACCCCGGCGATTAAGACCTTGAAAATGGTTTATGTTCCCGATCACGCCACACGTCTGGCCATGCTCAAGGCCGGGGAATTGGACATCACCTCGGTCATCGGCCCCCATACCGTGGATATAAAAGCCGACCCTAACCTGAGACTGGTGCTTGGGAAATACGTCAGCCTGACCACCTTTACCTTTGCTGATCTGACTTTTCCCAAAGACCCCAGCCCCTTCCATGACATCCGGGTCCGGGAGGCGGCCAGTCTGGCCATCGACCGGGAGGGAATCACCAAGAAAGTCCTTTTTGGCATGGCTGAGCCTTATGGAGACTTCTGTTCTCCCATTACCCTGGGGCATGATAAGAACATCAAACCCGATCCCTATAATCCCGAGAGGGCCAGGAAGCTTTTGGCCGAGGCAGGCTATCCCAAAGGTTTTGAAACCGTGATCACCACTACCCCGGAATCCCGCTATTGGACCGAGGCCTTAGCCTTCAACCTGGGGGAAGTGGGAATAAAAACCAAAATTGAGCTGATGGAAACCGGGACCTATATTCAAGGGTTTATCGGAAAAAAGTTTAAAGGTTTGTTGACCCAGGCTCTCTGGTATCACGCTGAAAGATCCGCTGCCGCTGATGCCAGTGACCATTTTCTCAGTTATATGCCCTGGTGTTACAACACCACCCCGGAGATTCACAAGGCGATTGAGGAGGGATCGGCCGCCATCAGTGATGGCGATTTAAAAACCGCCGGTGTGAAAATTTCCAAGGCGATCCGGGAAAGCCGGAATAAAGCCTTTCTATGGGCTAATTTCATCCCTTATGGTTTAGGTTCTCGAATCGAGTACTGGGAACCTGAGGTCGGGGCCATACCGGCCAGCGCCTATGAAATGATTCGTCTGAAGAAACAATATCAATAACAGGGAAAATAGCAGACCTGAGGTTCCCGGCTTTCCTGCCTGGAACCGCAGGTCCGGAATGAAACCGATGAAACCTATGACCAGACGTCAACTATTGAAATTAGGAGCAGCCGCGGCGGTGCTGGAAATGGGATTTCCAAACCCGGGGCGCCCGGCGATGAACCCTTCCTCTTCTTTCAAGGATCGAGACCTGATCAAAACCGTAAATCAAAATAAGATTTCTGAGATGAAACTCAATTCCTCAAAATTAAATGAGCTCAGCCGGTCCTTTGAAAAGATGATCAAAGACGGTCTTCATCCCGGCGCCCAGTTATCTGTCTATTACCAGGGGCAACCGGTGATCGAATTGGCCGGAGGGCTGGATTCACCGGGGGGGCGTCCCGTAACCAACCAAACCCTTTACCAGATACGCTCCACGACCAAGGCCCTGGCCACGATAGCCATGCTGATGCTCTACGAAAAACACCGCTTCGCCTTTGAAGACCCGGTGGCCAAACACTGGCCGGAGTTCGGAGCCAAAGGCAAGCAATCCATTACCATTGCTCAGGTCATGAGCCACAGTGCCGGAATTCCGGACGGCCCCATGATCGCGCCTGATAAAATGGGGGACCGTAGGGCCATCGCCGCCGCGGTTGAGGCCCTGGAGCCGATCTGGACCCCCGGAACCGCCAACGGCTACCATGCGGCCACTTTCGGCTGGATACTGGATGAACTGGTTTATCGCTGGGAAGGGCGAAATATCAGCCGCTTTGTGGATGAGGAGGTCATCAAACCTCTGGGTCTGAAAAATATCTTCATCGGATTGCCGCCCCGGGAATTTCCACGAATGGCCAAGATGTTCGTCGAGGGTGGTGTCCGTGAAAGGCAGGATACCCGGGCCCGTTTCAGTGATTTTCTGAACACGCCGGAAGGCATGAGCCTGCCCCTGGCCTGGGTGGGAGGCGTGGCCACGGCTGGTGATCTGGCCTGCCTGATGAATGTCCTGGCCTACGAGGGGACCTTTGCTTCCAGAACGTTCTTTAACCAACAAACCCAGGAAAAAGCCACCCGACCGCAGAATCCGCCGGAAATAAATGACCGTCGTCTGACACTTCCTATCCGCTGGGGCCTGGGCTTCATGCTGGGGACCACTCCCCGAATTTATGGGGACCGTCTGAACCCCCGGGTCGTGGGACACGCCGGCGGCAGCGCCTGCATCGCCTGGGCCGACCCGGACCAGAGACTTTCCGTGGCCTTCCTGAGCAATAAGATGGCCGGTATGAATGTCGCCTTTGACCGTTATCGGGAAATAGGGAATAAAGTATATGAGTGTGTAAAGATTTAAGGGGCTAAAATTCAAAATTCGAATTTCAAAGTGCAAAAGTCAAAGTGCAAAGTGCAAAGTTTAGAGACTAATGAATCAATTAATTAACTTAAAACAGTCACTTTCCACAAATTTGCATTTTGCAATTTGCAATTTGCAATTTCAAATTCCGACTTGTTCGGGTTAGGGGAGACCGGAATAAATTGAGTACCAGTTGGGACCTGCAAACCGACCTCGTTATCGTCGGCTTCGGATTGGCCGGCGGGATTTCGGCTATCGAGGCCACCGATCTGGGGCTGGAGATCTTGATCCTGGAAAAGATGCCCATGCCCGGGGGGATCAGTATCTGTTCGGGCGGCGGGGTCCGGGTCGCTTCTGATCCGGAAAGTGCCTTTGCCTATTTGAAGGCTTCCTGCGGGGGAACAACTCCGGATACGGTCTTACGGGCCTTTGCCCGGGGACTGATCGAGGTTCCGGCCTATATGGAAAAACTGGCCGGAGTCAACCAGGCCGTAGTGAATAACATTTTTTACCCGGGGAATTATCCCTTTCCCGGGTACCGGGACCTCGGCTTTTTTGAATTCAAATCCATTCCGGGATTTGATGATAGAACCTACTATCCCCAGGCCAGAGGTTTACGCGGCGGGAAGCGTCATTTCAAGGTGATCGAGGATAACATCAATAAAAGAGGCGTTCAGGTCCTGACCGGAACGGCCGTTCGGCGACTGATCACCGGGGACAACTCTCAAGTTATCGGGGTAGCCGCTGCCCATCAAGGGCGTGAAT
>CAZSTT010000104.1:0-1879 GCA_964609705.1 uncultured Thermodesulfobacteriota bacterium
GTAATCGCAGGGCCAAGCCGAAATCCACACTTGTCTCGTCCATCATTGGTTATCGCCGTTAAGGTGGTCTGGGGGTTCTTTTTTAAGATATTCCTGACCTTGCCTACCTCGCCGTCAAACCAGTTGTAAATCGCTTCTCTTTGCGTGTTGAGGATGGCTAAAGACCCGGCCCCATCATCCGGCATTTCCCGGTCCGGGCCAAAATTATAGACGTGAGCCAGAGCATAATACAAAGCATTGTCTGATCCCTGAAATCCTGCCTGTCTCATGCGGTCGGGGATGGTGTTCATGTCCAATTCCAGCTTTTCACCCGATGAAGTACGGCTGCTTTCAAAGATAGTGTTCGTATCCGAATCCGGTCCGTCAGCCTCTGAAGTACGGCTGCTAAAAAGCAGCTCAAAGATGGCCATTTCTTCCCGGCTTAAGGCCTTATCGCCGTCGATATCCAAAAGCGGCAACAGCCCTTCGATGATCTTATTGGCTGTCGTTATCATTTCACCGGCACTGACCTTTTGATCAGAATCGGCATCTATTCGAGAAACAACGCCCGCTGGAACCCCTGCCTCTTGGGCACTAAGAAGCTGATCTCCATCCCGATCTTGGGCATAAAGCAGGTTATTGATCATAAAACCGGATCCGAATTTCAGTTCTTCCATATCTATCTTTTCATCAGCATTGACATCCAGAAGCTTCAAGATAGAAAGAAACGAATTGGGCCCCTGCGTTGTCGGGGTTTCCGTCCTGGTCGAGTTTTCCACAGAGTCATTGTTCATCTTCCCCAGGTTTACTGAAAAATCAAAATTGATTCCACTGATGGCCTGCATTGGATCCCCTCCTTATTTACACCAGGTTGCTTGGACTGCCTGTCGCTCATCTTTTATTCAAAAAATATGCCCACCTGGATTAAACAAGTCGATGGTCCTCCGGCCATTAGGCCGGAGGAGACCGCCGGCACAATAAATTATGTATTAATTACAGTATATTGAATGTTTTTTAGGAATTTGTAATAAGGAATTTCTTAAATCAAAATATTCTTCACCGGCGAGTTTTGTTTTTTTTAAAACGGGGAAATCTTCCTTAGAATAGGAATTTTTTTCATTCATAGGGAAAAGATTGCTTACCTGGATTGAAGAAACAATCTCCTTCTTGAGAGGGGATTTTCCAGAACCTACTCCTTTTTTTTCAAAAGGTCGTTAAGGGCGTCTTTCATCAGGGGAAACCGGAAAGAATAACCCAGAGAGATCAGTTTTCGGGGCAATACCCGTTGTCCTTTCAACAACACATTGCCGAATTCCCCTAGGATTAACCTGAGCATAAACCCGGGCGTCGCGGGAAGAAGTACGGGTCTCCGCAATACCTCTCCCAGAAGCCTGGTCAGTTCCAGGTTTTGAACCGGGTGTGGAGAAGTGCAGTTCACCGGGCCGGAAAGTTCTTTCTGATTGATAAGGAAAAGCAGGGCATCGCTCAAATCCTGCTGATGAATCCAGGAAAACCACTGTCGGCCATTTCCAAGACGACTGCCCAAACCTTTATTGAAAAGGGAGGTCATTTGCTCCAGGGCCCCTCCTTTTTCTCCCAGAACGATTCCAAAGCGAGTTCGGATCACCCGGACCCCCTTCTCCTCAGCCTTCATGGCCTCATTTTCCCAATCCCGAGCTAATAAGGCCAAAAAATCGGTCCCGCCAGGGGCCCCTTCGTCTAATTCTTCATCCTGACGAAAGCCATAATATCCGACAGCTGAAGTACTTAGTAAAATCTTTCCCTCCCCCTTCTCCAGAGAAAGGGCTTGAACCAGATTTCTGGTGGTCTGAATACGGCTTTCCCGAAGGGTAACCTTATATTCATCGGTCCAGCGCTGGAAGATCGATGCCCCGGCCAG
>CAZSTT010000104.1:1979-12270 GCA_964609705.1 uncultured Thermodesulfobacteriota bacterium
CAAAATAAAAGAGATCGCCCATTGACCAGGTCAGATCGAAAGATTATCTTAATAAGAAATCAACAGAGGGAAACACCATGTCTTCAAAAAAAAGCGATCGGAGCACCGTCTTAAAAGACTTTATTGAAAATCTCCAATCTCCTTATCCATTAAAGGAAAAAATTCGATTATTTCTTAAAAATAATTTTATCAAAATTAAAAACAGGCAAAGCTGCTGCGGACATCCCGGGGAGCCCGGATGCTGAACCGGAAGACCCGAGCCGCCAGGTCATGGTCGCTGATCAATTGAAAATCGGTTAATTTTTCAGGATATCAAGGCCGATATTTGACCTTTAGAAAGGGGAATATTATGAATCTCTATGAATACTTCGAAAAAACCAAAGGTCTGGGAGTGCTGGCCACCGCCGACCATAAAGGAAAGGTCGGGATTGCTCTTTATTCGCGGCCCCATGTGATGGAAGATGGAACCTTGGCTTTCATTATGGCCGACCGGCTTACCCATCTCAATCTGCAATCCAACCCCCAAGCGGCCTATCTCTTTAAAGAAGAAGGGCTCGGCTACCGGGGAAAACGCCTTTTCCTGACCAAAATCCGGGAAGAGGAAAACAGTGAACTGCTGAATACCTTGCGCCGCCGAGCCTACAAGACGGAAAAGGAACATCCCCAAGAGTCTAAATTCTTGGTTTTCTTCCGTCTTGATAAGGAACTTCCCATAGTGGGAACCGGAGATTAGACAATCATCTCCTTCTGAAAAAAAAATTTTGCCACTTAGCGGAGATCTCTAGTGGATGCTTGAAATCCAATAAATGGAAACGAGGGGCTGGTGAGCCCCTCGTCCAGGATAGAAGCCTACTTTACTGCCGCAACTGCTTGAACAATGATCTTAAATTTAAAGATAATCATTCAGGATTAATTTTTTTTCCTCATCGCTCCGTTGGGTGAACCTGGATTATTGTCTTGAATAATAAATTAATCCCCGATGTTGATAGCCCGGGAGGCATCATCCAGGCAATTCTTAAGATCTTCTTCGGAAACCTTTTTAGGATCCTTCAAATCCTCAACCTGGCAGACAAACTCGTTGCCGGCTTTGTCCTTGACCCAGACAAATCGTTGTTCATGTTTCGGTAATTCGGCCATTTTTTATCCCTCCTTTCTTTTTTTGCCCATGTGGGCTTGACGTTATGTTCTACCTTTACAGTGGGGCCATAAAAAGAAAAAGCCAGTTCTACAATAATTGTAAACCCGGCTCGTGTCCCCATCATCTGGGCAGGCTTAAAATTTATAATAAATATACTATTTATGTTAAACATGGAAAGTGATTTGTCAAGTGGCAATAAGCTCTTTCCCCCTCCGCAATTTAAAAAGGTCCAGGGATTGCCAACCTAATCCTATTGGACTTTTTCTAAAGGCGGATCCGGCAGAGGGCTGTTAAAAAAACAAGGGTGGTACCCGAAATTAACCCGGATTCAGGCCAAACACCCCTGAGCCCTCCCCCAGCATTCTAAGCCCTCTTGTTGACCTGAATAAGGACCCTCTGAAAACGCAGACGATTGTATCGCTGAGCCATAATTAATGGGAGATTCTCAACCAAGGCGTATACAATCATGATAAAACCGACGCCTTCCTTATTCCAGATAAAAAAGAAAGGGGCAAAAAAGACGAGAATCCAGTGGGTCAATTCCGCCCGGCATGTTTCCCGGATAAACAAAGCCAGGTAGGGGTTACTTTTCCCCTGAAGTCGTTTTTTGGGGAACCCCTTTTTTTGGGTGACCCGGGCGCCGTCGGGGAGATATTCTTT
Source organism: uncultured Thermodesulfobacteriota bacterium (assembly GCA_964609705.1). GTDB lineage: Bacteria > Desulfobacterota > RBG-13-43-22 > RBG-13-43-22 > RBG-13-43-22 > RBG-13-43-22. Next base: position 3,778 of record CAZSTT010000104.1, read on the forward strand.
CCATTTTTTTATTTTAAATTTTTTTTCATACAACCGGCCTTCCCACTCCCAGGGCCTGGCCCGGAACAGCCAGCTTCGCGGGTCAAAGTCTTTATCTGAGAACCTCGTCATCACAAAAACAACACCCAGATGAATGACCGCCCACAAGATAACATCAAGCGTTATTGTCCAAAAGGTGTCCAGATATATTAATCTCACGGATTCCCCTGTCCTTTCCCCGGCGTCACCATTCTCCCTTTCCAGGCCACTTTTTTGAAAAAAAAAGTCTTAACCAGGGAAATGAAAAAAACCACTATAAAAAAGATAAGCGGGATTTGAAAGAAAAGGCTGGTTAGCCAATGGAAGTTTCCGATACGGATAAGCATCCAGTACAATTGGCCGGCGAACAACAGGTCCACCCATATCCATTGGAAAATATCAGCCCCCACTGGGGAAAAAAAGGATTGGACAAGGTTTCGGGAAACCGCCATTCCTCCGGTAATCCAGGCCGATAGGCCGATCAGGCTGATAATTGAAATAGCCTTGGAACCCACGGCAAAGCTTTTGACAAATCCATTAACCATGGACTTGAATCCCTGCGGGTACATTCTGAAATTTAAAATCCCTTTGCCGCCGAGGCAGCGGATCTCCAAACCGGCTTTGCGGAATTCCTGACTCAAAATAAAATTTTCGATGATTTCCGCGGCTACTCTTTGATGTCCTCCGACTCTAAAGTAGTCTTCTTTTCGGCATATCATACAGGGGCCAAATCCGCCCAAAGGCTTCAATCGAGAACTCAGAAAAGTGAAGGCATTAGTGCCGGCCATGGCAATGACATTGAAATAAGCGGCAAGCTGCTCATAAGGTCTTTCCATTTGATGAAAGGGCTGGACGGAAGTAAAAGACTCTTTTTCCGAAAAAAACAAAGCCAGCCTGGACAGCCCCCCCGGTTCAATAAAAGTATCAGCATCCAGAAAAACCAAAACAGGCTGCCGGGCCTGAAGGGCCCCTTGCCAGCAGGCCCAGGGTTTTCCTAACCAACCCCTTGGCAATTCGGCTGAATTGATGACTTTAACCCCAAAAGTATTGGCAATCATTGCGGTGGTATCTTCAGAGTGATCATCCACCACAATGATCTCACTTTCAGAAGAGAGTTGCCCTTTTAATGAATCCAAAAGGCGTCTAAGATTGATTTCCTCATTACGGGCAGGGATGATTATCGAAAGAGGAAAAGGGAGAGTTGCCGATGAGGTATCTATTTTTAACCGGGGGACTTTCCAAAAAAAAAGAAATCCCAATAGCCAGAGTAGCAGGATAAGAACCAATAAACCTCCAGAGCAATTTTTATGCTGAAGGATTGAGAGATTAAGTTATATTTTATAAGGTAGAAATATAAACACGGGGATGAGATGCGTCAAGCGAAAAACCCGGGCGGAGGATAATAAAAATTGACCAAACCGATCTTATCCATTAAGATCGGCTGCAAAAAGTGGTTGAAGGGAGGAATCAATTTTTATGAGAAATACGGCCGGAAATCGAATGATCCGGATCAACGGCGGGATTATCGGCCCGCGCGAACCTAAAGGAAAGACCGTAGTCGCCAAGACCAGAGCAGATTATCCCGGAGTGTCCCAGGCCCATCTGGATATTGCCGAGGTCTTTTCCAGCCCCAAGTTGGCCGGTCCCCCGCTTTGCGATGAACTGATCGCCCTGATGTTACATACCTTCACGGAAGAAGAAGCCTCCATAGCCAGGCATGTAGGGCCGAGGGCCAGAGAAACGGCCGAATCGGTGGCGGCGGCCGCCCAGCGGCCGGTCGAAGAAGTGCGGCCGATTTTGGAAAGGCTGGCCGATGAAAAGAGCATCCTCTTAAGCTTCGGCTCGGGAGAAAACCGGAAATACACCAATTTGCCACTGGCCGCCGGATCTTTTGAACTGGTTTTAATGCGCACCACCATGGATACCCTGACGGATTGGCATCGCCGTTTCAGCGAATTATTTGCCGCCCTCTATGAAACCGGATTTGGAACCGATTATTGGGGGAAATTGCCTCCCTCGGTTAAATATTTGCCGATCGGCCAGACGATTGAATCCAGTCCCATGGCCTATCCGTCGGACAAACTGGAGGCGGTTTTTTCTCAGTACAACTCCTTCGGAGTGACCCTTTGCCAATGCCGTATCGTGGAGGAATTGGTGGGCAGGGGTTGTGCCCGGCCGAAAGAAGTTTGTATGGCCATGGGGGTATCCGCCGATCGCCTTATTCAATCAGGGAGATTTCGCCGGATTGAAATGAAGGAAGCCCTGGAGATTAAGGCCGAAGCCGAGGCCAGCGGCCTGGTATCCTGGATGACGGCCCTGGATCCGAAACTGGGAGGATCCTCCTGCTCCTGTTGCGGGTGCTGCTGTCATATGATGCGCATCATCACGGAATTCAACATGCCAGGGATCATCGCTCCTCCGCATTTTATGCCCAAAGTGACCTTTGAGAATTGTAATTATTGTGGTAAATGCGCCCTGGCCTGTCCTATGGGAGCCATCACCGTGGACATACAGAATAAGACCTATCGGCATGAACCTCAACGCTGTATCGGCTGCGCTCAATGTGCGGTGGCCTGCGGCAAATTGAAGGCCATCGAAATGGTCGCTGTTCCGGGTGTTGCAGATTTTAAACAGGATCGCACCCGCAGCGTCCTCTAACATTCAATCAAGGAGAGAGCGATGAAGTTCGATAATGTGCTGACCAGGATGCTCGGGGTGCAATACCCTATCATTCAAGGGGCCTTCGGCTGGCCGGGAACCGGGACCTCCCAGATTGCCGCCCCCGTTTCCGAGGCCGGGGGTCTCGGGATCCTGACCACGATCTGCTACAAGAATCCGGAGTCCTTTGCCGAAGACATCAAGCGGACCAGGTCAATGACCGATAAGCCCTTTGCCGTCAACTTCACCCTGATGAAGGACACCAAATACGATAATGCCTATCATGAGGAATTCGTCAGAATCACCCTGGAGGAAGGGATACGGACCATCTTCACCTCGGCTTATGACGGCTCCCTTATCGGACGCCGGTTTAAGGAAAAAGGCTGCAACTGGATCCACAAGTGCGCCACCATCGAACATGCCCTATCCATATCAAAAAAAGGAGTGGATGCCCTGGTCATCGTCGGCCTGGAAGGGACGGGATATAAAAACCCCAACCAGAACACAACCCTTGTCAACATGACCATGGGCCGACGCCTGATTAAAGTGCCTTTGATCGCCGCCGGAGGCATCGGCGATGCCCGGGGCTTTGTTGCGGCTCTGGCCATGGGCGCTGTCGGTATCTACATGGGAACCTCTTTTATGGCCACCAGGGAATTTAACGTCCCGGACAAACTGAAGGAAAAGATTGTCGGGCAGGAAATCCTGGATACCGAATTTCGCAGGAAAGTCTACCGGCTGGACCACGGGGGGCAACACTCCCTGGCCGCCGGAGTGGTCACCTCGGTCAAATCCGTGAAACAGTACATTGACGAGATGGTTCAGGAGGCTGCGGAGATCATGTCCGAATTCAAACAGTGGGGAATGCTCGAGGACTGAGATTATGAATTTTTTCCGACAGGATTTACAGGATCAATAGGGATTCATAAACATCCTGTTATCCTGTCAGAAAAAAATTAATTCTTTTCTTGGGTACGAAAATAGGATTTGAGGTCACCCATCGACCAACCTATTTTTTTGCATCGCCAGGTCATGCCCCTGGCGGAGCTTGACTGGTTAAAAAATCCTTCCCCAGGGAAAAAGCTTTTCCCAATAAATGGCCGATCCCGTAATAACCCCGACTGTCCGGGGCCCAAAGGACCGGTTTTATCTTGGTGATGTCCGGCCCTTTCTCTCCCAGCACCTCTTCCTCCACTTTGATATCCAGGATTTCACCGATGAATTGGGTATGCAATCCGATTTTATAATGATGGATCACCTTACACTCCAGGACAAAAGGGAATTCTTTGACATAGGGGGCATTCACCAGATCGCTCTTTATCGGGGTAAGGCCGGTGGCCGCAAACTTGTCTTCATCCTTTCCGGAGGCGATTCCGAAATAATCCGCTTCCTTGATATAGGATTCGGAGGGCAGGCTGATGGTGAAAGCCTTTTGGTCCATCAGGTTGCCGTAGGTGTAGGTCGCCTCCCGCAGGGCGATAGCCAGGCAGGGAGGGACCGAGCAGCAAATGCCGCCCCAGGCCGCGGTCATGACATTGGGTTTGCCTTCCCGGTCATAAGTCCCCACCACCAAGACGGGGGTGGGGTAGACTACGGTTTTCGCGCCGATGGATTTTTTCATGGGGGATCCCTTCTGAAACGTTGTAAATAGGTCGCTTTGTTCTTTCAAACCATCTCATGAGGATGGTTCACAGAACAGCGAAGTTCTGCCGCCATCCACCACCAGATCATGACAGTTTACAAAACTCCCTTCATCGCTGGCCAGATATAAGGCCGCCATGGCGATATCCTTGTCCAATCCTGCTTTTCTCAAGGGTGTGGCCTTGATCAGGTTTTGCTTCAATTTTTCCAATTTCCGGGCATTAGCCGCCGGATCGAGGGTATTGGCCACCTGAGATCCTCCCCAAAAAATGGGGGTGGCGATGGCCCCGGGAGAAATACAGTTTACCCGGATCCCGAAGGGACCCAGTTCCGTCCCGGCTAATCTGGTCAAATGGGTTAGTCCCGCTTTGGCCACACTATAAAGGAGTTGTCCCTGATTAATTCGGATAGCTGCAATACTGGAGGTATTGATGATGGAGCCTGATCCCTGGGCCTTCATCACCGGCGCGGCATATTTGATACCAAATATGGGGCCGCCCAGAAGCAGATTCATACTGTAAACAAGATTTTCTTGGGTTACGGTGTCCAGGGTACCCGGGGTGGGCCCCCCGGCATTGTTAAAAAGGCAGTCGAGACGTCCAAACCGGGAAACGGCCAGGTCGATCAGGGCCCTTATTTCCTGTTCGTTGGTGACGTCGGTTTTTTTATAAACGACGTTTGAACCCAAACGGTTTGCTATCTGGATCCCCTTTTCTTCTGAACGGCCGGCGATGACGACTTTGGCCCCTTCAGCGACAAAAACCTCAGCCGTCGCTTCCCCGATGCCGCTGGTCCCTCCGGTAATGACGGCTATTTTTCCTTCCAATCGTCCACTCATAACCTCTCCTCTCAGTTTTTGACTTACATTTTATTTATTCTAGATTTTTACTCCATATAAGATCAAAGGGATGAATTTATCTGCTACCCTTTTGGAAATAATCGGCAAACTTTTTCGCGGCTTTGGCGGCCCGCCCGATCGAAGGATAATAAGGGATACCGCCGGCTAAAAGCTTGGACCGGATGTCATAAATGATTTTCCAGTTCCAGTCCGCGTAATGGTCGAGGCCCAGCGATCGATCCGGAACAACGGCCATTACCGGTTTGGGTTTGTAGTCCTCAAACCGATACTCTTCCAGGTAATTATCCGCGGTCATTCCTTTTTGCCTTTCATGATGCGGTTCATTGAACAGAATGATCAGGAGTTGAAATTTTTCATTCCTGGCCATCATCTCCACGATATCGCCGTGGTTGAAGCTGCTATCCTCCCGGATGGAATGGTCCACGGGGTTTCCGATCCAGTCCCAGATGCTGATCCCCCTATTTTTTAGTTCTTCCCGCATCTCCGGAGGAATGGGGACCACCTCCAAACCCGCCGACTCGCATTGATCCGCCGCCAGTACGCTGGCACCGCCGGCGCCCCCGACCACCCCCACCCCAAGCCCCCTCAAGGAAGGCAGATAATGGAAGGTAACCGCCAGATCAATGAATTCCTCCATGCTCTGGGCGGAAATCGCCCCGGCCTGGGCCAGAGCCACCTCCAGCAGATCGGTGGAACCGGCCAAAGAAGCGGTATGAGAAGCCACGGCCCTGGCCCCGGATTGACTCCGCCCGCCTTTGAGTATCACCACCGGTTTTTGTGCTGCAGCCGTGCGCAAGGAGTTTAGGAATCTGCGTCCGTCCCGCAGTCCTTCTATATACATCAAAATCACTTTGGTCTCCTGGTCCTGGGCCAGATAGTCCAGAAAGTCGCACTCATTAAAGTCCAGGGCATTGCCGTAACTGATCGCCTTACTGAAATACAGGCCCATCAGGGCGGAGGAACGAACGATTTCTTCAACGGCCTGCCCGCTCTGGGAGATCAGGCCGATGGGACCGGATTGCTCTTCAGGCATGGCATCGCTGAAAGAGATTCCCCGTCGCGGGAAAAAGAGACCCATGCAGTTTGGACCTATCAGCCGTATCCCGTAACCTCTGGCCAATCGCAGAACTTCCTGTTCCAGTTTGGCGGCCTCCGGTCGACCGGTTTCGCTGAACCGTGCGGTAAAAAGATGTATTAGTTTGACTCCTTTATGCGAGCAGTCTTCCATCATCGCCGGAACATGGGGGGCTGACACCGCGGAGATGACATAATCCACCGAACCAGGGATGTCTCTTACGGTCGGGTAGGCCTTAAGACCCAGGATCTCGGAATATCTCGGATTCACCGGATAAATATTTCCTTTAAAACCATACTTAAGGAGCGAAGCCGTAAAGTTATAACCGGCCGAGTTGGGATTGTTGGAGGATCCGACAACGGCGATGGATCCCGGGTTCAATAGTTCTTCCAGGGGGTGTGACAAGGGTAAACCTCCTTTATCATCTCTATTAGCTGCCCAGGCAGCCCAATTGGTTTTTTGTTAGAGAAAATATAGGGGATGGTAATTTTATAAGTCAAGACATTTTTACCCGATCCCAATAAGGGTGAAGTTTTCTATAGGGGATTATGATCCTGCCTCCCGCTATTCATCATGGGTTCTTTGGGGAAATTAAAACTTGCAAAATAGTTCAACCCCGGCTATTCAAACTTAACGAACCCAATCCGGACCAGCCGGAACCAAGATGTGGACATACGAACCAAGTTAATAATACCTCAATTGGTCCGGGTCTAAGGTGTGTTTTTTAATAAATTCTTTCCATTTCGCCTAGAATTTTATTCTTTAGTTACTAGTTTTTGTGGTCTCCAGGAATCCATGCTATTGATCTATCCCCCGGTGGCTAAACCGAGTGAACCCCCTGCCGGACTGGCCAAATTGGCCGGAGCCTTGAACCATCACCATATCCGCCATCACCTCCTTGACGCCAACATAGAGGCCCTTTATCATCGTCTCGATAGGCCGATGGACAGCTCCGATCAATGGACCAGACGAGCGACAACTCACCTGGGCTCCAACCTGGCTGCTTTATTGAACGGGGAAGCCTTTAATAATTTTGATCGTTACAAACGAACCGTCATGGACATTAACCGGGTGGTACAAACGGCCCGGCCTCAATTTGACGGCGCATTAACCCTGGTCAATTACACCGACCACCGGTTTTCCCCGGTCCGAAGTGCGGATCTGATCCTGGCGGCGGAAAATCCGGAACAAAATCCTTTTTTCGAATATTTCAGTTCCCGCCTCGATGGCCTGCTCCAAGACCGGCAACCGTCCCTCATTGGCTTTTCCCTTAACTACCTCAGCCAGGCATTATCGGCCTTTGCCATGGCCGGATACATAAGGAAAAAAGCCCCTGGCCTGAAAATTATTATGGGCGGAGGATTGATTACCTCCTGGTTGTCCGCTCCCGGCTGGAATAATCCGTTCACCGGACTGATCGATGAATTAATCTCCGGCCCGGGTGAACATTTTTTACTTTCAGCCCAGGGGATAAAACCAATCGAAGGGGACGATTATAGGCCGGATTATAAGGGCTTTTCCAACCTCCGTTACCTGTCTCCCGGATCTATACTTCCTTACAGCGCTTCCAGCGGCTGTTATTGGAATCGTTGCGCCTTTTGCCCGGAATGCGCCGAAGCTAATCGTTATCGACCCATTCCACCCCCTAAGGTCATAAGGGATCTGGAGGCCCTGATACAGGAAACAAAGCCGGTTTTGGTGCACCTTCTCGATAACGCGCTGAGCCCGGCCCTGCTCAGGCAATTGTGCCAATCCCCTGTCCCGGTCCCCTGGTATGGGTTTACCCGCTTCTTTGAAGAATTGACCGATCTTGATTTTTGCCTGGCCTTAAAGCGTTCGGGATGTCGGATGCTCAAACTGGGCTTGGAATCAGGGGATCAAACAGTCCTGGATCGGATGGGGAAGGGCATTAATCTGGACAAGGCCTCCGTAGCCCTTCAGAATTTGGAAAAAGCCGGGGTGGCCTCTTATGTCTATGTATTGTTCGGAACACCGGCCGAAGACCATTTCCGGGCCGGACAAACCCTGGATTTCATTGTCCGGCACCACAGGGCCATCGGGTTTTTAAATCTGGCCATTTTCAATTTGCCTGTTAACAGTCCTGATTCGGGGGATATGGAAACCGAAGACTTTTATGAAGGGGACCTCTCTCTCTACCGGCAGTTCCGCCACCCCCTGGGGTGGCAGCGTAAAATGGTCCGGCAGTTTCTGGACCAGGAATTAAAAAGACATCCGGCCATCG
>CAZSTT010000105.1:0-6820 GCA_964609705.1 uncultured Thermodesulfobacteriota bacterium
AGGATATCAATATATGATTGATGCAACCGGCGGCCCGACTGAAACAATACCGTGATAAAAATTCATCAGTAAAAATGAATCAGGCCATCGACTTCTAAGATCAGGATATCCCTTTATATCCTAGTCTTCCCCTCCAGCCAAGCGAGCCCCCGCAATGATCGCATCCTCTTCCTTGACCTAGACAAAATTGGACATTTTTCAAAGGTCTCTTATATTTCATGCCCTTTCACTCTTTTTGGGGAGGAGGGGGACGGTTTAGGGGCGTCTATCCAATTGGATGTTCATTGTGCACCGGCGTTTGCCGTGAAACCCGTTCAGCTCGTATAGGCCATCGCGATAAGCGCCCTCGAAGCGGGCCCGGTGCGCTTCGCCTCGATATCGTATAGCGGCGGCAACGATTGTTCCGGAAAGCACCAGATGGCCGTCCGGGGAAGGCCTGCCGCTGATGAACAGATAACCGGGTTTCCCAGGTTTGCCATGCTCGATGACAATCTCACCGTTTAATACGCGCACTGGGATTTTGTCGTTGAAGGGTTGTCGATCTTCGAATGCTTCGCACGCCCGCATGGCGATACCGCGGTCAGAGTCGGTGATCGCCGGTGCCCTTGGCGGCGTTTTGGTTACCGGCGCAGGGGTTGACACACCGGTAGCTGGGGCAGGGGGCGATGACGCCGTCTGCACGACCGGCGGAGAAACCGGTAAGGCGGCCTGAGTCCCGGAGGTGGGTACGGTGGCCGGCGCAGGGGAAGAAGGTGTCGGAGTTGTCCCTGGTGGTTTTGACGGCTCGGCGGGTGTGGTTCGCATTGGGGATGCAATGACGGCGTCTTTGCGCTCGACTGGGAGTGAGCCCGCCCGCTGCTTCGCCAGTTCGGCATCGGTGCGTGCTCTGGCAAGTTCAGCCTCGGCCTTCGCCCTCTCGGCTTCCGCGATCTGCAATTTTAGTTTCGTTTCCTCCGAAGTGGTTTCCATCGGGGGCACTGAGGCCCTATGTTCCGAGAGAGGTGGCGGAGCGGACACCGGAGCGGGCCGGGAATTGAGCAGCCCGGCTTGCCAGACACCGGCAGCCAATAGCATCAGTAGCATGGTTCCGCCGATGCCGAGCCAGAGCTTCCGGGTCGACGGCCTGGGGCGATCCGTGCCCAACTTCTCACCGCCTCGGTTGAATCGGTAGACACGAATTGGGCGCGCGATGTTTTTCAGCGACTTCTCCCCGAGGTCGCTGAACCCGAGGCTCAATTTGTTCATGATTTGGTCATAAACGGAAGAAGAGATGCAGATCCCGCCAGGGTCGGCGATGCCCTCGAGCCGCGCCGCCACGTTGACCCCGTCACCCAGGATATCGGAGCCATCCACCATCACATCGCCCAGGTTGACGCCGATGCGGAACTCGAGACGCTGCGATTCGGGAGCGCCTTCATTGCGGGTTTGCAATGCCTCCTGGATCTCAACGGCGCAGCGGACCGCCTCAACCGAGCTTGAGAATTCGGCGAGAACGCTGTCACCGGCCGTGCCGAAGATGCGGCCTTCGTGGGCAACGATCAGACGATCGATGATCGCCCGCTGCGCCGCCAACACCTGGAGCGTGCCCTCCTCGTTTTCGCTCATCCGGCGGCTGTACCCGACCGCATCGGCCACGAGAATGGCGGTCAACCGCCGTTTTATCGGAGTTGGGGAATTACCATGTTCCATGTGACCACGATCTCCTTTTAAAGAAAAAGAAATTCCCCTGAAGTATTATAAAAGTTGATCTATGACGGTAATTTACCGGATTTTCCTAAAAGTCATTTTCTTATCACCCGGAAGGATCATATGAATGGTATCCTTTTCTAGCCCACCGACGATGACCCCGCCTCCTTTGGTGTTGATTCTAAGCTCTCCCCCCTTGATGTACCAGGCGAAAGGTATTTCTTCGCTACCGGATTTCCAGGCGCCCTCTCCATTGGGTTTGAGCTCGATAATGGTCTCGACCTGCCCGGGCAGATCTTTTTCCTCTGCCCGGTAACTGCCGGCAAACTCGTCTTTTGAGCAGGAGGCGATCAATAACAGGATTAGAAAGAGGACCAGCGGCCGGTCATGAAAAATGGAACTTGGTTTTATTGCCATGTGGGACCTTTATCGTGAAGCACCAGGAGAAGGAACGGAAATTTTAGCCGGATCTGTTCGAATTCCCCTGCGGAAAATAAAGAGTTTGTCAAAGAAGAAGACGTGGATGGTAAAGCCCAGCAATATGGCGTTTTCTATAATTTTATGCCAGCCGATGGGCTCACCCACGGCATCGTAACATCCGCAACTGATAGGGGCTCCCCAATACATATTGATCAGGACCATCGTATTGAACATAATCAACATGAGGCCAAGTAGGATGGCCGAAGCCCTGGAAGTGAACCCGATGATCAGGAACAGCCCGCAAATAAACTCAATCCACGGTAAAACCAACGATCCCGAATTAAGCATCCAATAGGGCACGAGTTGATAGTTGGCCGTTGCCTCGGCAAACTGAGCCGGGAAGGGGATCTTGCTTAAGCTGGCATAAAGGAAAGAGGCTCCCACGCATAGCCTGAAAGCTAAAGCCAAATACTTGCTCGTCACCACTTCTCTTAAGAATGCCCCCATCATTCCTTTACCTTTTCGCCCACAGGGTAACCCTTTCCCTCCCAGGCCGTTAGTCCCCCTTCCAGGATTCTGACTTGCTTATAGCCGCGGAGGAGCAGTTTGTCGGCCAACTCCAGGTCATAAAGTCTGCTGATCGTTCCTCCATAGATAATGATTTTTTTTCCTTTGTCTTCTTTAGGGAAGGTCATCAGATAAACGATATCGAAGATGTTCAGGGGGATATTGATGGCCCCTTTAATATGGCGCTTTTGATAAAAGTTGGCCGGCCTGGCGTCCAAAAAAAGCGTTTCATTGCGTTTGAACTCTTCCAAAGCCGCTGCCGCACCGATCGCCGGAACAGAATTTCTATCGGGAAATTCAGGGAAAAGAGGGATCCCGTTGGGATTGGAGTAATTGAAGATGGTCGCCAGGATAACGCTGACTCCGATAGCCAGAATAAAATCAAACCAGGTTATCCGAAAAGATTTTTGCACTTCGTGGGCTTGAATTTCGAGACGTTTTTCATCGATACTCAGCCAGCGCCGCATCTCCCGGGCAAAAAGTTTGGAGAGATCGGGAAAGTCTCTCAGGATTCCATCCAGTTGCTCCTGGGTAAGGACCAAAAGATGATTTTCTCCTATCGTCTCTGCGTCGGCCGATCGGGGCTCCCCGGTCAGGAGCGCCATTTCGCCAAAAGTATCCCCCACCCCCTTGATGGAAATATCTAACTCTATCCCTGCCGGGTTCTTCCTGTAGATCCTGACGGATCCTGAACGGACGATATAAAGGCGGTCGCCGGGATCACCCTCTTTGAAGATGACCGTTCTGGCGGGTACCTTCAGATGCTGAACCACTCCGGCGATGGCCTCCAGGGCATCCCGGGGCAGTCCTTTAAAAACCTGGCTTCCGGCTAGGAAGTCCACGTCTTCGTTTACAGCCATTATCACCCTTCAAAAAAACCAAGATATTAACAAGTGAGTTCTCCCGAATCCTGTCCAATCAGCAAAGTCCGGTTAAGAGGTTTACAAGTTTTTCTTGATCTCGCTTACGAAGGCGTCAAAATTCTCGATTGGACCGACATGGCTCATGAGGACTTTGCCCTTAAGGTCCATTAAAACAGTCAGAGGTACGGCTTTCACCTTTAACTTTTCTTGAATTTCCTTCTTGGGGTCAGGAAACAGTGGAAATTCTACTTTAAAGGCCACCCGATAGGTCTGTATTTCATCGGGCTGGTTTCCTAATCCTATACCGATCAGCTTGATGTCTTTTTGGAGATTTTTGTCTTCCTTGAACAAATTATAGATCCTGTTGACCACAGGAGCAGTCTTTTGACAGACGGGTCAGTAAGTATCAAAGAATTCTACAAGCACGAGTTTTGTCTTGATTTGGGATAAAGAGAATTGCTTCTCATTATTGACCCCTAAATACGCCTTGGTTTGAGGTGAAGCCGCACCCTTTAATTCAAAAAGGGGAAGCGTAGTGCCCTTAGGCAAGGCCTCGGCTGAGTAAACCGGTGAACCGTACAGGCCGACCATCAACAAAAATCCGAATCCCAACAGACTTACGAAAAAATTTTTCAGATTCATTTCAAATGCCTCCTTATCCCTGTGAAGTATCGGCAACGGCAACCGTAATTGGGATTCCGGTACCGTCTCGCTTCCTACTCTCTCTCGCCCTGAAGATCCTCATGCCAAAGGGCGTGCCATTGTCTTTTTTGGTTTTCAATAAAAAAACAAAAATCCTCCTCGGGGTTTGGCCCCGAGAGGCTTCCTGTCAGAGATTAATATGACTTCCCTTCATGCCCCGCTCCTAATTGGTGAGGGTTATGGTGAGAGGTTTGCCTACTGATTGAATAATTAATTTAATAGTTTATTGTATATCGTTCTCAAAATAATTGTCAATTGAAATTCAGAGAAAGGGGTAAAGTAGTTAGCCCCGGTTTAGGGATTGAGACACGGCAGTGAGAATTAATTCATTTCCATTCCTCCACAGCAATTGATTGTTTGTCCGGTGATACCGCCGGACTTGCCGGATGCCAGGAAAACAGCCAAGGCTGCTACTTCTTCAGGTTTCACCATTCTGCCAAGGGCCACCCGGGAATTTAACATGGCCACGGCCTCATCGTAGGTCAGCCCCAATCCCTTGCTCATAGCGTTGATGACCCGGTCGATACGATCGCCTTCCACCATCCCCGGCGCGATGCAATTGACCCGGATGCCAAGCCCCCCCAATTCAAAGGCCAGACTTTGGGTCAGGCCGATCATGGCGAATTTCGAGGCGTTATACGGACTCCGCGTGGCCATGCCTTTTCTCCCCGCAATTGAACTGATATTGACGATGGCGCCGCTTTTGCGGGGTATCATACTCCGGTTCAACACCTGTTTGGCGGACAGCATGGCACCGGTGAGGTTGACCGCCAGCGTTTGGTTCCAGGCATCAAGATCCATGCTCGCCACCGGAGTCATCGGGCCTTCAATCCCTGAGTTGTTGATCAGAATGTCGATTTGCCCGAACATATCCATGGTCTTGTCCACCATCGCAGAAATCTGATCCGGGTCGGCCAGATTGGTTACGATGGCCAGACTTTTCCGGCCCATCTGTTCCACCTGCAAGGTCGTTGCTTTTAAGTCAGGTTCTGTTCTGGCGGCGATGGAAACATTCGCCCCTTCCCCGGCAAAGGCCAGGGCAATCGCCTTTCCGATGCCTTTGCCGCCCCCGGTGATCAGGGCTGTTTTGCCTTCCAGTTGCATGTTCTTTCCTCCTTTTGGGTTTGAGATTGTGCCATAGGGAGATTTTGTAAGATTGTTGAAGAAGAAACGGGTCCTTTTCTTCTGGTCATGTCTTTCATGGTTGTGAACCCTGCCGATCGGCCTGGAAGATGATCCGTTTATCTTCAAGGCGGTTGATCTGTTCTTCGGTGTAGCCCAACTCTCTTAAAATTTCCTCCGTATGATGACCGAGCTTAGGCGCGGCACGTCGGATGATTCCCGTCATTCCGGAAAACTGAGGTCCCACTCCCGGAAGTCTTACCGGGCCGAAATCCGGGTCCTGAATCCGGGCAAAATAGTTATTCGCATCACAGTGGGGATCCTGGATCACCTCTTCAGCCGATTGTCCCAGGGCAGCCGGCACCTCCGCCTTGGAAAGGAGGCTTACCCATTCCGCAGATGGCTTGGTTTTAAAGGCCTCGGCAAAAATTTCCACCAATATTCGGTCATTTTTTTTGCGATCCCCTTCATTTTCAAATCGGGGATCCGACAGCAACGTTTCTTGCCCTAAAACCCGGCAGAGGCTGGACCAGTGTTCCGGCTTATAAGCCATGATGAATATCCATCTCTTATCCTGAGTTTCATACAGGCGATGGGTGGCCCTCAGCCCTTTGATTCCCGTATCTCCGGGATTTTTTCGCTCTATTCCGGGATAATCTATAAAGGTTCCCGATTGCAGGGCAATGGAGGCATTGGTCAGGGAGGACTCGACGTGCTGGCCCTTCCCCTCTTTGCTCCTGACTCTGGCCAGAAGCGCCAGAACGGCGCCCCAGGCCCCCAGCATAGGGGTAGCCAAATCGTTCAGAGGGATAGCATGGAAAACCGGCGGTTTTCCCAAACCCCCTTGACTGACGCTTTCGCCGCTGCGGGCCTGGAGCAGGGGATCGTACCCCGCTGTTTCCGATAAAGGGCCGGTGGAGCCATGGCCCAGGACGGAGACATAGATCAGGTCAGGCTTTTTCTTGATCACCGACTCATAATCCAAACCCAGCCGATGCCAGACCCCCCAGCGGGCATTTTCCACCAGGACATCGCTCCGCTCGATCAATGAAAAGACAATGGGTTTGGCCTCCTCTTTTTTCAGGTCGACACAAATGGCTCTTTTGCCCCGGTTGCAGGCAATGAAGCCTCCTCCCACGGCCCGCCAGGAATCGCCGTCAGGGGGTTCAACTTTTATTACATCCGCGCCCATATCCGAAAGCAGCATCGTCGTATAGGGGCCATTCAGCATGGTGCTGAAATCAAGAACCTTGATACCTTCCAGAGGGTGCATGTTTATCCTCCTTCTTCACTTATATAAGTCCGACTTTTATGAGGCCCGCTATTTCCTCATCCGAATATCCCAGGAGGGCCGTCAATATCTCCTGGGTATGCTCACCCAGCTTTGGTGATCGGCTTTTTACTTCTCCCGGCGTTCCCCTGAGTTTGACCGGAAACCCCATCTCCCGCACAGGGCCCAG
>CAZSTT010000105.1:6920-12073 GCA_964609705.1 uncultured Thermodesulfobacteriota bacterium
CTCCCGGCGTTCCCCTGAGTTTGACCGGAAACCCCATCTCCCGCACAGGGCCCAGATCAGGTTCTTCAACTTCGATGACCATATCATTGGCCATGACCTGAGGGTCATTGAGAAATTCCTCTACCGGGAGGGCGGCCGCACAGGGGATATCCTCCGCTTGCAGGAAATCCAGCCATTCGTCCCGTGTTCTGGTCATAAATATTTGCTTGAACAGGGCCATAATCTCGTCACTGACCGGAGGAAATATCAAAAAGGGCGCGCCTTCGAAGCGGGGATCGGCCAACCATTCCTCATGTTCCATGGCGATGGCGAATTTTGTAAAAAAGGTCAAATTCCCCAGACCGAGAAAAAACCACTTGCCGTCACCCCCCTGATAGAATTTATAAAGCGGCAGGGAGCCCTGGGGATTAGACCAGGGGATCCGAAACCTCCCGGAAAAGTCAACCAGCCCGCTGCTTCCTGCGCCCAGCATGGAGGCGAATAAAGAAATATCGACCCGTTGCCCTTTCCCGGTAAATTCACGAGTGAAGAGGGCCGTGGTGATACTGAAGGCGGCCATAAAGGCGGCATAGTGACTGGGCAGAGGATTGACCAGATAAAGAGGGGGATATTCCACTCCCCCCCCATGCTCCACAAAAGCGGAAGCCAGGGTTCCCACCAGAGGATCCCAACCCGGCAGGTCACGGTAAGGCCCCTTGGTTCCAAAACCGGAGATGGCGCAATAGACGGCTTTGGGGTTTACCTTTTGGACCTCATCAAACCCTATACCGAGCCTGTCGGCAACCCCGGGCCGAAAATTTTCGATAATCACATCGGCTTTTTTGATTAATCCAAGGGCTATCCGTATCCCCTGTTCTTTCTTCAGGTCCAGCTTGACACCCTTCTTGCTGCGGTTCCAGACCATGAAGCCGGGATCGCCCCGGGCCGGATCGCCTTCCGGTCTTTCCACTTTGATCACCTCGGCCCCCTGTTCCGCCAGGAGCATGGCCGTGTAGGGTCCGGGAATGTAATGTCCAAAGTCAATCACCCTGATTCCGGACAAGGCCTGTTCCATAAATTGTACCTCCGCTTTTAGATGATAGTTAGCTCAAACGATATGATCCAAATTCACTAATTTCCATTTCCTTGAAGACAGCCCGAGTCAAAATAGAAACCCCGTCTCTCGATTGAGAAACGGGGTTTCTTGAATTCCTCCATAGGCTTGCACTCTCTTGTGGGTAAAGTGGCGAAAGGGAAGACCGGTTATCTTAAGACTTCGAATGGACCGCATTATACACATTTTGGTGAAGAGTAAATAGAGGAATTTTTCTAATAAAATTTGAACTCGGCCCCTCCCCTAAAAATTCAACTTTGAGTGTTTATTTTTACCTGTTCAGAAAATCAGGTTAGACCAAATTTTCTTTTTGACGAAGTCTTCAGGAAACATTAGGATAGAACCCGTATTGAGAACCATGAACCCCTTCGGTCTGTTATCCGGGAAGAAGGGGAGGCCCGCCAAGGGCTTAAAATCAAAATAGTGCCGGTTTTCAACCAATTAAAATCACCGCTCAAAGGAGGAACAACCTATGGCCAGTCAATGGGTAGATGTCAGAGATTTAAAATTTATTTTGCATGAAGTATTTAAAATGGATGAACAATTACTGGGCAAGGGACCTTTTGCCGACTTCGATGGAGAAACGGTGGATATGGTCCTGGACTCCGCCGCAAAACTTGCAGAAAATGAGATTGCCCCGACTTACCCCGATGAAGTACACGGCAAATCCATAGAAGCGGTATTCAAGGACGGTAAGGTCTATGTACCGGAGGCCTACCATCATTTATGGAAACTATACTGTGAAGGCGGCTGGATGACCACCTCGGACAGTCCGGATTGGGAAGGTCAGGGATTCCCTGAAATCGTCGCCGCTTGCTCCAGCTCTATGTTTCTTGGCTGCAATCAGGCCTTTTTGATGTACACCGGCCTGACCCACGGGGCGGCCAAACTGGTGGAAAAATTCTGTTCGGAAGAATTGAAGGCCATTTATCTGCCCAAGATGTTTTCGGGCCAGTGGGGCGGGACGATGTGTCTGACGGAGCCGGGCTCCGGTTCCGACCTGGGCCCCCTGAAAACAACGGCCAAGAAAAATCCCGATGGAACCTATTCCATTCAGGGCACGAAGTGCTTTATCTCTTCGGGAGACCATGACCTGGTGGAAAACATCATCCATCCCGTTCTGGCCAGGATTGAAGGGGACCCACTCGGCACCAAGGGTATCTCCATCTTCCTGGTCCCGAAATACCTGGTCAACCCCGACGGCAGTCTGGGCGAATTCAACGACGTCAACACCGGCGGCATTGAACACAAGATGGGCATTCACGGCAACGCCACCTGCACCCTCAATTTCGGCGATACCGGCAAATGTATCGGCTACCTCATGGGCGTGGAGCGTCAAGGCATGGAGATCATGTTTCACATGATGAACGAAGAACGGCAGGGAGTGGGCATGATGGGCGTCTCCCTGGCCGGTGCGGCCTACCTGCACGCCCTATCCTACGCCAAGGAACGACTCCAGGGCAACAATCTCTTCACCGGTCAGCGGTATGTCCCCATCATCCAGCATCCCGACGTCCGCCGGATGCTCCTGAAACAGAAGTCCATTACCGAAGGCATCCGGACCCTCTGCCTCTTCTGCTACTGGGCTATGGACCAACAGAAAGTGGCCGAAAATGACGCTGTGAAAAGCAAATGGTCGGGCCTGGTGGAAATGCTGACCCCTATTGTAAAATCGTATTGTACGGAGATGGGCCTGGTCGTCAATGACCTGGCCGTGCAGACCTACGGCGGTTACGGCTATTGTCGGGAATACCCCGTCGAACAGATGATGAGGGACCAAAAGATCAATACCATCTTTGAAGGCACCAACGGCATCCAGGCCATGGACCTCCTGGGACGCAAATTGGGCATGAACGAAGGAAAACATTTCATGAACCTCATGACCGAAGGTAACGCCCATATCGCCGAGGCCAAAGGCCTGGACAGCCTGAAGGATGAGGCGGCTGTTGTAGAAAAGGCCGTTAACGCTATCCTGGCCACGGCCATGGATTTTGCCGGTTTGTTGATGAAAAATCCCTTCATTCCCCTGATCGCTGCCTGCGATTTTCTCAATTGCGTAGGCGACACCCTCTGCGGCTGGTTCCACCTCTGGATGGCCCTGGAAGCGACCAAAGGTCTGGCCAAGGCCGACAAAGACAGCGACAAGATGTTCTACACGGGCAAAATCGAGGGGGCCAAGTTCTTCATTCAGCGGACCACGGCCCTGGTCCCGGCCAAGTGCGAGATTCTCAAAAAGGATGAGACCAGTTGCGTCCGGATCCCCGAGGAGGCTTTTGCCGTTTAAGGTTCGTAAGGGACTTGCAGTAAGAATGGAAAGGGCGGACCGCTTTTAAGGGTCTGCCCTTTTTTAATAGGGGGATATTTTTCGCCC
Organism: uncultured Thermodesulfobacteriota bacterium; assembly: GCA_964609705.1. Taxonomy (GTDB): domain Bacteria; phylum Desulfobacterota; class RBG-13-43-22; order RBG-13-43-22; family RBG-13-43-22; genus RBG-13-43-22. Next base: position 10,385 of record CAZSTT010000105.1, read on the forward strand.
TGGTGCCAAAATTTTAGGCTTCTAAAAACCGGTTCAAGGGTGTAAGAATTTAGTTCGAAAATAGGGTTCGAGGATTCCAGGTTTCAAGGGTTCGATGGTTTTAACTTCCAAGCCGTTCACTTGAAACCTCGACCCCTTGGCTCCTTGAACCCTTGGTTAAATTTTCATATTTCGGGTGCCCCCCGGGGTTATGAGTGATTAATATAAAAAACCATCTGGATCGACAATCCACAAAGGAGGATAACAAAAAAATGGATAAAGAACGCATCGCCTCCATGTTTTCATTGGAGGGCAAAACGGCTTTAATCGCCGGGGCCAGCCGCGGGATCGGGGAGGAGATTGCCAGGGTTTACGCCCTGGCCGGGGCCAAACTGGTTATCAGCAGCCGTAAAGCGGAAGGTATTAATGGGGCCGCCGAAAGGCTGCGCAAGGAAACCGGGGCGGAAATTCTGGCCGTCCCGGCCAATATTTCTTATCCCGATGACCGGGAAAAACTGGTTTCAAAAGCCATGGACTGGGCCGGCCGGGTGGATATTTTATTGAATAACGCCGGAACAAACCCTGCTTCCGGCCCCCTGGCTGAGGTGGAAGAATCAGCCTGGGATAAAATCTTCGACGTGAATTTAAAAGGACCCTATATCTTATCCAAATTGGTTTTTCAGGCCTGGATGAAGGAACATGGAGGCTGCATCATTAATACCTCCTCCATTGCGGCTTATGGAAACGGGGGCAATATCGAAGGGGCCTACTCCATCACCAAATCGGCCCTGACCCATTTGACGAAAATTCTGGCTTTTGAGTGGGGGAAGTACCGGATTCGGGTGAATGCCCTCGCTCCCGGGTTGATAAAGACCCGCTTATCCCAAGCCCTTTGGGACCGTCCCGATATAGAAGTGACGGCCCAAAACAAGGCGATACCCCGATTAGGAATCGCCGAGGATCTGGCCGGAGCAGCCTTGCTCCTAGCCTCCAAGGCCGGTGAATTTATCAACGGCCAGGATATTATTGTGGATAACGGTTCTCTGGTGACCCGCTAAAGTGGATCCTGAGCCGATTCCTTCACCAAGAGGGGATCGGCTCAGGTCTGCAAATCGATATCAAAGGTCAACAGGAATTTTGAGGTCATTATATAGAACCCGATGGCCAGGTGCAGTTCGACCAGCGCCCCGGGAGTCAGGCGCTTGGTCAGGGCAGTGAAGGTTTCATCGCCGGCCCGGTCGTTTTTAACCACGTCGTCGGTAAAACGGAGGACCTCTTTTTCAACCTCGGCAAACACCTCCGCCCCGGCTCCTTTTTCCAGGGCGTCGATCTTATCCTGAGAAACCCCGACCGCTGCGCACAGGCGCTTGTGGGCAATGACTTCATAATCGGAATGACAAAGGATCCCCGTCCGGGTAATGGCGATTTCCCGTAAACCCGGATCAAGCTCACCTTTGAAACGAATGGCATTCCCCAGGCGGCAATAGTTGTAAAGGTGTGATTCCGAATGCCCGAGCATACGGAAGATATTGCTCCAGTTGTTTTTATCAAGGATGTCCCGGGTTTTTTCAGTCGCCTGTTCTCTTTCCACATAACCTATTCTCGCCATTTCCTATCTCTCCTTTGGTAGTCCATTTAGTCACCTGACCTCCGGCAAAGCCGGAGGCTTGAATATTTTAGCCCCTCAAAGGAGCAAACAAATAAAAATCT
>CAZSTT010000106.1:0-12010 GCA_964609705.1 uncultured Thermodesulfobacteriota bacterium
AAATGCCAGATATTCTTGCCCTGCCGACAGGGGTGCGGCGTAATCGGTGTTGAATGGCTTGTTTGGAATCCCGTTTAAATGGAATCCGAAATTCCTGGTCATGAAGTTCTGTAAGCTGAGAAAAAGGGCAGTACGGAGTCTGACCCGATGTCCCCGCTTCCTCAACAGGTCGCGGATGGGCCGATCTTCTTTTGGGTAGATATATCCCTCCGGCAAAATCCCCAGCCGCAACATCTCGGCCAGCCAAAACGCGTCGTGCTTATCATCAGCATGTTTTAATCCCGAATACTGCTGAATAGCTGCCGGATTAGCCAAATGTTGAATTGTTTGAATTGGGGTCGGACCGAGCCAACTGGATAAATTTAAAAGAATAATGTCAAAAAGCTGGGCTTAAAAAGGCTTTAAACCGGCTTTTTTGAGTTCAAAAAGAGACTTTTAAGCAGTAAGTGAAATCCGGGGATTATTAATGACAGATTTTGATTCCTGGCCATCGGGGAACAGGACGGGAGCCTGACTTCGTTCTTCTCGGGAATCATTATGGTCTGTTGGTCCTGGAAGTCAAGGGCTGGCTGATCTATCAGATCGAAGAAGTATCAAGTCCCGGTAACACTTTAGATGTTTGAAACTCTTTTTCACCACCAGACACAGAGGGCACAGAGCATGGACTTTTTTATGAAGAAACGGGAGAGGCCGTTTCTTCATAGCCTGCCGGCCTGCGGCACCCGTTGAGAGTAGCATGAGTATTTGGGAAATCGAGGTCTTGAGGACTATATAGATTATTTGAAAGACATTTGATATACTAAAACATAAATTTTTATCAGTTGGATTTATTACTGAAGGCCCAGCATGGAATTTGAGCGCGTCACGGTCAATCCGGATCAAATGGGAGGAATGCCTTGTCTGCGAGGACTCCGAATCCCGGTGGCTACCGTAGTCGGGATGGTGGCCGATGGCATGAAGGAAACGGAAATCCTGGAGGCCTTCCCTGACCTGGAGCCGGGAGATATCCAGGAAGCGTTGCGATATGCCGCTGAAGCGGTTCGGGAACGGGAACTGCCATTATTGAAGGCTTCATGATAATTTTGGTCGATAATGCCCTTTCTCCATTGGTGGCCAAGGCCCTCATCCGCTTGGGATACGATGCAGTCCATGTCCGGGATTTGGGAGTGCAGGCGGCATCTGGTGGCCGTTGTTGTTGATATTATTGGTGAATATCCGGAAATCCTGGAGTGCCTATAGGATTTGGAAGATTTAAAAATGCTTAAGGAAATGAGGGGAAAATCGCTTAAATTCAGAAAATTAGAAGACTTTTTAAAGGGGGATCGATATGCTTGAGATTCACAAGAATATTCTTCTTGACGAGAGCCAAAAACCAGTAGCTGTTCAAATCCCAATCGAGGAATTTGAACGGCTCGAAGAAATAATTGAGAATTATGGTTTGGCAAGACTGATGGATGACGTATCCAATGATGAACAGCTCTCTGTGCAGGAGGCAAAAAGTGTTTATAGGTCTTTAAAAGAAAATGTGGAAAGTTGAATATAAAAAACGCTTTTTAAAAGAACTTTCCAAGTTGCCAGAAGATATTCAACTTGAAGCCGAGAGAATTGTCTTTGAAGAACTTACATCAAAGAATCCCTTCCTTCTGGGTTATCTCGAACAGATGAAAGGTTATCCGGATAAATACAAAATCCGCATTGGACAATACAGAATAGGTATTGCGATAGACGAACAGAATGAAATGATAATTTGCAGCCGAATTGCCCATCGAAAAGATATTTACAGACTATTCCCGTAAGAGAACCAAACAAAAGATTCAAACAGCACAACAAAGGAGATGCGGCCTCCCAAACTTTCCCGGAGGGTAAAAATTGACCGTCCTGATCGATGAAGGCCAGGATTTCCGGGATGACATGTTCCGGATACTCCTTTCGCTCCTGCGCCAAAAGCGGACCAGAAAATCTTCAGTTCCAGACCGTGCCACTGGTTTAATGACAAGTCTCATGGCTCTTAGCCAACCCATAAATGGTTCACGGCCTGGGCAGTAAAGAGGCTGAAAACCTCTTGGGTGAAGCGGGTTACCAATCGGGTCTAGTGGTTAGGCCAACCCCTTGTCAGGCTCACCGCTCCAGCCAACTCTTAGGCGAAGACCTTACCCGAATCAAAGGGCAACTGATCCCGCATCACGAAATAGGCCGCCCGGGCCAGCTTATGCGCCAGGGCAGTATGGGCCGTCATGAAGTTGGTCTTGGCTGTTTTTTTATTGTAGTAAGCCCTGACCTGGGTATCGAAACGGCGAGCCAGACTCAGCCGCTTCGGAGAAGGCCCAGGCCAGATATTTATTGCCGTTTTTTTTGTTCCCTTTCCCTTTGGTCTTTTGGTTACTGGTCCATTGGCTCGGCACCTTCCGGCAGTAAGACACATAGTTGCCGACCTTGGGAAACCGTTCAACCGGCCCGGTTTCCAGCATGATCGTTAAGGACAATATCTTGCCGACGCCGCAGATGGTCTGAAGGTATTGGTATTAATCTTTCACTTGGACCTTGTTTTGGACAAAGTTCTCCACCTGAGTAATTTGCCGGCTCAGAAAATCAATCGTCTCTTTGCTGACCGGTCCACTCAAAGCCAGGTCTTCCTGCCCTTCCAACAGGGGAGCGACGTTATTGGTTTTGAATCGCTTGATCTGATTCCCGTTCAAATGGACTCCGCAATTTCTAGTGATAATGTTCTGCAAGCTAAGAATAAGCGAAGTCCGGAGTCTGACCAGATGACCCCGCTTTCTCAACAGGTAGTTTTGCTAATCTAAAATTGACCCATTTGGACAGGAAACGCTAACCTAAAATTGACCCACCCGATCAGAAACCCGACAAGAAAGTCATAGAAGGGGTCAAGACTGACTATCGGGGGTGAAAGGATGCTTAAGGTGGATCAATACGACTATATTCGGATAGCGCATCGAATCTATCAGAAGAAGATCCGGGAGATCGCCCGGGAGACGGGACATTCCCGCAATACGGTTAAAAAGGCTTTACAAGGGGAGTACGAGGGCTATCGGCCAAGGCAACATCAACCGTATCCGGTTTTGGGACGCTACCTGCAGGTTATTGCGTATTCCGAGCTATTGCGGCCACTGATTCCAATTGATTCCGGCCACCCATTCCGATCCAATCCGGCCGGGCATTCCGAGCATTCCGGCCACCTCTAAAAGGGAATTTAAGCGACGCTGGATAATTTAACTTAAAGCCTGTACCCTCCGGCAAAAACTCAGGAGGTGTCCATGGCTGGAAGGAGATTATCCATGCGCAAGATCAAAGAAGTCCTCAGATTAAATTGGAGTCAGGGCCTTTCGGCCCGGCAGATTGCCAGAAGTTGTGGCATAGCCCGAAGCACCGTCCAGGAGTTTTTAAATCGTGCCCAGGTGGCCGGACTATCTTGGCCTCTGCCTCCGGAGGTGGATGACTTTATCCTGGAGAACTTGCTTTTCCCACCCAAAGCACCGGGGCCTATCCATCACCCAGCCCCGGATATGGCTCAGGTCCATAAAGAACTGCGCAGGCCCGGGGTCACCCTCCAGTTGCTATGGTTTGAATACACGGAAGAGTGGGGGGCAGGTCTATAATCTTGCACTTTATTCATTCATTCTCTTTTAGCCTGAAGTCGGATTTACGGGAAGGGGTTGGATAAAATAAAAACATGGGGCGAATACAACCAGAAGAGATTGATTTGGAGTTCTCCAGGGAAACGGCCAGGCCAGATGTAGATTTGTGGAGAAATTAGCACGATGGGTGAGTAAAAATACTCAATGATTGAGTAATTTTATTGACTTTGGCTAATTTTTCATGATATAAACCACTTATGAATTTTGAACGTCCTATTGTCCATACCCTGAGAACGATACTCTCCCGCCCCACTCCGGTGGTCCAGGTCCTGATCGGTCCCCGCCAGGTGGGAAAGACCACCATTGCCCGGCAGATCGAAGATTCCTCCACCATTCCTGTCATATATGCCACAGCGGACAGTCCGCTCCCCCCGGATGCCGCCTGGATAGAAACCCAGTGGCGCCGGGCCACAGCAGCGGCTTTGCCTTCAGGCGAACCGGTGCTTCTAATCCTCGATGAAGTTCAGAAGGTGCGGGGGTGGAGTGAGATGGTCAAGCTTCTCTGGGATGGTCGCCGACGAAAACCGGAGATCAGACTGTTAATCCTGGGCTCATCCGCCCAGCTCATGCAGGAGGGGCTGACCGAAAGCCTGGCCGGAAGGTTCTTCCTCCATCGCTGCCCTCATTGGACTTTTCAGGAATGCCGTGACGCCTTTGGCTGGGACCTTAACCAGTGGCTCTTTTTCGGGGGATATCCGGGCGGCGCATCTTTTAACGCGGACGAAACGAACTGGAAACGCTACATCACCGATTCGCTGATCGAAACGGTGCTGGCCCGTGATGTTCTGCAGATGACCAAGATCATTAAGCCGGCCTTACTGCGTCATCTTTTTACCCTGTCGGCCACCATGCCGGCGCAAATTGTTTCCTATACCAAGATGGTGGGCCAATTACAGGATGCCGGAAATACGACCACCCTGGCCCATTATCTGAAACTGCTTGAATCCGCCTTTCTGGTCAGCGGCCTGGAGGCCTTTTCTCCCGGGTTTCAGCGAAAACGGGGAAGCAGCCCCAAGCTGATCCTGTGGAATAATGCCCTGGTCAACGCCCTTTCCACCCGTACGCTGGAGAGGTCACTGGCCGATCCGGTCTGGTGGGGGAGACTGGTGGAAAATGCCGTCGGCGGATATCTCTGCAATCACCTCAATTCAGTGGAATACACGCTCACCTATTGGAGAGATCGGAACCAGGAAGTGGATTTCGTGATCTCCCGTGGAAGGGATGCCTGGGCCGTCGAGGTAAAAAGCGGCCGAAGCGGTAAGAGTGCAGGATTACAAAGGTTCCGCGACCGCTATCCTAAAGTCAAAACGGTAATGGTGGGTGGAACCGGAATACCGCTGGAAGAGTTTTTCAGTAAAGAACCCACGGCCTTTCTTTCATAATATACTGAACCACGGGATCTTCGTCACGAAAAGGGGGACGTTCTTCATTTCATTCAGAAACTAAGATAAGAAAACCTCCAAAAAATGGGTCAAGTCTCCGTTTGACTTAATGAAGTTGGGGAACTTTGGCTTGTTCTTCCCCCTTTTTTCCAACCCTATTTTCCCGACTGTTTTCCGACTTGATCCAGCCTTCTTCTTGCTTTATACTTTTTCCATTGATAAACAATTTCTAATCTAAACTGTCATGCCACGCTCTTTAGGGCCTGGAGCCTGCGCAAGGCAGGCCATCGAGCCGATAAACACCGACTGGGTCGTCAAGGATCTGGTCGTGAGAAAACGATAGAGGAGGACTTCATGGACGAGATCCAAAAAGAAAAGAGCGAGGGTCTCTCCTGGGACTATCTGGGAGAGGCGATGAAGGAAAGAGCAGAGCTCTCCGGCCGGACTATTACCCCGATGCCGGCCCTGATGGGCCAGATGTTTGCCGTCTTTGCCAAGACCGTGATCGACGAAGTGGGCATCGAGAAGGGGGAGGCGATTATCAAAAAAGCCGTTGAGGATTTCGGGCTGATAAGGGGCAAACGGATCGCTGAAAAAGTGAAGGCGCGAGGGCTGGCCCTCTCATTCAAGAATTTCCTGGTTCACATGGACTTGGATACCACCACAGCGAACAATTCCGTTCCCAACATCGACGGGAAGGATCTAACCCTGACGATCAATCGGTGCTTTATCCTAGACGGGGCTCGCGATTTGGGTTTGGAGCGTTATTTTCACTACTATTGCCAATGGATCGACCGGGCGATCCTTTTTGGCTATAATCCGGATCTCACTATCGAGATCACCAGGGTCCTCTCCGGGGGCGACGACGCCTGCTTCTTCAGATATATTGTTTCAAAATAACTGTCCAGGCAGGCAGCGATAGAGGTCGGAAGCCAGGTCCAGCTCTTTTAAACGAAGTTCAATATTGTTCGTTTGGTCACAAATATTGGGTAGTTGCACAAATGTGGGGTCACCTATGAGACCGTAAGCAAGAAAAAAATATCAGAGATGCCGGGGGGCAACAAAGAGAGCGTTTGGGCCAAGGGAAGGTGGGGACGCCCCTATGCTCCTCTAATGAATAAGGAAGTATCTTTTAAGAAATCAAAAGATCATTCGGAGATCTACTATGGCTTTTAACAACGCCTACGTCCTGAAAGAACCGACACGCGCTGAAATTGAGGCCTTGAACACACCCACTGTGCTGGAGTTCAGCACCGCCTGGTGTGGTTACTGTCAAACGGCACAGCCCTTCATCGCTGCAGCGTTCGCAGATTATCCACAGATATCGCATATCAAAGTCGAAGACGGCCGCGGTCGGCCGCTGGGGAGATCCTTTGGCGTCAAGCTCTGGCCGACGTTGGTATTTCTAAAGAATGGCCAGGAGGTCACCCGGCTGGTTAGGCCGCAGGGCTCTGCCGGGATTGTTGCTGCGATGAAACAGATTTAAAATAGTCTATTACGGATTGTTTATGCAAGGTGGTTATTCTTGGTTAGGCCACAATAATATCGGTCGGTGGTTTTCCAAGAATTGGAGAATTGGGGTCGGACCGAGCCAACTGGATAAATTTAAAATAATAATGTCAAAAAGCCGGGCTTAAAAAGACTTTAAACCGGCTTTTTTGAGCTCAAAAAGAGACTTTTAAGCAGTAAGTGAAATCCGGGGATTATTAATGACATATTTTGATTCCTAGAATAGGAACCTGTCTTTCAAAAATATCAGGCAAAAATAAGCAAGAAGACCGGAGCAATTAATTCATAGCTGAGAGGAAAGACGAACCCAAAGCGCTTTTATTCCACAGAATGAATTTCAAATGGCCCGAATGCACCCAGAAGAGATTGAGGATTTAGAGAATCCCACTGAGGGTGAACGGAAGGTTTTTCGATTTCTTAGAGAAGCGGCCAGACCGAATTCGGAGTTTATCGGCTGGTATGAGCCGGCTATTGGGGAACAGGGCCGGGAGCCTGACTTCATTCTTTTTGGGAATCATCACGGTTTGTTGGTCCTGGAGGTCAAGGACTGGCGGATAGGTCAGATTGAAAAGGTGGATTCCCTTAATTTAAAAATCTGGATCGGGAGGAAGGAGGAAAACAGGACCAATCCGGACTACTTCTTATGAGAAAGAAAAAAACCATTTCTGGAAAGAAAGCTAAATTTAAATCAGAATTATGAGTACCAGAAAAGCTCCAATGCTCTCGAAAACTCGCTTTTTGGCGGGACTTCAATGTCCTTTACGACTATGGCATACCTGCTACAATCCTGAGCTTGCACCCGAAGTATCTCCTGTGCAACAGGCCATCTTTGATGCCGGTCACCAGGTAGGCCGGTTGGCAACAGAATTATATCCTCAAGGGATCCTTATAGAGGAGGATCACCTCCATCACGAGGAGGCAGTTCAGAAAACACTTGCGGTAATGAGTAATCCGGAGATCTCGGCGATTTATGAAGCAGGATTTACTTATGATGGTGTACGAATACGGGTGGATATCCTTGAGAGGCTCGACAATGGAAAATGGAACCTGATAGAAGTAAAATCATCCACCTCCGAGAAGGATATATATCTTCCTGACGTAGCTATCCAGCACTATGTGCTTCAAGGGTCCGGGTTAAGTATAGACCGGGTCATTTTGATACATTTGAACAATCAATATGTCTATGATGGTGACAAAATTAGACCTCAGCAACTTTTCAGCCCAATTGATATGACTTCAAAGTCAAGATCATATCAAAGCCAAATCCTCTCTATGATTCAAGGTTTCAAGGATCTTCTAACAAGACCTGAAGAACCCGAGATCAGACCAGGCCGGTTTTGTAAGAGTCCTTATGATTGTGAATTCTGGGAATACTGTACCAAAGACATGCCTGAAAACTGGGTATTGAATCTTTCCGGGATTACCCAAAGGAAATTGGATGACCTCGCGGCTATGGGCATAAAGGACATAAGGGATATCCCTCCCTCCTTCTCTCTTTCCGCCATTCAGGACCGGATCAAGTCTTGCGTAATCTGTAATCAAGAGCATATTTCATCGAGCCTGAAAGAAGAATTGCTATCCTTTGAATATCCTATTCACTTCCTTGATTTCGAAACAATCGGTACAGCTATTCCCAGATATGCCGGAACAAGGCCTTATCAGACAATTCCCCTCCAGTGGTCGGACCACATCCTTTCAGAAGATGGCATAACTACACATCGGGAATACCTTTGTCTGGAAGACAAGGATCCAAGAAAAGAGTTTGCTCAGACTCTGCTTGTTGCCCTGGGTAAAGAGGGAACGATTGTCACCTATACCACCTATGAAGAGGGAATTGTCAAAGCCCTGGCCGAGGACCTACCAGAATATAAGGAGGAGTTGTACGCCCTTTTGAAGAGGATCAAAGATTTACACAAGGTAATAAAGGGAAATTATTATCATCCGGGGTTTTGTGGCTCTTTTTCTTTGAAATACGTGCTTCCGGCCATTTTAGCTGAAATGAGTTATGGAAATCTCGCCATTCAGGAAGGACAATCAGCCAGCCTGGAGTATTTAAGGATGATCGATCCTTCAACAACACCCGAGGATAAGGAAAAAATAAGAAATGATCTCCTGCATTACTGCGGTTATGACACCCTGGCCATGTTGAAGATCAGGGAAGAGCTGTTAAAAAAGATATCCGGATAGTCGAAGTGCACTTAGAAGTTTTTAAACGGAAATTCTGATCTGAAATTTTGATCTTCTATTGGTCAACCCTCCCGATCCTTTGGATTTGGGGATATTTTTTAAAAAAATTACTATATTTCGATCAGGAAATTACTTTTTTATTGTTTTAATTATACTTTTGTGTTAAAAAGTATAATTAAAAATGTCTAATGGTAAAAAGGTATCATTGGGATGGACCCGAAGGATTTCAAAAACGGAAAGCCAGGAAAACTTATAAAAGGAACTCAAGGTTATTGGGCTTTTGTACCTGACCCCTTACCTCCTGAACTATCCCTTGACTGGGACTTAGCTAACTCACTTTCCAGGGCCGACAGGGCTTTGAGTGAATTGAGTGGTTTGGCCAAAAATCTACCAAGTCCGCATCTACTGATAGGGCCTTTTGTCAGACGAGAGGCTGTCTTATCGAGTCGGATTGAAGGCACCCAGGCTTCTCTTTCCGATCTCTTTTATTTTGAAGCGGCACCGGCTGAAAAAATTCCGCTGAAAACTCCTTCAGATGTTCGTGAAGTGGCCAATTATGTCAAAGCTCTTGAATATGCTTTGAAGCGCATTGAAGAGCTGCCCCTGAGTCTTCGATTGTTCCGCGAACTCCATAAAATTTTGCTTTCTGGTGTAAGGGGAGAAAATTGGACTCCCGGGGAATTTCGGAAATCTCAAAATTGGATCGGGCCCTCTGGATGTTCTCTTATGGATGCGACCTTTGTCCCGCCGACGCCACAGGAAATGATAGGCGCCTTGGGACATCTGGAGAAGTATCTTCATAGCCCTTCAAATCTCCCACCCCTTATCAGGATTGCTTTAGTTCATTATCAATTTGAAGCCATACATCCTTTTCTGGATGGAAATGGCAGAATCGGCCGTCTTTTAATCTCTTTACTTTTGTGCCAGGAGAGATTGCTTCCTCAACCCCTTTTATATTTAAGCGCTTTTTTCGAAGGCCGTCGTGACGAATATTATAAGAGGCTTTTGGCAATCAGCAAAGAAGGGAAATGGCGGGAATGGATCGATTTTTTCTTGGAAGGCGTAGTCGAACAATCGAACGATGCCATACAAAGAACTGATCGATTACTGGGCCTTTGGCAGACATACCGGACTAAACTGCAAGAGGCCCGGTCTTCGGCCCTGCTGCTGCAGTTGGTAGATCACTTGTTTGAAACCCCGGTCCTGAGCATCCCGCGAGCCGCCTCTTTTTTAAAGGTGACCCAACGTTCAGTCACGAAATTGATAGATAAGCTTATCAGCGCAAATATGGTAACCGAAGTGACTAAAAGGGAACGTTATCGGCTTTATGCGGCCCTGGATATCATTTCGACGATTGAAGCTTCCCCTAAAGAGAAGTCAAACAGCCCAAAAAAGAGAAAATGAAAGGGCATTATTGCCGTGGCCGGGCGAATTCCTGATTGTTTCTACCCTCACTTTGAGTTTAAATGTAAGCTTTTGAAGGCAGAATTTAAAAATCAATGAAGGAGAAGATACTTTCCTTTCCCAAACCGGTATTTGAACGTTACATAGGCATCGATTATTCCGGGGCTGAGACTTCTACTTCGAGTTTAAAAGGGCTGCGGGTTTATCTGGCGGATCAAACATCGCCACCCGTAGAAGTTCAACCGCCACCCAGCCCACGAAAGTATTGGACGCGACGTGGTCTCGCTGAATGGCTGGTCGAGAGGGTTTCCGAAGGTCAACCAACCATCGTGGGAATCGATCACGCCTTTTCTTTCCCGCTGCGATATTTCGAGGTACATCATATACTGCCAAACTGGCAGATATTTCTAGACGACTTCCAACGCCATTGGCCCACCGACGAAGATCATACCTATGTCGATTTTGTCCGGGATGGTCTTTGTGGAAATGGAGAGGCCCGATCCGGCCAGAGGCGATGGCGTCGTTTGGCCGAGATACGGACGGGCAGGGCAAAGTCGGTTTTTCACTTTGATGTGCCCGGCTCAGTGGCCAAGTCTACCCATGCCGGACTGCCCTGGGTCCGTTACATCAGACAACAGGCAGGAGACCGAGTCCATTTCTGGCCTTTTGACGGCTGGGAAATCCCGGTAGGAAAATCGGCCATGGTGGAAGTCTATCCCTCATTATGGAATAGAGAGTTCCCTAGCCAAGGACGCACTCCAGACCAGCATGACGCCTATTCGGTTGCGGCCTGGCTACGTCGTGCCGATCTTCACGGGAGTCTGCCACGGTTCTTTAACCCCTACTTATCCCCGAATGAAAGACCGGTCGCTGAGATCGAAGGCTGGATCTTGGGAATTATGTAGTAGGGTTAGATTTAAAAATACCGAAATATACTTTTCCTCACCTAACTTCATTCCATGGAAACTAAAACCGTTACCCTTAGCCGAAAAGAGCTTTATGATCAGGTTTGGGCCCAACCTATGGTTAAGCTGGCAGCCAAATACGGTTTGTCGGATGTGGGACTGGCAAAGATATGCAAAAAACATAAGATACCCAGGCCTTCGTTGGGTTACTGGGCGAGGAAACAGTTTGGATATTCGACCCGACAAGTGCCTTTGCCTGAAAAAGAGAATAATTCGTTTATCATAATAAGAGCAAATCCCTTCAAACCCAAGCCACCCAATCTAAAATCTCCGATACTGAAACTGATCACCCTAGAAAAACAACCTGATAAAAAAATCATAGTTCCGGAAAAGCTCATAAATCCCCACCCATTGATAATTAAGACCACTGAAATTATGAATTCCATTGAACCAGATCAGTCCGGCAAAATTATTTCACCCTCAGGGGATTGCTTGGATATGGAAGTCACGCCCGTGGATTTGCCACGGGCCTTACTCATTATGGATACTTTGATAAAAGCCTTTGAAGAAAGGGGTTACGAGATCCAATCGAAAGATGGAAAAACAAAAGTCAAAATCTTTGATGCCTGGGTACGATTTAAGCTGCATGGTCAATCCATCCGAACGCCGTTAGAGCCGAAAGATCATAAGTTGAATGGATATTATGAGTTTGGCTACAATCTGACCGAGTTAAGGCCGGACCTTCCCGGTAAGCTTCGCCTGGAAATATTAACGGGTTACCAATATGACCTAGGAAGGCATAGTTGGGGTGATACCCCATCTAAGCGACTTGAAGATTTATTGAATGAATTCTTGAGAGGTCTTTTGAAGGTGGCTGCTTCGGCTAAGGAAAGTAACCGACGTAAACAAAACCAGGAAAATGAAGAAGAATTCAATCCAGCCGAATAAGAAACGCGCGGAGACGTTT
>CAZSTT010000107.1:0-11953 GCA_964609705.1 uncultured Thermodesulfobacteriota bacterium
TCACCCGTCCCACCCCATGATACAGGAAACGGCAATCCAGGATATTTCCCCGGTGGTTGGGGCTGTTCAACCAGATCAGGTAGGCCTCTTTCCCGGTTTTTGGACCGGAGGCGATATTTTCGGCAGCTGCCGAGAAATCAATATCGGCCTCTCTCAATCGATCGAAAGGGTCTTTCCCGTCGGGATTAGTGTGGCTGTAAAAATTTTTCGCAACCATGTCGCGGCTGTGGCTTTGGGCAACGGCTCCAATCCGGTCATCCCACTTCAGTTCAGGACAACCGCTATTTTGCCGCAGGGCATTAACCCGCCGGATAAAATCCCGGATCTCGGTATCCGAAGGCCCGGAGCGAAGCGGTGCTTCCTGGGAATCACCCGAAGAAAAGGGGAAAAAAAAGAGCAGAATAAAAGCTGCCGCCAGACACCTCAAAATGACCATTCCCGCTCCTCAGGATCCACCCGGCCTTTTTCAAAACGAAACCGGGGTCAGCTTCTGGAACCCAGCATTTCCAACAGCTTTTGGTGAATACCATCAAAGCCCCCGTTGGACATGATCAACACTATATCGCCTCCCTTTAGAAAAGTGGGGAGAAACTTTAAAATTTCATCTGTATTCGTGAAATAACGGGCCTGCTGTCCGGAAGTTTTCAGATCTTCAACCAGTCGGAAAGAAGAAAACCGGTCTCCTTCCGGAATCCTTCCCAAATCAGGAGCCTCCCGGATCAGAACCAGATCCGCTCCGGTAAAAGAGGAAACATAGTCTTTTTGAAAAAAATTACGCCGGCTGGTATTAGTCCGGGGTTCAAATACGGCAATCAACCGTCGGTCCTGATACCGGGACCTCACGGCCCGGATGGTTTCCCGAACCGCCGTAGGGTGGTGGGCAAAATCATCAATCACCGTGACCCCGGCCCGAACCCCTCGAATCTCCTGCCGGCGATGGACTCCCTGAAATCCTGCCAGCCCTAGAGCCATATCCTCCGGCCCTAAGCCAATCTGGAGCAGCATAGGAATCAGCGAAATAAAATTAAGGGCATTGTGCCTGCCGATCAAAGGTGACTCAAACCTATGCCAAAGATCCCCGTGGTGATAAACAGCGAATCGACTGCCGTTTTCATGAGTGGCTAATTCTCCCAAAGACCAGTCCCAATTTTCCTCCACCCCATAGGTTTCCACCGGGCAGGGGGCCCGATGAAGGATTTCCTGTATCCGGGGATCGGCTCCATAGGCCACCAGTAAACCCTCTTTGGGAATGATGGCCAGGAACCGGGAAAAGGCCTCTTGAATGGCCTGGACATCGGGATAAATATCGGCATGGTCGAACTCGATACTGGTCAGTACCGCGTAATGGGGCCGGTAGTGAAGAAACTTGGGCCCTTTATCAAAAAATGCCGTGTCGTATTCATCCCCTTCAATGACAAAACAGGGACCATTACCCAGTTGATAATTCCGTTCGTATCCTTTTAAAATCCCACCGATCATAAAGGAAGGGGCCCGTCCGGTCCGATCCAGAATGGAAGCCAGCAAAGAGGCAGTGGTCGTCTTGCCGTGCGTGCCGGTAATGACCAGAGAAACCTTGTCCTGGAGAAATATTTCGGCCAGGGCCTGCGGCAGGGAAAGAAAAGGCAGATTAAGGCGGATCAGCTCCTGGGCTTCGGCATTGACCCGGGTGATGACATTTCCCACGATGACCAGATCGGGTCGGGGGATTAAATTTTCCGGCCGGTAACCTTCGGCAACCTCGATTCCCAAACCGGTCAGAAAGGTGCTCATCGGCGGATATACCGCCTGATCGGACCCGGTGACCTGATATCCCTTCTCTTTAAGCATCCCGGCCAAAGAACCCATTCCGGTTCCGCAGATGCCCATAAGATGAATATGGCGTATTTTTTCAGGAAGAAAATTCTTGGACAAGTCAATCATGGAATCCGTATGTCCCCTTTTTGTTTTCATAAGTTATTATACCTCTATCGTTCTCGCGTCAACCCCGATTTCTCTTGACTCCTTTTCTTTGATCCAATAAATTAAAAAACAGCTCACTTACTGAACCGAGACCTTTGAAAAAAGTTCAATTTTGTCCAAGGTCAAGGAAGGCGAAAATTTCAACCACAGGAATACATTAGTATTTCGAGGATTAAAATTTGAGTCTGACGCAGAGATTGGGCAAAAGGGGACGTTTTTCAAAGGTCTCGAACCTTTTAACCGGGTTCCCTTTTTCATTTCCGACAGATCAGGAGGAACGTCTGAGTGCTTATTCAATCCTTAACCGTCGGGCCTATCCAGGCCAATTGTTTTATTCTCGGTGATGAACAGACCAAAGAGGCCGTGGTTATTGACCCGGGCGATGAAGCCCGGCGTATCCAGACCGCTCTGCAAAAGCAGGCCCTGACCTTGAAATACATCATCAATACCCACGGACATTTTGATCATGTGGGGGCCAATAAGGCCCTGAAGGACTTGACCGGGGCCCCGGTCCTCATTCATCAGGGGGATGCCCCGATGCTGTCCGATCTTTCAGCCAGCGCCCGTATGTGGGGGATGCACGCCGAGAATTCCCCTCCGGACCAGTTTATTAAAGATGGAGATCGGATTATCTTCGGACAGATTACCCTGGAAGTGATTCACACCCCCGGCCATTCTCCGGGGGGGGTATCCCTTTACACGCCCAAAGTGGTCTTTGTCGGGGACACCCTGTTTGCCGGTTCCATCGGACGCACCGATTTTCCGGGAGGGGACTACGACCTGCTGATCTCCGGGGTGCGAAAAAAACTTTTTGTCCTGAGCGATGATGTCCAGGTTTTCCCCGGACACGGCCCGGACACCACCATCGGTTACGAAAAAAAATATAATCCGTTTTTTAACTAACCCCCCTTGCCCTTCCGCCCCCATCCCTTTAAAGCCGGTATCGGAATGGGGGTTTCTTAAATTGCCTTTGGTTATTGGCGCTATGAATAATCACCGTGATGAACTTCGCCTAATAGTCAACCAACGATCACACCTCCTCGACTTATTCCTATCTCCCTGTTACGGCAATAATTCATTGATTGGAGAGGTACCATGAAAACTCTGTTTAAAGTCTTTACCGGTCTGATTTTTTGTTTCGGTTTGGCCGCCCTTGTTGAAGCGGCGCAGATGGAGCGGTTCTCCCCTCAAGGTACGGTCAAAGAAATACGCCAGGTGACGGCCCGGTTTTCCGAAGCGATGGTCCCTTTCGGCGATCCCAGGCTCCAGGATCCCTTTGTCCTCCAGTGCCCTGAAAAAGGAAAAGGACGCTGGGTGGACGGCCGGACCTGGGCCTATGATTTTGAGAGGGATTTGCCGGCCGGGGTGATTTGTTCGTTTCAGTTAAAACCGGATTTAAAGACTTTAACTGGAGGACCAGTCAGCGGGACAGGGACCTTCTCCTTTAATACCGGAGGTCCTTCCGTCCGGGAATCGAAACCCGAGGAAGGTCACAACCGGATCGATGAAAATCAGATCTTCATCTTTTTCCTGGAGGCCGAGGCTGACGAAGCCTCCGTCGGACAAAGGGTTTACTGCTCGGTGGAAGGAATCCAGGAACGGATCGGGATCAGGCTGCTTAAGGGTGAAGAGAAGGAGCAGTTGTTTAAGGACCTGAAAATAAAAAAAGAAAAATTCCCGGCTATCGCCTTTCAATGCCGGCGAACCTTCCCCACCGGTGCTGAGGTTAGGATTATATGGGGTAAAGGGATAAAAACCCAGAGCAACATTCCCACCGGGGAAGATCAAACCCTGGTCTTCAAAACACGCCAACCTTTCTACGCCAGGTTTAGAGGAAAAAAAGAAAAGCCGACCGGCGGTTGTATCCCTTTGCTGCCCATGAAACTTGCTTTTTCAGCGCCGGTTCCCTGGGAAACAGCCCGCCAGATTCAGCTTATCAGTCAAACGGGGAAAATCTGGAAACCTCAACCGGGCGGGGAAGGCCCTCCGTCTTTGGTGGACTGGATCCTTTTTGAAGGACCCTTTCCTGAAAACACTGCTTTCACCCTGCATCTCCCCCCAAAGTTGAAAGATGACAGCGGCCGCCCCCTGAGCAATCAAGACCAGTTTCCGCTGAAAATCAAAACCGACCGCTACCCTTCTCTGGCCAAATTTTCCGCCCGCTTCGGCATCCTTGAATGGAACGAGGGAGGATTATTACCCCTGACGGTGAGAAACCTGGAAGCCGAGATCAAGGCCTGGAGAACCGCCTCAGAGGGCAAGCCTGCCGGACCGGCGGAAAAAAAAGCGGAAAAGGCCTCGGAACCGGTCTTGTCGGCGGGAGCCCCTGTCCGTCCCCTGATCCCCGAATCCGGAAAGGGGATTTCCGGCCAATGGACCGGGAGCCTTAACGGCAAACATCATTACCTGGGAATCGGTCAACAAGAAAAGATCATTGAATGGCTGAAAATTCTGAAATCGGCCAGGAGAGAAGAATCCATTCTTAAAGGCCAGGGAGGCCTTCAAAAGATTTCCATCCCCAAACAGGGCGGCCCCAAAGAACTGGAGGTGATCGGGATTCCTCTCAAAGAACCCGGTTTTCATCTGCTGGAATTGGAAAGTGAAATACTGGGATCGCGCCTTTTGAACAAGCCCCGGCCCATGTATGTGCCGGCCGCCGCCCTGGTGACCAACCTGGCCGCGCATTTCAAGTGGGGCCGGGCCTCTTCCCTGGTCTGGGTAACCACCCTGGACAAAGGAGAACCCGTCCAGGGGGCGGAAGTTACCATCCGAGATTGTACCGGGAAAAAGCACTGGCAGGGGAAAACCGATGAAGGCGGAGTAGCCCGAATAAGGGCGTCCCTGCCTTCAGGAAAAAATCTTCCCCACTGCCGGGACAAAAGGGAAGAGGAGGAATACTGGCCGCCCTTGGCCGGCATTCAGAGCGGCCTTTTTGTTTTTGCCGGAACTCAGAAGGATCTGACCTTTACCCATAGCGGCTGGGACGAAGGCATAGAATCGTGGCGTTTCAATATCCCTTCAGGAAACTTTTCAGAGAAAGAAGCTTTTCTGGCCCACACGGTGTTCGACCGTACCCTTTTCCGGGCCGGAGAAGAAGTGCACCTGAAACATTTCCTGCGAAAGCCGGCCATGAAAGGGTTGTTCCTCCCCTCTCAGATGGAAGGAATCAACGAAATCATGATTGAACACGCCAGGAGCAACCAGCAATACGTTTTTCCTTTGAAGTGGCGGCCCGACGGGTCGGCGGAAACGGTCTTTAAAATTCCGGAAAATGCCAAACTGGGGACTTATGAAGTTTCCCTGTCCTCTAAATCAAAAGGGCCCCAGGCCCGATCGGATCTAAAACTGGGCAGCGGTTCCTTCCGGGTGGAAGAATTCCGAGTCCCTCTGATGAAGGCCTTGATCCAGGGGCCCAAAGACCCGCTCATTAAGGCCCGGGAAGTGGAACTGGACCTGTCGGTCCGTTATCTTTCCGGCGGCGGGGCCGCCCGTCTGCCGGTCAAGATCCGGACTGAGATTCAACCCAGGATCGTGACCTTTCCGGATTATGAAGACTTTGTATTTTCCAATGGGAAAATTAAACCGGGAATGGTCCGCCCCAGAGAGTATGACCAGGAGAATGACGAGGGCTTCGATGAGGCCCAGGAGACGGAATTCCGATCCGCTGCCAAGAAGGAAAAGCTTCACTCCCTGGATCTGGCCCTCGATCAACAGGGGGTACTCCGGGTCGGGCTGCCGGGAATTCCGGAAATCGACAGCCCCAGGGATTTTTTCACCGAGCTTGAATTCAGGGATCCCAACGGAGAAATTCAAACCGTGTCTTCCCGGATCCCTCTTTATCCGTCCAGGGCCTTGATCGGGATCCAGGCCGGAACGCAGGAACAAACCCAAGATTCCCTCAAGTATACTCTGATCGTCCTGGACCTGATAGGAAAACCGATACCCCGGGTGGAAGTTCGGGTGAACCTGATGGAACGAAAGACCTATTCTTACCGGAGACGCATCACCGGAGGATTTTATGCTTATGAAAATACCACCGAGATCAAAGAAGGCGTCCGGCACTGTCAAGGAAAGACGGATCATAACGGCCTTTTATTCTGCCAGGGAAAATCACCTTCCAGCGGGCCGGTAATCCTCCAGGCCGAGGCGGTCGACGACCAGAATTCCCCTTTCTTCGCCAACCAGGAAATTTGGGTATCCGGAAAGGGAGATCCCTGGGATGAAGCCCGCAATGACGATCGTATTGATTTGATCCCCGACAAAAGGCACTGGGAGCCGGGAGAGCAGGCCCGTTTTCAGGTCAGGATGCCTTTCAAGCAGGCCAAGGTCCTGATCACGGTAGAGCGGGAAGGGGTGCTGGATGCTTACATTAGAAATATTTCCAGAGAACGGCCGGTCATTGAAATTCCGGTTAAAAAAAATTATGCGCCCAATGTCTTTGTTTCGGCCCTGGTGGTTCGAGGTCGGGACCCTCAGAACCGGCCTACGGCCTTGTTCGATCCGGGGAAACCGGCCTACAAACTCGGTCTGACGGAAATTAAAGTCGGCTGGAAACCCCATGAATTAAAGGTGGAGGTCCAGGCGGAACCTAAAACCTATAGGCCCCGGGAAACGGTTACGGCCAGGATTCTGGTCAAAACCGCTTATGGGACCGTTCCCCCTAAAGGGGGTGAAGTGGCGCTGGCCGTAGTGGACGAAGGACTTTTGGAGCTCAAGTCCAACGAAAGCTGGAAACTGCTGGAAGCCATGATGCGCCGAAGAGGCTGTGAAGTGGATACCTCCACCGCCCAGATGATGGTGGTCGGAAAAAGACATTTCGGTCGAAAAGCCTTGCCTCACGGCGGTGGAGGGGGCCGGCAGCTGACCCGGGAATTATTCGACACCCTGGTTTACTGGAAAGGGAGTGTTTCTCTGGATGAAAAGGGCCAGGCCTCGGTCCAATTCCCTTTGAATGATTCCCTGACCTCCTTTAAAATCATGGCCATCGCCAATGCTGGTGAAGGATTGTTCGGCAGCGGAGGAACCAGCATCAGGACCCATCGGGATCTCATGATCCTTTCCGGGGTCCCCCTCCTGGTCCGGGAAGAAGACCGGTTCAAAGCGGAATTCACCGCCAGAAATGCCTCTAATGAGGATATGGAGGTTGTGGCCCGTTTGAGTGTCAATCCCCTCAGTGGGAAAAAAGAGCTGGAGCCGGTGCGGACCTCCCTTCGGGCCGGAGAAGCGAAAGAAATAAGCTGGGAGATCACAGTCCCTTCCGGCCTGGAGAATTTGGATTACCAGGCCTCGATCCAGCAAACCGACGGACCGGCCTTTGACCGAATAAAGGTATCTCAGAAAATCGTTCCGGCCGTTAAAATCCGTCCTTTCCAGGCCACCCTGACCAGGCTTAGTAACCCTTTTACTTTACCGGTCGAGAGACCCGTCGATGCCATCCCCAGCCAGGGCGGGGTGCATCTTCTTTTAAGACCGAAACTGTCTCAGGGTCTGACCGGGGTCACGGCCTATATGAAAGAATATCCCTATAGCTGTCTGGAACAGAAAATATCCCGGATGGTTGTCCTTCAGGAAAAAGAAAGCTGGCGATCCCTGATGTCCTCTCTGCCGTCCTATCTGGATGATGACGGACTGGCTAAATTTTTTCCGGTGATGCGCCAGGGGAACGACGGGCTGACCGCTTATCTGCTCTCCGTGAGCCAGGAAGCGGGACTGGAAATCCCCGAACCTTTAAGAGAAAAAATGCTTAAAGGACTTAAAGGTTTTATCGAAGGCCGGGTCAATCGCTACTCCACCCTGCCCACGGCCGACCTCTCCCTGAGAAAGCTGACCGCCTTGGAAGCCCTTTCCCGTTTTGGAGCGGCCGACAAAGCCCTTCTGGCCCCTATTACCATGGAACCCAATCTCTGGCCGACTTCGGCCCTGTTGGATTGGACCAATATCCTTTATCGGGTTAAAGATATTTCCGACCGGACGAAGAAATTGAAGGAAGCGGAGCAGATTCTCCGTTCCAGGATGAATCTGCAAGGAACGGTCATGAACTTTTCGACTGAAAAATCGGACAATCTCTGGTGGCTCATGACCACCCCGGATACCAATGCCGCCAGGGCTTTGCTCACTATCCTTCGCCTGGAAGGCTGGAAAGACGATCAGGCCAAATTCGCCCAAGGTTTGCTGGAAAGGATGAAAAAAGGCCGCTGGGAGACTACCCTGGCCAATGCCTGGGGGCTTTTGGCCGTCAAAAAATTTGAAACACTTTATGAATCGGCCCCCGTGACCGGCCGCACCCAGGCAACCATCGATAAAAAATCAGAATTCACCGACTGGGGCAAGAACCCTGCCGGCCAGGAGATAATATTCCCCTGGCCTCCTAAAAAAGAAGCCCTGCAGATAACCCATCAAGGCGGCGGAAGCCCCTGGGCGACCATCCGCAGTCTGGCGGCCATTCCTCTCCAACAGCCTGTTTCCAGCGGATACGCCATTAGAAAAACTTGGATACCCGTTGAACAAAAAAACGGGAAGACCTGGAATAAAGGAGACGTGGTCCGGGTCCATCTTGAATTGGAATCGCAGGCCGACATGACCTGGGTCGTGCTCAGCGATCCCATCCCGGCCGGTTCTATGATCCTGGGAGGGGGATTGGGAAGGGATTCCAGTCTGCTGACCGGCGAGGAATCGGAGCGGGGACGGGTCTGGGAGACCTTCCGGGAGCGTTCCCTGGAAGCCTTGAGGGTTTATTATGAGTTTGTTCCCAAGGGTAAGTGGACCGTCGAATATACCCTGAGACTCAATAACGGGGGGACCTTTTATTTGCCCGAAACCAGGGTTGAGGCCCTTTACGCCCCTGAGATGTTCGGAGAATGGCCGAATCGGAAGATGGAGATCGGACCCTAAATCAAATTGAAAGTCAAAAGGCAAAGGTCAAAATGTAAAATGCAAAATCAAGATTCAAGAAAAAATTAGGGCCGTGCAACTTAGTTTTTTCAATTGGCTGGTTAGAAGCTTACCCCTATGAAAAGAAACCGAATCATAAAATGGGCGGGGCTTATCCTGAGTTTTGGTATTTGTATGGGGGTTATTCTCCTGCTAACTACCAGTGAAGGGATAACCCCGCCATCCTTTGAGCAGGTGAAAGCCTCTTACCGGAAATCGGATGCCCTGCTTCTGGACCGTTATGGCCGGATCATCCACGAGATGAGAATCGAAAGCAGGGGAAGGAGGCTGGAATGGATCGATCTCCGGACCGTTTCTCCGGCCCTTCTCCAGACGGTCCTCCAGGTGGAAGACCATCGGTTCTACCGGCATCAGGGCGTTGACTGGACCGGCATATTTTCCTCTGTCTTGAGAAACCCCCTGTCACCGGGAACCCGGGGGGCCAGTACGATCACCATGCAGCTCGTCTCCCTCCTTGATAAAAAGCTCCGGAACCAGGCGGCGAAACGCACGATAAAACAAAAATGGAACCAGATCCGGACAGCCCGGGTGCTGGAAAAAAAATGGTCCAAAGCGCAAATTCTGGAGGCTTACCTGAATCTGGTTTCCTACAGGAGCGAACTTCAGGGAATCGCTGCGGCCTCCAGAGGCCTTTTCATCAAGGAGCCCGGCGGATTAAATGAGGCCGAGTCCTTGATCCTGGCCTCCCTGATCGCATCTCCTAATGCTCCGGTTGAACGTATTATTAGCCGGGCCTGCCTCCTGGCCCGCTCCCTAGCCTCCCAGACCGATTGCCGGACCATTAAAGACCTGGGGAAGAGCCGGCTTCAATCCCCTTACCCGATCAAACCCGCCATGGCCATTGCTCCCCAGGTGGCTCAAATACTCCTTAAAGGGAAAGTGGCTCAGGTGGTTTCCACCCTTGATGGAAGACTGCAGCAATTTGCTTTGGAAACACTCAACCATTATCTGGCGGACCTGAAAGAGGGTCATGTATCCGATGGGGCCGTTTTGGTAGTCGACAACCGGTCCGGAGAGATACTGGCTTATGTCGGCAACAGCGGACAGACCTCCAGCGCCCTCTGGGTGGACGGGATCACCGCCCTCAGGCAGGCCGGGTCAACCCTCAAACCTTTTTTGTACGAACTGGCTATTGAAAAAGGGCTCCTGACCTCAGCCTCTCTCCTGGAAGACTCCCCGCTTCAGATCCCCACCTCAACCGGATTGTACATCCCCCAAAATTACGAACCTGTTTTCAAAGGATGGGTGAGCGCCAGGACCGCCCTTTCCGCTTCCTTGAACATCCCGGCGGTGCGAACTTTGCTCCTGGTCGGTCTGCATTCTTTTTGGGAACGCCTCAGGCGGTTGGGCCTGTCCAGCCTTTCGGAAGAAGCGGAATATTACGGTTATTCCCTGGCCCTCGGCTCTGCGGATATCTCGCTTTATGAACTGACCAATGCCTACCGGACCCTGGCCAATGGCGGAAGATCAGGCCCGATGCGGATTCGCCTGGATCAGACGGCCGAAAAGCCAAAACCGGTCATGGATAAAAGGGCGGCCTTTATTATCTCCCACATCCTTTCCGACCGGGGGGCCCGAAGCGCCACCTTCGGACTGGAAAACCCCTTAGCGGCCCGGTATTGGACGGCTGCCAAAACCGGAACCAGCAAGGACATGAGAGACAACTGGTGTCTCGGCTATTCGGAGAAGTACACCGTCGGTGTCTGGGTGGGTAATTTTTCCGGAGAGCCCATGAGAAATGTGAGCGGCGTTTCCGGAGCGGCCCCGGTCTGGCTGGCTGTCATGAATTATCTTCATACCGACCGGCCCTCCTCTGCCCCCCAACCGCCGGCCGGCCTGATCGCTGCCCGGGTGGTCTTTCAACCGGAGGTGGAGCCTCCCCGGGAAGATTATTTTATCGGAGGAACCGAGCCGGTTTCTCCGATCCGGGCGGGTTCCCCTTTTCAGAAACCGCGCATTACTTCTCCGGCGGATGAAATGCTGATCCATCTCGACCCGGAAATCCCCGAAGACCTGCAGCGGGTCCCCTTTCAATTTCGCCCATCGGCCGGCCGGTATCAATGGATGATTAACGACCAAAAAACCGGCATCTTTGATCCTTTCTTCCTCTGGAAACCGGAACGGGGGAATTATGCGGTTTCTATTATCGACCGGGAAAATCGGGTGGTTGATTCAATTGAGTTTAGGGTGAAATAATCCCCCTGTTATATTACTACGGCCGAAAATTTATAAAATTGCAATTCCATTCCATAAATAAGGGGAATCCATTTTTCTTTTCTTCGTTTGACAATTCATTCGGAAAATGATAAATTTTGCCTATAAGAAGTAATCAAATTGAAAAGGAGTTTTTTTATGAAATCTTGGTTGATCGGATTAATCGGCATTCTTTTTCTGGCCTCATCGGTTTCGGCCGCAGAGAACATTCAATTGAAAAATCAGAAAGACAAAATCAGCTACACCATCGGAATAAACATAGGCAACAATGTAAAACAGCTGCCGATGGAGCTTGACATGGATATTTTATACAAAGGGTTTAAGGATGCTGTTTCAGGCGGCAAGCTCCTTCTGAGTGAAGAAGAAATGCGCGCGGTCATGACCGCCTTTCAAAAAGATATGACCGCCAAGCAGGCCGAGATGATGAAATCACAGGGTGATAAGAACAAGAAAGATGGAGAAGCTTTTTTGGCTGAGAACAAAAAGAAGGACGGCGTTAAAACTCTGGCCAGCGGATTACAATACAAGGTTATTAAAGAGGGAAACGGCAAAAGCCCCAAGGCCACCGACAAAGTGAGCACCCATTACCAGGGCACCCTCATCGATGGGACCGAATTTGACAGTTCTTACAAACGAGGAGAGCCGGCCACCTTTCCTGTCAATGGGGTAATCCCCGGTTGGACCGAAGCGCTGCAATTGATGAAGGTCGGGTCCAAATGGCAGCTTTTTATCCCTTCCAAGCTGGCCTATGGGGAAAAAGGGGCGGGTCCCAAGATCGGGCCGAACGCGGCCTTGATATTCACCATCGAACTTTTGGCGATCAAGTAAG
>CAZSTT010000108.1:0-11825 GCA_964609705.1 uncultured Thermodesulfobacteriota bacterium
CAAAATATTAACAAAATCCAAACTTCACTTGGGGAGACTTTTGGCACCGGTTTTAAAATCATCAAAACAAGTCATTGTCATTGCCAAATAATCATTCATCATAAAATTTTTATGCAACTTTGAGGTTTACTCTTGAAAGGCTATTTCCTCTGTTTTATACTCTCTTCATACAAAACCGTCAGGCCCCGTTTTTGGGTGGCGTGACACCACTAATCATGAAAATAGGACTCGTTGGACTTGGACCCTATTTTCGTATTAACCAAATCCAGATTAATCACAAGGAGGTTTTATTTTGAAAAGTTCAAACGATGTAGTCATTGTCTCTGCCGCCCGCACCCCCATTGGAAAATTCGGAGAAGCCTTTAAATCCCTCCGAGCTCATGAATTGGCTGCGACTGTAATCACTGAGGTTTTAAAGCGGGCCGGCGTCTCCGGAAATCAGTTGGATGATGTCATCCTGGGAGATTGCTGCCAGTGCGCGGACGAGGCCAATACGGCCCGGACAGCGGCTTTGAAGGCCGGCATCCCTTTTGAGGTGCCGGCGGTTACCATTCAACGTCAATGTTCCTCGGCTATGCAGGCCCTGGCCTTTGGGGTCCAGCAAATCAAGGCCGGCGATTCCCGTATGGTCCTGGCCGGCGGGGTAGAATCCATGAGTTCAGCCCCCTATCTCCTTATGAGCGCCCGTTGGGGCCAACGTTTAAACCACGGCCAAATGACCGATTCATTATGGGAGATGCTCCATTCCGGCAGTAACCTCCTGGAAAAAACCGGGTATATCATGGGCCAGACGGCCGAAAACCTGGCTGAAAAATACGGTATCTCCAGGGAAGAGCAGGATGTGGTGGCCTTGCGCAGTCACAATAACGCCGAGGCGGCCATCCAATCCGGTAAATTCAAGGAAGAGATTGTTCCCGTGGCCATACCACGGAAAAAGGCCGATCCGCTTCTGGTGGATACCGATGAACATGTCCGTTATGGTTTGACGATGGGCGATCTTTCCCGGTTGGCCCCCACCTTTAAAAAAGACGGGACGGTTACCGCCGGTAACTCTTCCGGACTCAATGACGGGGCCGCGGCCGTGATCATCACTTCTCGGGCTCACGCCCAGGATTTAGGCCTCAAGCCGATGGCCAGGATTGTTGCCCAAGCCGTAGCCGGTGTGGATCCCAAATTGATGGGCTATGGTCCGGTGCCGGCAACGGAAAAGTGCCTGGCCAGAGCCGGCCTGACCTTGAAAGATATCCAGCTTATCGAAGTCAACGAGGCCTTTGCCGCACAATATCTGGCTTGTGAAAAAGGCTTAGGGTTAAATCGAGCGATCACCAATGTCAACGGCAGCGGGATCGGACTGGGCCATCCGGTTGGGGCTACCGGTGTTCGTATCGTCATCTCTTTAATGTATGAAATGATCCGCCGAAATTTAAGCCTGGGGCTGGCGACTCTGTGTGTGGGCGGCGGCATGGGCATGAGCACGATTATTGAGAGTGAATAACCAGGGCGACAGGGTTAGGAGCAGGTAAAAAAAAGGGCGGGTAAAAACCCGCCCTGGCTTTTTCTAATCAACCGGGAATAGGGAAGGAAAGATTATTAGGGAATCGTCAGATCCTGAGATTCTTTTGTTTCTTTAAATTTTTTAAATTCATCCACTTGGGGATCGTCGATAATAAACAACCGTTTGGCCACAACGAAGTTTCGATTGTAATAATCGGATCCTTTGAGATTGGAGACAACAACCCCTTTCTTACTTGCGGAATGAATCATTCTCCCTTCGCCGATATACATGCCCGTATGCCCGATCTGGGCTCCGCGATTACGCTTAAAGAATAGCAGGTCTCCGATTTTCAACCGACCCAGGTCCCATTCCGTGGTTACCAGGGACCCTAATTTAGCCTGCTCCCGGCTGGAGTGCGGCAGGGACAGCGTCAGGGATTGATAGATTTTTTTCATAAAGCCGGAGCAATCTATTCCGTCATTGCCATTCCCGTTTCCACCTAAACGATAGGATTTCCCGATCAGTTGCTCAGAAATCTTGACCAGTAGTTTGGGAAAAGCCAGGAGCGAATCATTTTTCTCCAAAGGAGAGTATTCCGGTTCCATGTCTTTTTCAAAGACCGGTTTTTTTATCAAGCTCAAAAACTCATTTCCTCGGTCATTATTTGACGAGGAGTCCATTGGCTCCAAGAGAAATTTTCCATTTTCCAAGGGAGTAATCTTCATTAAAGGAGGAGCGTCCTTGGGTGCGCTAACCGGATTCTCCTGCGCCACTTGCCTGGAGTGCTTTTTTCGGGTACTGTGTTTGGATCGTTTTGTTTGGGCGGTTAAGGAAGACTTGGATTTTTTTGAGGCCTTGATTTTGGGAGAAGCCGTTTTTTTCTGCCCCGCTTCTTTGGAAACAACCGGGGTTTTCTTTTTAATTGCAGATTTCGAAGGTGCACCTAACACATGCCATGGAAATAACAGCAGCAGTGCTATGGTAATAAAGAGTGTTCCCCTTTTTATTATCATAGTCCGGTTTCCTTTATTTGAATGGTTGTGTTGATCCAATAGGAATGAGCCAGAAATTGTTTGCTGTTATACTAAAAATATTTTTTTTTGTCAACCCTTAAACAAGAATTTTTTTTTGTCAGGCCTCCTCTTCCAAAAAAACTCCTCTGTTATCCCATATCTTGTAGCCGGGGGAAACCCTCACCCAACATAAAGAGAATTAATTCTTATCACGAATCCCCGTTTTCTTCTTCCCTGGCGGCAGAACGGGCCACGCTGACCACTTTTTCCTGATCCTCCAGGTTGATTAATCGCACGCCTTGTGTATTTCTACCGATCACCGAAAGGTCTTTAACTCTCAAACGAATAATTTTCCCCCGATCGGTGATGATCATTACATCATCATCATCAGTAACCTGCAAGACCCCCACCACCGGTCCGTTTCTATTGGTAGTCTTGATGGTAATGATCCCCTTACCGGCCCGGCCCTGTTCTCGGTACTCTTCCGTCCGGGTTCGCTTGCCGAATCCATTTTCGGTGACGGTCAGGATAGTCCCTTCCTGGGATAGGACTTCAACACCCACAACCCAGTCGGCTGGGCTCAAGCGGATTCCCTTCACCCCCTGGGCCATACGTCCCATCTCCCGGATATCTTTTTCTTTAAAACGGATGGACAGACCGTCACGGGTTCCCAGAAAAATATCCCGTTCTCCAAGGGTGACATCGGCGGCGATCAATTCATCTCCTTCTTGGATGTGCGTGGCAATAATGCCTCCGGACCTGGGGCGGCTGAAGGACATCAGGTCCGTCTTCTTGATCATCCCCTTGCGGGTCACCATGATCACCGATTTCCCCTCTTCAAAAGAATGGACGGTCAGGGTGGTGGCCACTTTTTCCTTGGGCTGAAGATTCAAAACATTGACCATGGCTTTACCCCGGGCCAACCGCCCGGCCTGAGGGATTTCGTGGACCTTCAGCCAGTAGAGGCGTCCCAGATTGGTGAAGAACAAAAAGTAATCATGGGTTGAGGCCACAAAAAGGTGTTCCACAAAATCATCTTCCTTGGTCTCCATGCCGGTGATCCCCCGTCCCCCCCGTTTCTGACTGCGGTAGAGACTGATCGGGTTCCTTTTGATGTAACCGCTGTGGGAAATGGTCACCACCATGTCCTCTTCCACAATCAGGTCTTCCAACTGGATCTCGGTGGTATCTTCAATAATTTCCGTGCGCCGCTCATCCCCGTACCGGTTTTTTATTTCTATCAATTCCTCCCGGATCAAATTGAGGATCAGGGCCTCGCTGGCCAAAATCTGCTTCAGTCTTTCTATGGTTTTGATAATATCCAGATAATCCTGCTGAATCTTTTCCCTCTCCAGGTTGGTCAAGCGTTGCAGGCGCATCTCTAAGATCGACTGGGCCTGGATGGCGGAAAAAGAAAAGGTACTGATGAGCTGGGACTTGGCTTCAGCCGGATTTTTAGATTTGCGAATGAGGGCAATGACCTCATCCAGGTGGTCCAGGGCTATCTTCAACCCCTCCAGGATATGGGCTTTTCTTTCGGCTTCCTTTAATTCAAAGGCCGTTCTTTTTCGAATGACTTCTTTGCGGAAATCCAGAAAAAGGACCAGCATGGTTTTTAAATCCATGATCCTGGGCCGGTTATTGACAATGGCCAGGAAGATGATCCCGAAGGTCACTTCCATGGAAGTAAATTTATAAAGCTGATTTAGAATGACCTCGACGATTTCATCCTTTTTCAATTCGATGACGATCCTCATCCCCTCCCGGTCGGATTCATCACGGATATCCTGGATGCCCTCTATCTTTTTTTCTTTAACCAGCTCGGCAATCTTTTCGATCAACTTGGCCTTATTGACCTGATAGGGTAACTCGGTCACGATGATGCTTTCCCGGCTCTGCTGCTTTCTTTTCTCAATTAAGGCCCGGGCCCTTAGCTTGATAATCCCCCTCCCGGTTCGATAAGCTTGTTGAATCCCATTGGTACCATAGATAAACCCGGCGGTCGGAAAATCCGGCCCGGGGATCAGACCGATCAATTTCTCTATGGGGAGGTCGGGCTGATCAATGAGAGCCAACAGTCCATCGACGGTTTCCTTTATATTGTGGGGGGGGATATTGGTCGCCATACCTACGGCAATGCCCGAGGAGCCATTAACCAGTAAATTAGGGATCCGGGTCGGTAAAACCACAGGCTCCTCTAATGAACCGTCGTAATTAGGAATAAAATCTACCGTCTCTTTATCCAGGTCATCCAGGAATTCATGGGCCAGCCGGGTCATCCGAATTTCCGTATAGCGCATCGCCGCCGGGGAATCCCCATCCACGGAACCGAAATTTCCCTGCCCATCGACTAAGGGATAACGAAGGGAAAAATCCTGGGCCATCCTGACAATGGTGTCATAAATGGCCATATCCCCGTGGGGATGATACTTACCCATCACATCCCCGACAATCCGGGCCGATTTTTTATAGGGCTTATTATATTCATTGCCCATTTCTCTCATGCCATAGAGAACCCGGCGATGAACCGGTTTTAAGCCGTCCCGGATATCCGGCAGGGCCCGCCCGATGATGACGCTCATGGCATAATCCATATAAGAGCGCTTGATCTCGTCTTCGATATTGGCAGGGAGTTCCTGTGAAACTAAGGTCATTACAATTCCTTCATACGGTTAGGCTATGGGCAAGGGGCTATAGGCTATGGGTTTTTGAATTAAACCCTTTCCTATTGCCCATAGCCTTTGCCTATTGCCTGTTTTTTTATATATCCAACTCCCTGACTTCCAGGGCATTCTGATAAATAAAGTCACGACGGGGTTCCACCTGGTCACCCATCAGGATGGTAAAAATCTGGTCGGCTTCGACCATATCTTCCACCCTAACCTTCAGGAGGGTCCGGTGTTCCGGGTCCATGGTGGTTTGCCAGAGCTGTTGGGGGTTCATTTCTCCCAACCCTTTATATCTCTGAATGGTCAATCCTTTCTTTCCTTCTTCCAGGAAAAATTGGAGCAATGCTTTTGGGTTTTCTATGGGATGCGACTGTTGGTCGTTAAGGACCGTTACCGGGAAGGACCGGTACCAGGGAAGATCCTTTCTTAACCGCCGCAGGTTTTGAAAATCGGCCAGGGCCTGGAGATTCCAATCCACCCCTATCCTTTCCTTTCCTCCCGGTTGATCCAGAATCGGCAAGGCGTAGGCCTGATGTTCTTCATCAAAGGTCATCTCTCCGGTTGGAATGCCTTTTTCTTGAAACCGCTTTCCCAGGGTTTTCATATAGTGCCGGTCTTTTAAGCGTTCTTTAGTGATGCCCTCATCTTCGACGATTATTTCCAAGACCTCAACCGGAAACCCTTTTCTTTCCAGCTTTTCCTGAAAGTGGAGATATTGATTTAATTTCTCCAAAAACAGGCGCAACGCTTCACCGTCCAGGGTTTTATCGACATTTTTAAAAAGGATTTTTTTATGATGAAGACCTCGTTCACTTAAATATTTATTAAATTGATCATCGGCTTTAATATAGGATTCCTCTTTGCCTGAAACAACATGATAGAGAGGAGGTTGGGCAATATATAAAAACCCATTTTCAACAATCTGCGGCAGTTGACGGTAAAAAAAGGTCAACAGCAAGGTTCGGATATGAGACCCGTCGACATCGGCGTCGGTCATGATGATGATTTTATGGTATCTTAATTGATCGACCTGAAAATCTTCTCCTCCGACTCCTGCTCCTAAGGCGGTGATAATATTTCTTATTTGCTCGTTTTCGATCATCTTGTCGAAGCGGGCTTTTTCCACATTAAGAATTTTCCCTCGTAAGGGCAAGATGGCCTGAAATTTTCGATCCCTCCCTTGTTTAGCCGAACCACCGGCCGAATCCCCCTCGACAATATACAATTCACAAAATTTCGGATCCCGTTCCTGACAATCAGCCAATTTTCCCGGCAAGGACGTCTCGACCAGAGCCCCCTTTCTGCGGGTCAACTCTTTGGCCTTGCGGGCGGCTTCCCTGGCCCTGGCGGCTTCCGTTACCTTTGTTAAAATATTTTTCGCCACGGTTGGATTTTCTTCCAGATAAGCGCTCAACTCTTCATAAACCAGGTTTTCCACCAACCCCTTGACATCACTATTGCCCAATTTGGTTTTGGTCTGGCCCTCAAACTGGGGTTTGGGAAGTTTGACGCTGATAATCGCCGTCATCCCTTCCCGTACGTCCTCTCCACTGACTTTTTCCCGTAAGCCCTTGGGCAGGTTTTCCTTGGTAGCATATTGGTTTAGACAACGGGTGATGGCCGTTTTAAAACCGCTCAGATGGGATCCTCCGTCACGGGTATTTATGGTGTTGGCATAAGAAAATATTTTTTCCTGATAGGAATCGTTGTATTGAAAGGAAACCTCGATAATAACATCTCCCCGCTGCCCCGACACATAGATGGGTTTGGGATGAACCGGTTCCCGGTTTCTATTTAAATATTCCACAAAGGAATTGATCCCTCCCATGTAAAAGAATTCATTTTTTTTGGAGTCCCGTTCGTCTTCTATAGTGATACGAACTCCTTTGTTCAAAAAGGAAAGTTCTCTTAATCGTTGGGATAAAATATCATAACTAAAAAGGGTGGTTTCAAAGATCGTCCCGTCGGGTTTAAAATGGACTTTGGTCCCGGTCCTTTTAGTAGTTCCGGTGACCTCCAACGGGGTAACCGTATTGCCCTGTTCATATTTTTGATAATAAACATTGCCGTTTTTTCTGACTTCCACTTCCAAATATTCGGAAAGGGCATTGACGACCGAAACCCCGACCCCATGCAGTCCTCCGGATACCTTGTAGGTCTCATTATCAAATTTTCCCCCGGCATGGAGTTTGGTCATAACAACTTCCAAGGCCGGTTTTTTTTCGGTCTTATGCATATCGACCGGAATGCCCCGCCCATTATCTTCAATGGAGACACTTTCATCGGAATGGATTTTGATATCTATCCGGTTACAAAAACCGGCCAGTGCTTCATCAATACTGTTATCGACAACCTCATAAACCAATTGGTGCAGACCTTCGGTCGAGGTGTTTCCAATATACATGGAAGGTCTTTCTCTTACCGGGGCCAATCCTTCCAGTACCTTTATTTGATCCGCTCCATAATTACTCATAAGGTCTACCTTTTCTCTCATGAATCGTTGTGTTACACCTCTAACGGGCGTAACGGTTTTGTTATTGAGTTATCCAAGAGAATCTTGCATAACTCACAAATTCATCGATTCCGGGTTAAGCCGGAGACCGGGATAAGTTGAAAAGACTGGGTTCCGGCATCCACCGGAAAGACGATAAATGATTTCTTAAGAGGCTAAAAGGGGATTAAGGATTTTCCCCGGACTCTTCCATAAGCTTCATGGGCATGATCAGAGCCAGAAACCCCGGTTCTTTTTCGCCGCTCAATAAGGCCGGACTGACCGACTCGTTGAATTCCAGTTTAATGTTTTCGCTTTCCATTACCTGAAGGGCGTCAATAAAAAACCGGGCGTTGAATCCCACGACCAGATTACTACCTTTATACTCCAGAGGTATACTTTCTTTGGCTTCACCAATCTCCGGATTAACCGAAAGGATTTCTAAATTGCCTTTCGACAGCGAAAATTTGACCCCTTTATATTTATCCGATGATAGAACCCCCATTCTTTTCATGGTATCCATCAGATTGTTTTTAGGAATGAAGACCACCTTTTCTTTTTTCTTCGGCAAAACCAGGGTATAATCAGGAAAATTGCTTTCCAGTAAGCGCATGATCATTAGGGTTTCTTCTTTTTTAAAAACTCCGAAGTTATCTTTAAATCCGATTTGCACCAGACCTGGTTTTTCCAAAATTTTCAATATTTCCGCCACGGCTTTTCTGGGTAACAAAACTCCTTTTGAAAACACATCTTCCCCTAAGGGTTCAATCTCCTTATCCATTAGGGTTAAACGATGCCCATCCGTGGAAACCATTCGCAGTATGTTCTTTTCCTCTTTTTTTATATATTCGAAGTAGATCCCGGATAAATTATACCGTCCCTCATCCAGTGAAACTGAAATAATAGTCTTTTGAATCATATCCCTCAACAGGGAGCCATCCAGGGATATTGTCTTTTTTAAATCAATTTCCGGTAAAGGGGGAAAATCAATAGCCGGCAGGCCGGAAATAGTAAACTGGGACCCTTGACAGGAAATAAATAATTTATTATTTTCTTTTAATTTTATATAGATCTCTTCATCCGGAAACTCCCTGATTATTTCAAAAAATTTTCGGGCTAAAATGGATATCGCTCCACCATTGATAATGGTTGCCGGACATTTTAGACGTATTCCCACTTGTAAATCTGTAGCGATGAGTTGAATGGCGTCCCCATCGGTTTCAATAAGGACGTTGGAGAGAATGGGCATGGAACTCCTTTTCTCAATGATCCCCTGAACCATTTGTAATCCGTCGAAGAGGGATTGCTTTTGAATGGTCAATTCCATAAAGACATTCTCCTTCTTTCTTTTATTATTTTTCTTTATTAATTTTTAGTAAATGTATTAAGATGAATCTATACTGGAATAAGAGATATAACTTATAAAAATGATTATTAAAAAATAATAAAAAAAATATGAATAACTATAACATAAGACTTTAATAACAATAAAATTGTCAGAGTCTTAATTAAAAAGACCCGGACTTTTACTCAGTTTCACACTTACTATTCAATATCATTGTTTAAATAAGAAGTTTTTATATAATTTACTGATTCCTCAAAGAAACTTGACTTATTACTATATAAGAAAGCCGGGAAAAAATCAACTTAAAAAAATTTTTAAAATGTTCCTTATGGAGGTTTGTCCCTTCTATTTTCAAGCTAAACCATCATGACTCGAAGGGGCCGTGATGCCCCCACAAGGCAGCCCGTGACACCCGAACCGGTCGGCTCTGCCGACCTTAACAGGAGGCCTCCAAAGAGGCCGGGAGGTCGAAAGACCGGTAAAAGAAAAGCCCCCATTGGGGGGACTGGGGGGCCGGGACATGAAAATAGGCCGGAGCAACTAATAACATTGAACCCTAATTTCGGACTAATAAAAGAAAAGGAGCGTAATTACTAAATGGTTGAAAGAAAAGTAATTTTTAATCCGGACAAAATAGAAATCATCGTACCCCAGGGAGAAAATTTATTAAGAGCCGCCATGCAGGCCGGGGTACATATCAATGCTTCCTGTGCCGGAGAAGGGGTGTGCGGAAAATGCCGGGTCATTATTGATAAGGGGGAGGCGGAAAGTGAAAAGACGGAAAAAATAACCCCTGAAGAATATGCCCTGGGGGTTCGTCAGGCTTGTAAAACTAAAATTATCAGTGACTTGGAAATAACAATTCCCACGGAATCCCGGTTGGATAAGAAGGTTTTGGACCGCGAACGGCCTAGAACAGGGACCTGGCAGATAATCTCCCAAATAAAGGTGGAAGACTTGATTATCGATGGTAAGTTTCAACCCCCTTTTGAAAAAAAATATATTGAACTCCCCCCTCCTACTATAGCCGACAACATCAGTGATCTTTCACGGGTTATCCGTTCCTTAAAACAGATTCATGGAATTCAGAATATAATGGTTAATTTTTATACGATTAGGAAAATGGCCTCTGTTCTTAGGCAAGGAGATTGGAAAGTAACAGTAACCATTGGAAATCCAAGAAAAAAAAGTAGAAGAACCGAACTCATCAATGTTGAACCGGGGGATACCACCCACCAAAACTATGCTGTGGCCATTGATATTGGAACTACGACGGTCTGGGGGCAATTATTGGATCTGAACAGCGGAGCTACCCTGGCTCAGCAGGTCGAGTATAATGCCCAGATCAGTTACGGAGAAGATGTCATCTCCCGCATCGTTTATGCCCAGAAGCCGGAAGGGCAACAAAAGATGAAGGATCTGGTAGTCTCCACAATCAATTCGGTGATTAAACAATTACTTAATAAAAGTAAGGTTCCTCTGGAAGGGATTACCCATATAACCCTGGCTGGAAACACCACGATGAGTCACCTTTTCTTGGGAATAGAAGCCCGGTATATTAGGGAAACCCCTTATACGCCACCCATGAATTATATTCCGCCTATTCGCGCCCGAGAGGTGGGGATCGATTTGGGAGAACAGGTCCAGGCTTATTTGTTCCCTTCTATTGCCAGTTATGTGGGAGGGGATATCATTGCCGGAGTCATGGGATCCGGGATGTCGCGGCAGGAAAAATTGACCTTGTATATTGATCTGGGTACTAACGGTGAGATTGTTATCGGTAATTCCGAATGGATGACCTGTGCCGCCTGTTCGGCCGGGCCGGCCTTTGAAGGCGGTGGGATTAAACACGGGATGAGGGCTATGGAAGGAGCTATTGAAGATTTTAATGTTAACCCCACGACCTTTGAACCTATGCTCCTGACCATCGGTATGGTCAAACCCAGAGGGATCTGCGGGTCCGGATTGATTAATATTGTCGCCGGATTACTCGAGTCCTGCCTATTGGATCAAAACGGGAAATTCAAACAGGGGTTAAAAACGGACAGGGTAAGGGAAGGGAGTGATGGATCGGAATATGTCCTGGCCTGGGCCAAGGATACCCATATTGATCGTGATCTGGTCATCACCGAAGTCGATATTGATAATCTGATCCGGGCCAAGGGAGCCATGTATGCCGGATATTTAACCCTGCTAAATGAGGTTGGTTTGTCTATGAGTGATTTGGAAGAGGTTATTATTGCCGGTGGTTTTGGGAATTATATCAATATTGAAAAATCAATAACTGTCGGCCTGCTGCCGGATCTGCCTTTGAACAAATTCAAGTTTATCGGTAATGGCTCTTTGTTGGGGGCCCGGCTGATCTGTCTTTCCAATAATCTCCGGACGGAGGTCAAAAGGATTTTTAATAAAATGACGAATATTGAACTAAGCGAGAACGCGAATTTTATGAATCATTATATTGCCTCCCTTTTCCTCCCCCATACCGATCAAAAGCTCTTTCCCCGGGTTTTTGAAAGGATTAATTGCCTGGAAAGGAAGATGAGTGAAGTTGAAAAGGTTGATTGAAGATCAAGCAGTTTTGAATCATATAAAAAGGATTTTCCGGTCTTTTGAGGCCAGATTAACTTTTTTTTAACTAATGTCGATTTAATCGAAGGGAAGATCTTGCCTTAGTAATAGCCTTAAGGCCTTTATGAATCCAGATTTTCCCTTACCTCAACCGGGGCGTGATCTGAAGAAACCTCTAATACCTGATTGAAGGTTTGTTTATATAATAGCCCTCCTTAAAACCGCATAGAGTCGACAGGCT